>JABDCB010000012.1 GCA_013288325.1 Bacteroidota bacterium
TAGTAGAGAATGCAGGGTATGGAGCCGAATGGGCCTGCCCTATTGCGAGCTTGCTGATTGAAAAATACCTGACCCGCAAAGTTACCCGTCCTGCACTGGAAAAGAAGATGATTGAAGCCGACCTGATTCACAAGGTTTATCATCCCAAAAAAGAATAGCTGTGAGAAGGTCCGAAAGCACAAGCATTTTCAGCAATATAGACTGGGTCACCGTATTGATCTGGCTGGCGATGCTTGTATTGGGTTGGGGCAATGTATATTCGGCAGTATACGACGAAGATCATCCTGTTATTCTAGACCTGAGTCAGAAATACGGCAAACAGCTCCTCTGGATATCTGGATCTATTGTGCTGGCATTTCTGCTGCTTATCATTGATGCCGAATTCCATCCCACCTTTGCCTGGGTCATTTACGGTTTCAGTATGTTTACCCTGGTGCTGGTTATGTTTCTGGGTCGCGAAGTAGCCGGTTCCAAATCCTGGTTTCGTTTTGGCGATTTCGGAATTCAGCCGGCTGAATTTGCAAAATTTGCCACCTGTCTCGCACTCGCCAAGTACTTAAGTGATATCAATATCCGAATGTCGGATATGAAAACACGGCTCATCGCTTTCGGCATTGTCCTTCTTCCCACCTTGCTTATCATTCTGGAAAAAGAAACAGGTTGTGCCATTGTCTTGCTGGTGCTGATCCTGGTATTGTTTCGCGAAGGATTGCCCGGCTATCTGCTCTTGTTATGTCTGGGTATGGCCATCCTGTTTTTCAGCTCTCTTATATACAAGCCCGGCACCCTTATTCTTGTATGTGGTATCCTGGCTGTGCTGGTGTTTATATTCACCCGCAAAAAACTCCGTACCATCATTTTTATCTGTGCTGCATTCCTGGTATCTGCCGGTATCATCGTAAGCGCCAAATCGGCCTTTGAACATTTCCCCAATCACCAGAAAAAACGGATCAATGTATTTCTGGGGATAGAGACCGATAAAAAAGACAAAGCCTGGAATGAGAATGAAAGTATTATAGCTATCGGATCAGGAGGCTTTGCAGGGAAAGGTTATCTGCAAGGCACCCAAACCAAGTACGAATTTGTTCCCGCTCAGGAAACCGACTTTATCTTTTGTACGGTAGGAGAAGAGTGGGGCTTTTTAGGCAGCACCTTCATCGTCTTTCTCTTTGCCTTTCTCATTGTCCGTATTATCCTGCTTGCCGAACGACAGCGATCTGCCTTCAGCAGGATTTATGGTTATGGAGTGGCTTCCATCCTCTTTTTCCATGTGCTGGTCAATATAGGTATGACTATACGTCTTGTACCTGTTATCGGCATCCCCCTTCCCTTCTTCAGCTATGGAGGATCTTCGCTCTGGGCTTTTACCATCCTGCTCTTTATATTTATCAAGCTTGATTCTCAACGTCTGCTTATCCTCCGCTAAGCGGTTTTGCCCTTTTTTTGTACTTTAGACCCTCTTTACTATGGACAATCAAATTAATAAAGGAATGAATTTATGATTTAAGAGTTACGATTGATGATTTGAAACAATCCGGATAAATAAAGTCCTCATTCAGTCCAAATCGTCAATCGTAATTCATAAATCTTAAATCTTAATTCATAAATCTTAATTCAGCATGAAAGTAGCAGTGATTGGCGCAGGACCGGCAGGAATGACGGCAGCTTATGAATTGGCCAAACAAATTCCGGGGGTTGATGTTTATGAAGCCGGAAGCAGCGTAGGAGGATTGGCAAAATCTATCCAGCTCTGGAATCAGACTGTGGATATAGGCCCTCACCGCTTTTTCAGCAGCGATCGGCGTGTGAATGAAGCCTGGCTGGAAGTGGTTGGTAAGGACTATGAAATGGTGGATCGGCTCACCCGTATTTATTATAAAAAAACCTTTTTTCATTATCCGCTTAAACCGTTTGATGCGCTTAAAAATCTGGGGCTCTGGGAAGCTACGCGTTGCATGACCAGCTTCTTTGCCGAAAAAATTGTTCCTACCAAACAAACCAACACCTTCGAAACCTGGGTTAAAAGCCGGTTTGGAAAAAGGCTCTATGAAATATTCTTTAAAGCTTATACCGAAAAACTCTGGGGTATCAAGTGTTCCGAGCTGGATGCTGATTTTGCAGCACAACGTATCAAGAAACTGTCCTTGTGGGAAGCGGTGAAAAACGGTGTTCTGGGAGGCAAAGGCAACAAACACAAAACCCTGGTAGATCAGTTTGCCTACCCCCATGGAGGAACAGGTATGGTATATGAACGCATGGCCGCCTTTGTAACCAAACAAGGCGGAAATGTTTTTCTGAATACCCCTGTAGAACGTGTCATTACCGAAAACGGAAAAGTAAAAGCGATACAGACCACAACAGGCGAAATAAGGGAATACGATCACATTGTTTCCTCTATGCCCATGACATTGCTCGTTAGCCGCTTGCCCGATGTACCTACCGATATTCTGGAACGCAATAAGAAACTGAAATTCAGAAATACGATCCTTGTATATCTGAAAGTGGAAGCCAAGAACCTCTTCCCCGATAACTGGATTTATGTACACAGTACCGATATGCTCTCCGGACGTATCACCAACTTCCGCAACTGGGTTCCCGAACTCTATGGCAAGGAAGAAAGTACCATCATTGCACTGGAGTACTGGTGTTATGATGAGGATGAGATCTGGACACGGCCTCATGAACAACTTATTGAACTGGCCAAGAAAGAACTGGAATCAACAGGTCTGGTACCTAAGAACAAGATCACAGCCGGACATGTATACCTCATTCCCCGTTGCTACCCGGTGTATGACAATGGGTATAAAGACAATCTGAAACCGGTAGAGAATTTCCTGAGCAGCGTTCAAAACCTGCATGTCATTGGACGTTACGGAGCATTCAAGTATAACAACCAGGACCATTCTATCCTCATGGGTCTGCTGGCTTCCGAGAATATCCTGAAAAACGCCAAACACAATCTCTGGGATATTAATACCGACTACGACAATTACCAGGAAGAATCTGTTATCACCAAGACAGGTTTAGAAAGAAAGGCATCGGCCTAAAAAGATTTGTCCTGGTAATGGGCCGGAAGAACCGGTATTACCAGGACAAATAAATGGATTAATCTTGTTTAGAAGAACTTCGCGCGGTTATCCTTGATATCTGCATTCTCTTTAAGAACATCAAACACTTCGGAGTCAACAGTCGACTGCAAATTCTGCAGTTTGGATTTCTTCATCGTCTTAACATCGGGTGTCATGCCTACAGGAGCTGATTTTACTACTGTAAATACATACACTGCACTATTTCCCTGAACAGGTTTGCTGATCATATCGGGTTTGGCACAAACAACATCGCCAATCAGTCCTTGTTCCTGACCAATGCCAGGGATAAAGGAATTGGAGAAATTCACATTATCGGCAGTCTGTGCAGGTTCACGCATTTTGGAAGCCAGGTCATCAATTTTTGAAACACCTGCAGAGGCCTTCGCCATCTCATCCATAAATTTCTCTGCTTTCTTCTGTTTCTTCACCTCAGCAGTTACACGGTCTTTCACCTCTTCCAGAGGAGCAATCCCTTTTTCCTTCATGGAGATGAGTGTAGCAATTACAAAACGCTCGCCCAGCTGGAATGGTTGGGACACTTCATTTTTTTTACGGTCATCGGCATATACCCAACGAACCAGCTCTTTAGGAGCATCCAGTCCATTGATGGTACGGTCTGTAGCATGAATCTCTGCAGCTACCCGTTTGTTCATCCCCTCTTTGGCAACTGCTTTTTCAAACTGTTCAGTCGTTACATTCTTTCCTGCAAACGTATTGGCTTTCAGATAAACAGAATCTATCGTGGCTTTGGAAGCCTGCTCCTGACGTTCAATGGTAACAACCATATTCTTTTCCGATTCCTTGGTCTTGTCCAGTACTTCGATGATATGATATCCAAACGCTGTTTCCACAACAGTTATTTCACCTTTCTTTCCGGTGAGTCCTGCCTTTTTGAATTCAGGCACCAGCTGTGATTCCTGAGTAAACCATCCGTATATACCACCATGTCCTTCTTTTCCTTCTGGCGCTTTCTTGCCTCCGTCATCCGAAAACTGATCGATCAGATCTTCCAGTTTTTTCTTCTTGGTTTTTACCAGATTAAAGAGACTATCGGCTCTTAGTTTGGCTTGCTCCTTGGTACGGTGAATAGTACTATCACGTGTTGCAGGGCCTTTATAACCTACCAGCAAATGTCTCACTTTGGCAGAATCGGAAGAAACCTGGGTACCAAGTACTTTATACAGGGTCAGCTTTCCATTGTCTTCTACAGGGCCTAATACAGTTCCTGCGCTGCTGATGCTTACCATGGAATCAACGGAAGCAGGCAAGGTGCCTTTCTTATGATATTCGATATTGTAACGACGGCTGTCAGATTCGGCCTGAACAAAAGCGCTGTCTTCTTTACCGGTCTTTGTTTTGAATTCGGCCACAAGTCCTTTCAGGTCTGTTTTCATATCATCGATATCCTTAGCCGATGGCTTGATATCAAAGGTTACGAATTCAATACCACGGGTTGCTTCTTTAATTTTGTATTTATACTGGTGAGCATTGTACCAGGTAAGCAGTTCGGCATCCGTAACCTGTATAGCGCTATCGGAAGCAGTATTGTATTTTTTGGAAACATATTTGATGTTGTATATAATGGCCGCATCGGCTGAATCCTGACGGGCTTGTGCAGTAGTGATATAAAGTCCTTTCTTGATCAGGTTCATATATTTTACCTGGCGACGGTTGTCGCGGATATATTTCTCCAGCTGTACCCAGTATTTCTCATCCTTATCGGTGAGACCGGAAACATATTTACGTACCAGAGCCATATTCAGGCGTCCATCAGGTGTTGCAAAATCACGACGGATCTGGTGAGTCTGAGGATCCTGGAAATATTGGTTCATCACCGGATCAGGATCTTTACCTACCATACGATCGGTCAATTCATCAGCAGAAACAGAGATTCCTACGCGGTCAAATTCGCGAAAGAATATCTTTTCGCTCACAGTCTGGTTCCAGAGCTGCTGAACAACCTGATCGGTGCTGGCTTCGTCAATCTGAGCGTTGGGATTGCTTTCCTTCATCTGGTTAAGCTGTTCCTGTACTTTACGCTGAAAATCAACGATGGAAATTTCTTCTCCGGCTATAACACCTACATTGGTTTCCCTGCTGGTAAACATGGAACGGCCGGATGTGAAAATATCGCCCAGGATAAAGGCGAATAACGCGATACCGATAACAGCGACTAATAAGCCTGCTCTACTCCGGATTCTACTTAATACTGACATATTCTAAATATTTATTTGGGGGACGAATATACACATCTTCGGGGAAACTAAAAAACGGGGCGTAGCAGCTGTATGGGGGTGATTGGACTCAGGGATTTCGAAGCTGACATAAGCGGCAGGAGCAGGAGGCAGGAGGCATAAATAAGGAGGCAGGAGGCAATCAGGATACGTTTTACTGCCTCCTATTTCAGTATCAGTTTCACCGTTTCCACCCTGTTATTACTCACTTCAAAGGCTTCGAGACGGAAGTGGCTGTGAAACAGCTTCTGACGCTGACGGGGCACCCCTTCGCCCAGGTGAAACATAAAGCCTCCGAGGGTGGTATAATCCTTAGATTCAGGGAAATGGAAGCCATATTTCTCATTCAGATACGATATTTCAAGCCGGGCCGAAAAAAGGTACTCTTTTTCATTCAGCTTCTTCTCCAGCAGATGGTCCTGATCATGTTCGTCATCTATTTCTCCAAAAAGCTCCTCTATTACGTCTTCAATGGTCAATACTCCCGAAGTGCCTCCGTATTCATCCACCACCACAGCCATATTACGCCGCTGACGGATAAATAAGGTAAGCAGATCCTTTACCGGAATCGTTTCCGGAACCACCACCACCGGCCGTATCACCGATATGATGGAAACAGGCTTACGGAACATTTCAAAGGAATGTACATAACCCACTATATTTTCACGGCTTTCCCGGTAAATGAGGATACGGGTAAGACGTGTTTCGGTAAATTTCTGTATCAGGCTTTGTACCGGGGCATTTATTTCCATAGCCACCACCTCCGACCGGGGAATCATACAGGCCCCTGCCTTCACATCTCTGAATTCCAACGCATTCTGAAGTATCTTTACTTCCGGCTCCGTTTCTGTCCTTGTACTCCTTTCACCCAAACTGCTTACCAGTTCTTCAAAATCTTCGGAACGGCTTTCGGTTGTTTCATTGGCCTGCAAATCGGCTCCTCCATCTTTGAATAAAAGCCTTCGCACCTTAAAAAGAAGCATGCTCACCGGCCAGAACAACACATAAGTTACCAAAAAGAAAGGTGCCAGCACCTTTAACAAAGAATAAGGATGTATCCTGCTCACATTGGCTGTAATGGAATCGGCTGTGATAAACAATAACAAAGCCACCACTCCGGTAAACAAAGGGATGGCAATACGGGCACTATTGGGAAGAATCTCCATATCCTTTGCAACGAGAAAAAAGGAAAGGATGAATAGCAATCCAAAAAAGCTTCGTGCTGTTTTCAATGCCAGCGATACCTGTACGGTATGTTTCAGAAAAAGGCGGGCTGCCCTTCCATGCAAGGTAGGATGATGACTCTCCAGCTCCAGCCTTAAGCGCAACGTATTGCCAAATACAGCACGGATGCTGGTATGAAGCAAGAGAGCGACGAATGAGAAGAGACTCAGGAGCAGCATTTATGATTTAAGAATTATTTAGTCTTCTTTATCTCTTCCTTAGGAGGTCTCACACCCATCACAATTTCAGCGCGTATGCGCATTTTGCGACGTACAAAATACATGATCGATGCCATGGCTGTCATCCCTATAAAGAACAATCCTTTGCTGGTCTGGCCCTGAATAAAGATAATGATATCCGTTATCACACAGGCAATGGCAATAACCAGCCACATAATTTCGCTGATCCTGAAAAGTTTGTTTGGTTTCATAGATTTAATGCTGTTTTTTTAGTTATTTCCGTCATCCACGTTCTTATTTCCGGATGGCTTCTTTATTTTATAATGGCTAAAATCTTCATTTGATTCGAGTCCCTCTCCTTCCAGGATCTCATCATCGGCCGTAGTGATGAGTACATGTACATCGGTATAGATAATTCGTTTTTTCTCGTCCCAGATCAGCTTTTCGGTATGCAGGGTTTCGCCTTTTTTATTCTTTACCACCACATGACGAAATGCTTTCATCACATTGTCTTTTTCTTCGCGTATAGCCGAATCGGCAGTGAGGTGGGTGGTCACTAACAGGCTATCGAAATGATGTTTGGTATGAATGATACTGTCGCTGAAAAAGCTCAGATCAATGCCTTTGGGCATCACCAGCCGGGGATTGAGACCGGCATACTGATCCATTACCGGAGCATTCAGTTTGGCTTTTGCCAAACCACTGTCGCTGTATATCATTTCCGCATTGATGGCGGTACGCAATGGCATCTCGGCTCTGAAATTGAGGCTCTTCACCACTGCAATATCATTCTGACAGGAAGAGCATAGCAGTACCGGCAGGAAAAACAAAAGAAGATACAGGAAACGGATCATCCGGTAATGTATGAAGCCGTGGGTTATCAGTCGTTGTATTTGAAACGCTGGAACCAGCGGTCGTTGATAGTAAATCCAAGCACTACCCGTCCGTATGTTTCCTTGATAAGGCCATTCGTGGTGGTGCCCATCTGTCCAAATTCCATGCTTACATTCACCATTGAATACTCGGTATACTTACGATCACGCAGCTGCATAATATCATAATAATGCCGTTTGATCTTAGGCAGGGAAACAGGTAATGCAGCTCCCAAACTCACACCCATCTCCACCAGCTGTGTACCTTCCAAATCCAGATATGTCTGATTGTAACGGAGACCCATACGATAACGCACGATACGGAAATATCCGCCTGTCATACCCGGCTGAAACTGAAAACCGAGCGATCCCTGCATGCTATTCTGCAATCCTCCGGGTGTTCCCCCAAAAGTAAACTGCGACCATTGCTGATAGGTAAAATCGGCCAGCACATTCCATTTATAGCTTTGTCCTATGGAAATACCAATACCGATTTTAGACGGGATACGGGCAATAGCCTTTTGATTGAGAATATTCACAATCGTATCCTTATATACTTCTGTAGTTCCATCGGCCAGGTAGTTGCGGGCCAGTAAGTCATAGGCTCCGGCGAGTCCCATGCCAGGTGAATAGGTAAGCCCTATTCCGAAATTGATAGGATCAATCTGTTTGCGTACCCGTTTTTTCTCGTAGTGGATTGTGTCATCATTACGGTGACTGAAATACTTATTCCGTATCATGGAGTCAATCACACAGTTATTGTATACCACAATGGTATCGGCACGTTTAGGATCGGAATAGGCGCATCCGCAAAGCAGCTTGGGATTTGTCTTTTTGGATAGTCCCACTTTTATCTGTTTCGGTTCCAGATGCGTGGCATCATCTGTACGGTGTACATAATATTTTTTCTTCACTACCGAATCTACGCGGCAATTGCTGTATACTACAATGGTATCCGATCGTTTGGGGTCTACATATGCACAACCTGTTTTGAGCTTGGGGTTGTTGCCCATACGGGAACCGATTTGAAATTTAAACTGCATCCCGAAATCCCATGCTACGTCATGTATGCGGGTATTTTCATCAATGCGTGTATCGTAGTTGTTGGGGCTGTCATACACCACATGGCGTATATTGCTGATCTGTCCGAATTCGAAATTAGCATTGAATCCTGCACTGAGATCCATTCCGGTACGTTCACTAAAACTCTTTCCAAGCAGTTTGGCTCCGCTGCCCATATAGGCTTTGTTAAGACCTCCCTGACCCTGGTAATAATAATCAACCAGTCCTATGGTATCTCTGTTTTGCTGGGTATGGATATTATATCCCACCGTGCTGTATGGCATGACCCCAAAGGATAATCCCCACCAGGGTTTGAGCGGAATACCCACACCTATATAATCGAACGAGGTATTGTTTAACAGAAACTTGGTATCGGTAGTCTGAAACTGGGTGGAGTTGCTCAGCATACCCAATTCGATGGTAGTTACACGCAGCGAGGAATAGGAAGCCGGATTGGTAATATTAATGTAGTTGGGACTGATGGTATCATTTCTCCAGGCATAACCTGCACCACCCATGGCATAATTTTGTGCCAGTCCGGTACCCTGAAGTTCACCAAGACCATATCGGGAATAAGGAGAGCTAGACAGTGTCTGAGCGTAAGCGAAGGAAGAAAGCAGGGCCGGAAAAATAACAAGCAGGCATTTCAACGACAACGGTAACCTAATCTTATTTTTTTCTGACATTATACTCTAAAATTTCATTAAGGCCTTCCAGGACTATATTGGGGTGCGCAAAGATGCGGTTTTTTAACCGTTTCTCAAAAAAATGCGCACCGCCCCCGGTAAGAACGATTGTCGGACTCTTATATTGTGCCATATAAAGATTGATCATCCCCTCTACTTCCTGTACTACACCGTTCATAACGCCCGATAACAGGGAGTCGCGGGTGGTGGTTCCTATCAGGGTATAAAAACCCTCTTCTGCCTTTTCTTCGGGAAGCCGGCCTGTATAAGCATGCAAAGCCTTAAAACGCATATCAATACCGGGAGAAATGCCTCCTCCCAGGTATTCTCCGTTTTCGGAAACATAATTATATTTAATACAAGTTCCTGCATCAATCACCACTATCGCCTGTCCCGGATACCTTTTCCAGGCTCCTACTCCCGCTGCCAGCCTGTCGCTGCCCAGGGTACTCATGCTTTTATACTTATTCTGAAGAGGGGTTGGGGTTAATTCGGTAAAAGGAAGGCTGTTATGCTCCTTTCCATAATCCTCAATAAATGCAGGTAATGACTTGATAACGGAAGAAATCATCATGGCGGAGGGCTGACGGCCATCCAGAAAACGAAGTATGGCCAACGGGTCGGTAAGCTCCAGCACCCCTTCGTGCAGCAAGGTATCTTGCTGAAACAAAGCAGCTTTACAACGCGTATTTCCTATATCCAGAAGGAAGTTCATGAACCAAATCTACAAAAATTTAGGTTCCCACTACCCCGTTTCATAGCTGGCTTTTCTCCCTATATTTTTACAATCATTTTCCCTTCGTTTTTGCCCTCAAACAAATCCATAAATGCAGCCGGGATATTGTTAAACCCTTGCACAATGGTTTCCTGAAAGCTGAGCTTACCTTCTTTGAGCCATATAGCCAGCTGACGCTGTGCCAACGGAAATTTTTCATAATAATCGCTGATAATAAACCCTTTCATCAGGGCACTTTTTACTACCAGGAGGGTTTGAAGACGGGGTCCCATCGGCATCTTGGTTTCATTATAAAGGGCAATTGTTCCGCATACCGGCAGACGGGCAAACTTGTTAATATGGGCCAGAACGGCATCCGAAATCTCTCCTCCCACATTGTCAAAGTATATATCTACACCATTCGGACATGCCTTTTTTACAGCCTCTTGCAGATTGGCTGTTTTATAATTAATAACCTGATCAAAACCGAATTTGGACAAAAGCAGAGCCCCCTTTTTATCCGAACCTGTTATTCCTACCACGGTACATCCCAGCAACTTCCCTATTTGTCCTACCACACTTCCTACCGCTCCGCCCGCTCCTGAAACAACAAGCGTTTCTCCCTGCTTAGGTGCTCCGATCTCGGTAAGACCCAGATAAGCCGTCAACCCGGTCATACCCAATATGCCCAGATACGGTGTAAGCTGATCCTCCGGAGCATCAATCCGGGTCAATCCTTTTCCTTTTGAAACCTGATATTCCTTCCAATCCAGATGCCCGGTAAGAAAATCTCCTTTTTTAAACAAAGCATTATTCCCGCATTCCATTACCTCGGCAATAAGTGCCGACTGGATGGGTTTATTCAACTCAAACGAAGGCACATACGACTTTGTATCGCTCATCCTTCCTCTTAGATAGGGATCAACGGAAACATATTTTGTTTTCAAAAGCACCTCCCCTTCTCCTGCCACCGGCATATCTTCTGTTATAAATTTAAAATCGGCTAATGTCGGTTTGCCTACGGGGCGCTTATTTAAAAGAATGACCTGGTTCATATCGAAATGTGTGTTTGTTCATGTGTTAATGCTCCTGTTATTTTCATACCCGAAGGTATTCAATATTTGATGGTAAGAATTTAGAAGATACAATATCTAAATTAGAGCTTTAAAAACATAAAGACACTTAAAGATGAATGAATTTAGGAAAATTAAACCAGCAAGAAATGCCGATGAATTGTTGGCAAAGCTAAAGGAACGAGGACTGGTTGTTAGAGTTGAGGAGCAAATAGATATTAAACACAAAATAAATTCGATAGGGTATTACCGTTTGAGTGGGGGCTTTCTGGGCAGAGGAGTATACAAAGAAAAGGCTGATTCCTTAATCTGCCATTTTACAAGGGCTTAGCATGGCTCTGTGGCCCCTCACACAAAAAAGAATATTTTCTTACATGTGTACGATATTCTACTTTTTGGGGAGATGCTTTAGTAAATAAAACCTGAAAACATACCCAAAACGGGAAAAGGTTAACGCAATTCAGAAGGAAAGATAAGTTTGATTGGGTCATTGACTCAGAATATGGCGGCTTTTGCTCAGCAAACTGGACGTTCTGCTAAGTCCCGCTTTGCATATCCTGGTTTTAGGATATATTTGAAATAATGAAAATCATTTTCTTATTCGTATTATTTCTTTTCTGTTCTACCATTTGGGCTCAAGATACTCTGATCTGGAAAAACGGAAACCGCAAGTTGACAAAAATCGTATCGAGCGACTCTGTTATTCGGTATCGCACCTATTTAAATGATTTTTCCAGAACTTTTGTTGTAAGCCGTTCTGAAATAGCTTCGATTCATTACCACAACGGAACCATTGAACCTGGCGAGTTAACCAAATATGAAATAAACAGACATATCTGGATTCAATCCCAATCGATACACCCTCTTCTCTTAGGATACCGACAAAACAATGAGCGTTTGTTTGAAGCCGATATGCTTGATTATGTTAGTCACAACACGAATGATCAGCATATTTTATCAGAGATACGGAAGACCCGGAAAGCGAAAAAGTCGCAACGTATAGTCATGTGGAGTGGAGTAGGTATGTTTGGCATGGGACTTTTCCTTGCGTCAAGAGGAACTTCGGGAGGGTATACTAATGATGCGGGATGGGCTTCTGTTGGTTTTATAGTTGCATCTCCTATTATCGAGTCAATGTTTATTATTCCTTTAACTATCAGGAAAGTACATGCTCGTCATGTAAGGAAGTTATATAATTTACAACTGCTTAATTGAACGGCATCCATTCAATTAACGGGTCAGATAGAGGCAACCTAAGGAAAATGTATGGAATTTCTTCTTGCCTTCTGAAAACACTCCTAGCCATTTCTCCAGACGCTTATCATCAATACAAAACCAAGTTCAATGAATTGACTAATAAATACGAGATAGACAAAGGAGCAACGGGCTTTCCCAAAAAAATGGCTGCACACGATATTTGGTTATAGAATCGAATCGTCTATAAACAAGGAGCCCTCCTATTTGAGCAGTACTTTCGTACTTAAGCTTGGAGGGCGTTATTAATACAAATATTATAAGTAATTATAATCGGTATATTCTTATATTTTGATTATCAATATTTTATAAATAGCATACTGATCAGATAAATTTAATTATTTGTCCTTTATACTGTTTCTTTATGCGGATTGCCATACGGATAATTACCTTCTACACTTCTCTGTTTTAATCTCCGTTTCAAAATCATGAAATGGCAGCACCCGACACTAAACGGATCGTCTTTCTTTAGACCCGCACATTGTCTTTATGCCTTTATCCCTATCCTCTATGTAACTGGGGTATGTGCATCTATGCTCGGAGTGTGTGCATCAAGTCTTGCACATTGTGCATCTTCGCTCGGAGTAGATGTATCAAGTCCTGGACATCGTGCATCGATGCTTGGAGTATGTGCATCAAGTCTTGCACAGGATGCATCTATGTTCGGAGTATATACATCAAGTCTTGGACATCGCTAATTGATGCCTGGAGTATGTACATCAAGTCTTGGACATCGCTAATCGATGCTTGGAGTATGTACATCAAGTCTCGTACATAGTGCATCAATGCCTGGAGCATGTGCATCTATGCTCGGACAGGATGCATCAATGCTTGAAGTGCGTGCATCTATGCTCGGACGTGGTGCATCGATGCTTGGAGTAGGTGCATCTATTCATGCACAAGGGATAAGCACTTTTAAGGAATGGGCGGGTATACTAACAGGAAAGATAACGGCTTAAGAAACAGCTCCTTCTTCTTTTTTCCGGTTTTTAAGGATGTACAGGGCTCCTCCTACCCCAACGGCACAAAACAAGATACCAACCCAGAGGTTGGTAGCGTTTGACATACGATAGAGCTCTGCACCGTCTTCATCTATCTTTGTAATGCCTGCATTGACACCCTTATTGACCGGGAAACTGGTATCCATGTAAAAGGTATAAGTCTTTCCGGGAGTGATGGTATTATAAAGCGGTGTGTACTGAATATACTCATCGCGGGTCATGGAAATGCCCACTTTATCCTGCTGGCCTTCGAGTGTAAAAACAAACTCGAAATACCTTCTTCCCTTCATCATCCATTGGTCAATGCCTTTGTCTGTCACTTTGGCCTTGATAACCGTCATGTCGGGAACCTTCAGCGTAGCGCGGTAAATGAGGAGTATTCCGGCAAACAGAATAAAGGCAAAAAAAACAGGAATGAAAATTCTGGCAAATTTATCAGACATAAAAAACAGGTTGTCGGGTAATAAACAAACTATCGTACTATCACCAGTCGTTTATTAACCACGCCTTCTGCATTCGTAATATTTATATTGTAAATGCCGGCCTTCAGGCTGCTGGCATCCATGGTAATTTTGTTTTCCATCACCTTGCTCATCACCATTCTGCCGGTAAGGTCATATATATTCACTAATGCCTGCCCCTGTAAACCGGAATAATCAATGGTAAATGTATTGGTTGCCGGGTTGGGGTATACATTGATACTGGTATTATCCGGTTTATTTTCAACGATGTTCGTTGCCAGACATCCCATCAGATTATTAAACGCGGTAGTATTTCCATTGAACACATCCATATCCACATCGCCCGAAATTCCGGGAACGGCACCTGTCCAGGAATATTGTTTAAACGCCCAGGTGGTCCATGATCCTAAGCTGGCAGGAGGCGCTGTAGAGCTTCCATCAGGATCGGCCATCCAGAGTTTATAGGTATTGAGCGAACTGTTCAGATAAGCTGCTATGGAGCCATCAGTATAAAGGATAGGAGCTACTCCGGTAGCGGACTGTACAGTAGACATCCATGTTTGTACCCACGATGTAAGCTGAGCGCTGGTGAAATAAGAAGTGAGGGCCGGTCCGCTTGGGGGATCTTCCAGATCCAGCACCGGTGGCACTTCACAAGCTTTGATATGCGATCCGGCCACACTCAAAAAATAATTGGCTTCGGCAGTAGCGGTATTTGATTCTGCATGGGAAAAATGATACGCTCCCATTTTCATTCCGGCAGCTTCTCCATTGGTTACATTGTTCAGATACTGACTGTCGGTAATGGTAGTGCCTTCGCTGGACTTGGCCCAGGCAAAGGTATAACCCGCTCCTTTTACCTGTGTCCAGTTGATGGTGCCCTGGTAACTGGAAACATCAATACCCAGCAGAGTGACATTCGGCGCACCGCTTGTATCTCTCCATACCAACGTGGAATAAGGTGAACCGGTATTGGTCAAACAACCCGATACGGTGGTAAGCAGTTTTACGGTACCTGTGAAGGTGGCTGTCCATTGTATATAAGGAGCCGTAGAACAGTTTGTCCTACCGCAATTATTGGCATAGCAGAGTTTGGTACTCGTGCTGTTATCATACAAGGTCAGTTCGGCATCCCACGACTGGCTTCCGCCAAAATCGCTGCAATACGTCCACTGATAGGTGTCGCCGTTTGTTACATCAAACAGGGTCCAGTTGCCTGCGTTCATGTATGCGCTCACCGTGGTCCATGAAGAAGAGGTGGTTGAAAAGGTAGACGTAGGATATTGATTGGTATACGAAGTACATCCTCCTGCCGAAGGGTTGCAGGTCTGTGCTTGTATCTCCGCACAACAGCTCAGGATAAAAATGACAAAGAGTAATGATTTCCTCATTTTTTTGGGTTTAGGCAAGTTTCAAAACAGGGCTTCTTTACAGGGCCGCCGGCTGAATAAATAGAATGTGATGGATTTCTTACCAACAAATCTAATCTAAAATCTCTGATTCCGAAATATAATTAGCTTATCCTGAGGGGATACGGGAATTCAACACATTTATTGATAGGTCCACAAAGGGAGGAAACAATAGTGAACCTATACCGGGGCAAAAAAAAAGCGCCTCCATTTTCATGAAAGCGCTCGATTCTATATCGCTGTTCTTTTAATTAGGAGCCCATTTGCCGCACTTGGCACAGTTCTCTTTCTTATTACCAAAACCGCAGTCATTGCAAAGCTGGGCAGGCACACCATTGTTAGCCACCCATTTTCCGCATTTTACACAGTTGTCTTTCTTATTGCCAAAACCGCAATCATTGCAAAGACGGGCAGGAACACCGTTGTTGGCTACCCATTTTCCGCATTTCACACAGTTGTCTTTCTTACTTCCAAAACCGCAATCATTACAAAGCTGAGCTTTGAAACTGGTTACAGGCTCGTGGTGCAAAGGAGCAAAAGAGGTAAATGCCAGAAACACCAGACTAAGGGCAAACAGCTGAACAGTTTTCATAGGTTTTGTTTTGTGTTATTATTCTTATTGTACCACTAATTTCTTGAATCCTTTAGCGCTGGTATTGGCCACCTCGATGGTATAAACACCTTTTGCAAAAGGAGAAACATCAATCACCGTTTTCTGGTTGGTAACGGTAGACTGATACACCACCTGACCTACCATATTATAAATCCGGATAGTGAGGTCTTTTGTTTCCGCTCCTATCTGCACCGTCACTTGATCCATGGCAGGGTTAGGATACACAGAAATAGCGTTATTCAGTTCCAGTTCGTTAATACCTGAATTGATAACTGTTCCAGCCGGGTGACGGATATTGGAGTGTGATGTATTGATCAGTGTACGTGTAGGGTTACACTGTATATCCCAGTTTGTCTGAACTCTCCAGCTGCCTAAATGTTGCAGCGTAGCATTCCAGCCCACATCGGTTTGGGTAAGCTGAGATCCGGCCACACTGTTTACAATATTCCAGGTCCCGTTGGTTGAATCCTTTCTCCATAAATCATACGATATCAAGGTAGCCGAAGGCAATGGCACCGGCTGCCCTTCTATTTCGTAAGCATTCCAGGTAAAGGTTCCGAATGTCTGGTTGATATAGATGGTGTTATGATAAGGGCTCATCGGGCTGTAATTACCCAGAGAGTCTCTGATCTGTAATTTATACCGGTAGGTACCTGCATTCGGATCGCCGGTGTTCGGAAAATACTTATGCCGTACCGTATCGGTAAATGCACTGAATGATGTATCTCCTATAGCACCTATACGCTGATATCCGGCTCCTGTTTCACGATACACGATGAAGGAATCTACCTTGGTATACCGTGTTTTTTCCCAATATATAATATTGAATTTGGATGAATCGTCAACCGTTACTTCACAAATACTTGGAGGAGCAGGTTGAGCAAGCACTGTAGTAGAGAATACCGCTGATGTATTGGAACAACCGTTACCATCGGTATACGAATACGTGATAGGGAATGTACCTCCACCTGCTACGGAAGGACTAAAGAGACTGCCGCTTACACCTGTTCCGGAGAATGTTCCGCCGGTAGGCACACCTACCAGACTGGCAGGAGCATCATTATAATAGTAAGTTGCATTCAATCCGCTGAAGCTTACCACCGGTAATGGATTCACCGTGATAACAGCTGTTGCGCTGACACTGGCACATCCGCCGGAGGCAGCAATGGTATTGGTTACGGTATAGGTTCCCGGTACGCTGCCCGAAAGATTAATCACACCGGTAGCTGTGCTTACAAATGCAAGCCCGGTAGGGTTGGCGCTAAACACACCTGTGCTGGCTCCGCTACCCATAACAGGTGAAGGATTGGCAGCACTGCTGCAATACGCAGCTGATGGATAGGTAAATGATGCCATCGGGGCCTGTGTGATGGTGATATTAACGTTGGATGAATTGGAACAAGTACTGTTGGTATTATACGTTACCGTATAAGTACCCGGTGCCGATGCAGCCAGATTAATCAATCCGTTGTTGGTATTCAGAAATACAAGACCTGCAGTGGCTGAAAAAGACCCTCCAGACACTCCGGTGATCAATGCACTCGGATCGTTACCCGACTGGCAATAGGTGCCCGAAGCATAACTGAATCCTGCATTATCCAATGGGTTTACAACCACAGAAACAATCTGTCCTCCGCCTACACAACCTGCTCCTGATGTAGGTGTAACCGTGTAAATAACATCCTGTACTGTAGCGGAATTATTTACGATGGTATTGGTGAGACTGTTTCCTGTTTGAGCCGTTAAGCTTTCACCCGTTGTATTCAGGTTGTCGGTAGCTATCCAGCTATAGGTAGCTGGGGTGGTGCTGATCAATGGAATGTTTACCGTTCCACCGCTGCAGATGGTAGCATTGGCACTGCTGATCATGATCGGTGAAGGATTTACCGTCACGTTTACCGTCTGTGCTATACCGGCACAACTTCCTACCGTAGATGTAGGTGTAACGGTATAAACTACATTTTGTGCAACCGATGTACTATTCGTGATGGTATTGCTCAGGGTATTACTGGACTGGGAAGAAACATCTTCACCGCTCGTGTTTACGTTATTGGCGGCGCTCCATATATACGAAGAAGCTACGTTACTGGTCAACGGAATATTTACTGTTCCACCTCCGCAAATGGTAGCCGACGAAGCGCTCGTCATAGAAGGAACAGGATTCACCGTAACCGTAACTGTTTGTGGTGTTCCGGCGCAACCACCCAGGATGGTTGCTGTAGGTGTTACGGTATACATTACATTCTGTGTGCTGTTGCTGTTGTTGGTCAACAGATCATTGATGGTACCTGTAGCTTGTGCCGTGGTACTTTCACCGCTTACATTGGAGTTGGTAGCTGCCATCCAGGAAAACGAGGAAGAGATGGAAGCGCTGAGCGACAGATTAACAGGATCGCCGCTGCAAATGGTTGCTGTAGCGTTGCTGATCATAGAAGGTACCGGATTTACCGTTACCGAAACAGATTGAGATGCTCCTGCGCAACCACCCGATACAGATGCAGGCGTAACGGTGTAATACACCACCTGTGAGCTGTTCGAATTATTGACAATGGTATTGTTTAAGGTAGCCGTTGTTTGAGAAGTAAGACTTTCGCCTGTTGTATTGGGATTATCCAATGTGGCGCTCCAAACAAAATTAGCAGCGATATTGGTGGTGAGCGGAATGTTTACCGCACCTCCACTGCAAATAGTAGCTGATGTACCGCTGGTCATAACCGGAGCGGGATTCACTGTAACGGTAACCGTCTGCGATCCCGCGCAACCGCCTACCACAGCTGTAGGAGTAACGGTATAAACCACATTCTGCGCTACAGCCGAAGTGTTTACAATCGTATTGCTCAATGTGCTGGGCGATTGTATAGTAGTGCTTGCTCCGGTTGTGTTGGCATTGGCAGCAGCTATCCAGGTATAGTTGGATTGTACATCGCTTGTCAACGGAATATTCACGGTGGCACCGCTACAGATGGTAACAGCCGATGTGCTGGTCATTACCGGTTTAGGATTCACTGTAATAGTAACCGTTTGGGGAGTACCTGCACAGGTTCCTCCTACCGAGGTAGGTGTAACGGTATAAGTAACTGTTTGTGCCGTCAGCGAGTTATTGGTAATCACATCGCCCAGCGTTGTGGCCGATTGTGGGGTAAGACTTTGACCACTTGTATTTGGATTGCTGGATGCCATCCAGCTAAAGTTTGAAGCTACACTGCTGGTAAGCGCAAGTCCTACCGATTGTCCGCTACAGATGGTCAATGCCGAACTGCTCGTCATCAAAGGTGTAGGGTTTACGGTAATCGTTACCGTTTGGGGTGTACCTGCACAACCACCGGAAACACCGGTTGGAGTAACCGTATACACGACACTGGTAGATGAAAGACTGGACGTATTAACCAGGTTATTGTTGATGGTGCTTGTTGACTGAGTACTGGTGCTTGCTCCGGTTACCTGGCTATTACTTGCTGCTACCCAGCCATACGTGGCGGCTACACCGGTATTGGTGAGGGGGATATTAAGCGATTGTCCGCTACAGATAGTGGCTGACGAAGCGCTGGACATTACCGGAGGGTTGACACTGCAAAGAATTTCATCCAGATGCCGGGTCCATACACCCAGTCCGGTGCTTCCAACAAAAACATTGTTTCCGTTTACTGCAAAACCATAATGGTTGATGCTGGGCAATCCGGTGTTGATGGCTGTCCACGTAGCACCATTATTGGTGGATACATTTACTCCATAACCAATCGCATAAATATTGGCACCGCTTGCATTCACCTCATAAACACTTCCTACTATTCCGGTGTTGGACAAGGTCCAGCTGGCTCCGCTGTTAGTAGATAAGTATACAGCGTTACCGCTTCCGACAATGGCAAAAAGATTGGTTCCGCTGGAGGCAAGTGAATAAACCCAGCCAGCAGGCAGGCCTGTATTGACTGTTGTCCAGCTTGTTCCGTTATTGGTAGATACAAATACACCTTTGGTATCGGTAGCAGCAAAAAGACTGGTGCCGATGACTGCCAATGAATTAATATTGCTGCTGGTGAGGCCGCTATTGACCGCAGTCCAGCTTGTTCCGTTATTGGTGGATAAAAACACACCTCCTCCGAAAGTTGCTGCAAACAGATTGGTTCCGATAACAGCAAGCTGTTGTATGTTGGTGTTTGATAAACCCGAATTCACAGCAGTCCAACTGGCTCCGTTGTTGGTGGTATAAAATACACCAGCGGCAGTGCCGACAAATGTGGTAGACCCCATCATGGCAAAAGCCTGTACCGTGGAATTGGTAAGACCGATATTCACCCCGCTCCAATTGGCTCCATTGCTACCGGTTAAAAAAGCACCGCTACCATTGCCACCCGCATATAAGTTACCCGACCCATCCAGCATGATAGCACGTATATCGGATGTAATAAGTCCGTTGTTGGATGTGGCCCAGCTCGTACCAAAGTTGCCTGTCACTTCCACACCTGTGGCATTGGTACCAATGAATATATTGGCTCCCATCACCTGCACAGCATTTACAAAGGCTGTGGTGATGCCTGTATTCACGGCATTCCAGGTAGTTCCGAAATCTGTTGTCTTATATACACCTGCTCCTCCTGTACCTGCATACAAATCGGTACCATCAAAGGCCAGACAATTAACCGTCAGGCTTAATCCGCTAAGACCGGTATTTTTTGCCGTCCAGGTTGTTCCGTTATCGGTAGACACGTATACTCCGGATCCATTGGTTCCGGCATATATGCTGGAACCACTTGTCTTCATCGCTATCACGGATGTCTGTGTACCGTTGGCCAATGTCCAGGTTACTCCATCGTTGGTTGAAATATAAACGCCGGTTGTTGTAGCGGCCAGATAATCGCTTCCCACTACCACCAGGGTAGCATTGATAAGTGTAGAGCTTTGCTGGTTCCAGCTTGTACCATTATTGGTAGACCGATAGATACCTCCGTTATTGGAGGCAATAAGTGTGGTGCCAAGTTCCACAATCGACGAGCCGGAGTAGAAACCTCCGCCCAGTATAACCGACCAGCTGGATCCGTTATTAGTAGACAGATACAGCCCGTTATCTCCGGCCGCAAATATGTTGGAACCGTTTAACATCAAGGTATGAAAGGCATAAATGCCATATCCATTAGCCGAGAGGTTCCAGTTAGCCCCGAAATTGGAGGATGAAAAAATACCGCTATTTTGGGTACCCGTAAAAAGCGTGGTTCCGTCAGTAGCAAAGCAATTCACTTTGCCGGTAGTGTATGGACCATTTGTCTGTGTCCACTGGGCTGGTGCATTCAGTCCGCAGAGAACAAAAAGGATGAGGAATAGCTTGTAGCTTACTTTCATGTGTGTTTTTTTTCAGATTATCTTGTCGAAAGTCTCTTTCAACGAATAAATGTACAAAAAAAAGCACCCGGAGCGGGTGCTTGTGGATAATATTCAAAACAAGAAACCAGGACGCTAAGCCCCTCACTATCAGGATCAAATCTCAACACCCATCACCAGGATATCGTCTGTTTGTTCAATATTTTTTCTGAAATCAACGATAAACTTATCCAATGCGGCTTTCTGATCAACCATGGGCATATCCTGTAAGGACAAAATAAGTTCACGAAAACGCTTTTTAGTCAGTTTCTTTTTATTCTCTCCTCCAAACTGATCGGCAAAACCATCGGAGAAAATATAAATCTTATCTCCCGTTGTCAGTTCAAACCGGTGTGCATTAAATGTATGACTTATATAGCTGTGCGCTATCGGATGTTTATCGGCTTTTATTTCGGTCAGCTCCCCTTTTCGTATCAGCCACAACGGATTATTGGCACCGGCCCAGGTAAGCACATTGGTCTTTGGATCAAAACAGCAAAACGAGATATCCATACCATCGTTAATCTCTTCCTCACTTTGGGCAAAATAGTCTATCACCAGCTCGGCAGTCTTGGTAAGGATAGCATCGGGAGTACGTAATCCAAGCTCGCGTACTGCCCGGTATAAAGCATTATTACAAACCACGCTCACCATGGCTCCGGGAACACCATGTCCGGTACAATCGCAGGCGGCAAACAGTACAAAACCATCTACCGCTTCCATCCAGTAAAAATCGCCGGCTACAATATCCTTGGGTTTATACAGGATAAATGATTTAGGCAGGTGACTCGCTACCGTTCTGGCCGATGGCAAAATAGCATTCTGTATCCGTTTGGCATAAACGATACTATCCTTGATATTTTTGTTCGATTCCGACAGCTCTCTTGTTCGCTCGCTTACGGTCTGCTCCAGGATGGCTTTCTCCTTAGCTATTTTTGAAGTGCGGTAATTGATAAAAGAGAAGATAGAAACCACAGCTATCACAACCGCCAGGGTATAAAACCACCATGTTTGCCACCACGGCGCCCGGATGCTGAATGTAAACGAAACCGGAATGGTATTGCTGATGCCATTGCTGTTGATGGCTTTTACTTTAAAGGTATAACTCCTTCCGGGAGTAATGTTCGAAAAGTTAGCTTCGGTGCTGGATGATAACGGAGACCAGCCTGTATCCTGCCCCTCCATCTTAAATGAATAAAGGATCTTATCCGTGGTAAGGGCTTTGAAATGGAATGTCAGGTGATTCTCGGTATACGGCAGGGTGAGATGCCGGGGCAGATTGTTTTTCACATCTACCGAGTCGGTATATTTTTTCCAGTCCACCGATCGGTAAGCAAGCAGGATATCAGTCAGGATGAGTTTAGGAGCCGTGGTATTCTCCACATCAAACTTACGGTTGTAGGCGCATAATCCGTTATTGGATCCGAACCAGACCAGAGCGGGATTATTTTTAGATACCTCTATGCTGCTTACTTCCCCGCCTTTAAAGCCTTCGTTTTCTCCGTAGTAACGTACTGACTGTACACCTATATCATCAGTCAGCTTAATGCGGTTAATTCCTTTTTCCGTTCCGGCCCAGATACATTTATCAATGGGATCCCATTCCATAGCTTCGATAAAGTTCGAACACAATCCGTCTGCGGTGGAGATGGTGGTAAACTTCTTTCCGTCATAACAACAGATTCCTTTTTCCTGTGTTCCGAAAAACAAGACGCCTTTATCATTCTCGGTGATGGACCATACAAACTTATCTACCAGTCCCACTTTCCGTGAATAAGGAGTAAATGTGGTACCGTCATAAAAAAGCACTCCTATATCCGAAGTGCCTATCCACAAATTATCTTTTGAATCGAGAAACAGGGTAACGATATTGTTAGATGGCAATCCGTTTGCCATGCTGTAATTTTTTACTTCCTGATTTTTGTTGACACAAAACAAACCCGAACCAAAATCACCGATCCAGGTATTTCCTTTTTTGTCAAACATAATTTTTACCGGTTCCACAATATTATCCACACCAGCTTTCGCAATATGGGAGGAAACAGTAAAATGATTTTCTTCCTTTTTCAGTACATACACCCCTTCATTCACCACTCCGGCATAGATATCGCCTTCTTTATTCTGATTGATGGAAATGATATTCGTATTCTTCAGCTGATCGGCAGGGACAATGGTTTTGTTGGCATTCAATACATTCAATCCAAGCCCTTGTGTTCCGATAAGCAAGGCACCGTTCCTATCCATGTGTATGCCACCAATCTTATTGCTCGATAATCCCTGTTTGGCGGTATAGGTGCTGAACGATTCGTTGTTAAACAAATCGGCTCCTCCATTGGTGGTACCGATCCAGATATTGCCTTCGTAATCACAGCTGATGCTATACACCTGGTTGGATGATAATCCATTGCTTTCATCAAACTGGATAAAATCCTTGCCATCGTATTTCAGAATCCCTTCCTGATCGGTGGTGAGCCATATATTGTGATTTTTATCTTCCAGCAAACCGAAGATCTTGTCGGTCTTGGCCAGCTTTTCAGGCAGACTGATCTTCTCGAATTCCGATCCGTTGTATTTCAGAAAGCCATGTTCGGCCGTACCGGCAAACCAGAGATTTCCTTTGGAATCAACCAGGATGGAATAAAACGATTTGGTACCTACTTCTTTGGTATGTGAGAAATTGGTGATTTTACTTCCGTCATATTTCGAAATTCCGTCGTTGGTGGCAAACCAGTAATTGCCTTTGGTGTCTTTGGCTACGGCAAACACCGTATTGCTCAGCAATCCATTGCGGGAGGTGATCTTTTCAAATTCCTTTCCATTGTATTTGCTGGCTCCGCCCCGGTCCGTAGCAAACCAGATGGTGTTGGCATCATCAATAAAGATGGAATTGATATGCATATCGCCGAGGCCTTCCTTTTTGGAATAGTTCCTGAACTTGACTCCATCGTATTCCGATACCCCGTCGGTGGTACCTATCCAGATGTTTCCCTGTTTATCCTCATTGATACAGGTCACATCATCGGCAATGAGGCCGTCGTTGAGACTGAAATTCTTAAATGCTTTCCCGTCAAACCGGCTGATCCCTGTTTGGGTACCAAACCATACATAGCCCCGGCTATCCTGAAAGATGCTGTTTACATTGGAGCCTATCAATCCTTCCTTGGTACCAAAATATTTAAAATTGTATTGCTGTGAATAAGCGCTGTGGATAAAGGCAAAAAAGAGAAGAAGAAATATGGACGGAAGCCAGTGCCTTTTCATTCCTATAAAAGTAGTGTGTTTACAGATAGGTAAAATTAATATTAATAAGTGATGATAAAATTATCCAACAGAAGACTATAAGACACTGTATATTAGTGAAATAAGGGAATGAGGATGGAAGAAGGGGGAATATCAGGCGCAGTGTTGCAAGGGATGGGGATACTTTCTTTTCCGGGTTATTTCCTCTCGTCCGGAAATACATCCTTTGTTCTTTTCTTCATCTCTTCTGCAATCACCTTTCCGTCTTCACCTTGTTCGTGCAGATGTTTTTGAATGTTGTCATAGCTTTTGGCATCCCTGTTCTGACTTAATTTGAAAACATTCTCCATTTCTTTCACTTCTATTTCAAAGGCTACAATGGCCTTCATCATTTTTTGCAGATAATCTTTAGGCAGGTTGTCATAAACGGTGGGCGATTGAGTATTGTTGCTTTCAAAATGTAAGGAGGTCTTGCGAAGTATGGCTTCCAGTGCGTCTTCTTCCAGAAAGCGGATAACACCCCGGGCGTGTACACTCATATAGTTCCAGGTTGATGCCTGATGAGGATTGCTGTACCAGGTGCCGCTTACATAGGCATGGTGACCGGTAAAAACCGCCAATACATTTTCATTGTGTACAAAAGCCTTATGATGATCGGTGTTTCGCATGATATGACCACTCAGGAATTTCACCCCGTTGCGTTCTTCCATAAAAATGGGAACCTGGGTGGCCACCGGTTTGTTGGACGAATCGCATCCCGTGAGAAAAGCAAAGGGATATTGCTGAATAAACTCTTTCAGCGTCTCTTCATTTTGTTCTTTGTAATATGGGAGATCGTACATAATAGCATGTTTATTTGGGACAAGACAAAGGAAAGGAATTTCCGGAAGACTTGATATTGGGTGGGTTATGTTTAAAAGTCTCCTTCCCTTTAATTAAGTGTACTTTAACCCCGTTTAATAAGCATAACCCAACCTCATGCAAGATCAGACAACCGTTCAGCAACTTTCAAAACTTTATATAGCCAACGATAATGGTGTGCTGCGTGCGACACTTCCCTATCAGCTATTCGGGCCCCTGGCAATGAAAGGCAGCAGTTTCTATGTTGGCAGCAACGAATGGTTAAACAAACCGGTCACTCAAATCACCCTTGAAATAACCTGGCTGGTGAATACACTTCCCAAAAACTTCGGCGATTATTACAAATCTTATGCTCCAGCTAATGTATATGGTAATGATTCCTTTCGGGTCAATTGCTCCGTATTGAACCAAGGCACCTGGTATCTACTGAATCCGGAGCCAATGAACTTATTTGAAACGGATGAGCAGGGAACGCTGCTCCCGTCTACCACATTATGTTTACAGATATCGCAGGAATTATTGACGATAGATCCCTCTCTTATCAGAGAGCCTGTTAACTACAATCCGGATACGGTGGCTGGTTTTATGAAGATGGAACTTGTTGCTCCGGATCATGGTTTTGGAGCGGATCTTTATGTGACGGTTTTATCAGATGCTGTACAAAATAAGACTCCCTTGCCCTTCCAGCCTTATTCTCCAAGGGTTGATAAATTAAAGGTAAGCATGTGTTAGCTTTAGAGGTAGAAGCAACTTGTCAGAATACATTTTCAATATCACCGAGGTTGATATCTGCTATATATTGTTTTGAAAGAAGCGTTTCTTTGTCTTTCAAAAGTTGTTCTCTCTTTTCATCATCCAGATCGGATTTAAACAGTTCTTTCAATCCCTTTCCGGTATAAAACTCCACGGTGTCTTTATTCACATCAATGATACCGGCATTCATCAATGTTCCGTCTTTTAAAAGAATGGTAACCGCCTGTCCGCTATTCTGTTTGTTAAAGAGATTCTTCTTCAGAAAATTAACAGCCTGACTGGCTGTGATACCTGTTTGAAAAGGGAGCTTTGTGATAATAACACCTGGGCCCTTCGGTTTTTCGCCTTTATGATTCATGGCTTTAATTATTTGGGTTCATTATTTTTATTTCCTGGGGTTCAGGCTTTGCTTTGTGCGTATAGTTATAGGCAAATGAAAACAGAATGGATATGCCCAGCACCATTCCCATACCGAGGTTGTTTTTGCACCGGTCTATCGACATACGTCTGGAACGGTTAGATACTTTGTTTCTGGCTGTACATAAATTGTGGATGTCAATCAGGTATGCTTTATAATCTTCCATGGCTGTACCCTTATCTCCGTTATTATAAACCATCAACTCGTTGTAATAATTTTCAAGCTGGTTTGGCAATTGCAGTTCCAGGTATGTCCTGGGGGGTGTGAGACCCGCTTTTTCAAAAATTCCGCTGAAGGTATGGATGAACAAAACAACGGAGATGAGTAAAAATACACCTGTTAGTAAACACTGTGTGAGAAAGACAACATTGGCGTTTCCCGAAATTTTGTAATCAAAGGTAATGAGGGAATAATTGAGCCATCCCCCGATCAGGGTCAGGATGGTAAGGGAAAGATTGAGTTCGGAATCAATGCTTCTCTTTTCCTCCAGTTCTTTATAGTACAATTCTCTGTAGAATTCAATCCTTTCCATTTACTCAAATTTAACGAAAAAAAGCGAGGTTTAAAATGGTTTCATTTAAAGAATTGACCCCACGCTAAAGCGTGGGGTTCGAGACTCGAAGCAGTCAAGGGATTTAGCCCTGACATTCGTTACGGATCAGGGCTAAAGCCCTGTAGATAAGCGTTTGATCCACCCCACGCTAAAGCGTGGGGTTATGCATTCATGGTATGTAGAGGAATTATAAAATCAAAGGGATTGAGCTTTTTAATTACAATTTAATGTCGCTCCCCATCATCTGGATTGGTTGTTGTAAAGAAACAGAACCAACCCCAGCTCCATGAAGCATATCATTACCCTCCTGTTCCTCTTAGGTCTGAACACCGGTTTCTTTGCTCAGAAACAAAACCCTCCCTGTGAAGCCGGGGAAGAAGGCATCTTTCAGAATACCACCACCGGACAACATTACACCTATAAGATCACCCGGAACGATCCCTATGCCCTGCCCCGTTATGGATTGGATTTAAAAGCACAGTTTGATTTTTCCCGTTTTACAGCGTGTGATATCGGTTTGTATCAATTCTTCCGTCCCAACCGCGACAATGAATTTCGTATCGGAGCCATCTTCATACTCGGAAATTTGAATGATACCGTAAGGAGTCCGCAGTCCACCATCATCGCGTATAATAACTACATGTACTCCCTCGACTTACATTACTGCTGGTTCTTTTATCATCACATCAGGAAGAAGCTGGATGATGAAATCCAGAAGCAGGTAGATACCAAACGGAATCCCAATAAACGCATAAACAATTCCTGTTTTGTGAAACATCTGATTCAATATGGACTCGCTGTGGGCGCACAAGGGTTTTATGGGAATACTGGATCATACGTAAAACCGACGCTCACCAGCGATCTTCCCCTCACCTATTCCTTTCCGTATGAAAGTGTCGTTTTGTCTTTGGGCCTGGAACAACGCAACTCCTCCTGTTTTGGTTACCAAATCAAGGGAAGGGCTGCAGAAGAAGATCATATATTCTGGCTTTCCGGTTTCTATCTGCGCTTTCTGTATGCTCCATTGCTCACCAATCAATATATCAATGCCGATCAACATGTACAGGAACGATTTTCCGCTCCATCCGATCATATGGGTTTTGCGTTGGGAGGTTACTTTGACATGGATCGCATCATATACCAGGCCACAGTAGAAACAGGCATCATGCCCGGAATGGGTTGGTATTTCAAACTGGGCTTTCCGCTTACGGAGTATGGTCTTTACCGGTCTAAGAAGAATATCAGAAGACCTTTGTTAAAAGGGAAAGGGATGGATGGGTTTTAGGTGCGGAGGGCTTACCCAGCTGAATTAAATGTTGTTTTTTTCTATCCGAATAATCGCCTCAATCAATGCTTTTACTTTGTCCCCGAGCATATTTTCCGGATAATTGCCATTGTATTCAGCCAGTATTATTGAATGTCCTAGTTTATCCAATACAGAAAGTCTCTTCCAACTCGTACTGCTGTCACCTGATATTTTCTTGTTCTCAAGCGCAACAGCAACCAAATCCTTAAAAGATACAGTTTGATCTTTGGGCAGAAATCGTTTCAGGATGGCACTTGATTTTTCAGCTTTTAAATATCCCTCTTTGAAATCAAAGGTTAGCACATCGGGCACACGCACAATTTTATATACCTCAATGCCAAGAAATACAACTATAAGAAGCACCCAGAAAATCAATGGGTTCGCATGATCTGCAAGTAGGTAATAAATAACAACAGCTAGTGGCACTCCCAGGATGCAACAGATGAGCACGAAAGGTTTCACAGAGCCCACATCCCCGCTATTCAGTACCAGACTTTGTTCCGTAGCAAGTATTCTGTCGTCCAGCTGATGCAGGGAGAACAGATCTTTTATTTCTTGAATTTCCTTTTCCGGCCAGACCTTATTCATTGTTCTTTAATCTCATGGAAGTGCTCACTTACTATCAATGCCTTTTCGGCTCATAAATATAGGCTGAACCTGCCCTTTCTATCGGGTTGGCTCCCTGGGCATCCCGGTCATCAAAACGACAACCGATGATAGCCGATAATCCGGAAACGCAAACACTAAACCCGAATTTGAGCCAGGGCCTTCTGACAATGGGCATGATCTTTTTATATTCATACCAGCTACCCCCTTTATCCAATTTGAAAATATAAGCGGCTCCCACGTATTGCAGATTCTCATCATTACTCTCCGTCACACGATCACCGAAAGCCGTTATGGCCAGTATGCTGTCATTCATACTTGCTGCCATGCCAAAATAAGCATGATGCATCCGGTCTTTTGCCTGTAATGTTTGTTTGATCTGCCACGATCCATTTGTTTTTCTATATACATAGGCCACTCCAGCCGACTCATATTTATGCGTTGAATCCCAGGTGACAACCATTTTCGTATTGGGAATATGTCCTGTTTCCACTACACCATATGCGCATACGACTACGCAATCATTGCTGCAAGCTACGGCACTTCCAAAACCACCTATGGCAGGAAAAGGGTTATTTAATTTCTGCACCAGCTTCCATTCTCCTGTTCCATTTAATTCATAAATGCATACATAACCTGCAGCCGAAATAACGATCCTGTTCCCACAAACGGATATCGCCCCTCCGAAATCCCGGGTCGTCTTATCTTCCGGCAGAATGTCCTTCATATCACCGAATTTCCCGTCTGCCCCTTTTTTAAAAACATATACGACTCCATTCTGACCACTCAAAAAAGATGCTCCCAAACTTTTCTGCCAGGCACATACAACAGCATATTTTTCCGTGATGCAAACTTTTTCTCCAAAGTAATCTCCCTCTGCCCGTTTACCTTTGGGCAACATCAACTTCTGTACCTTGGTCCATTTACCATCAGCCTGACATTGGTATATATATGCCGATCCTCTGCAGCCCAAATAACCCATATCCGTAGCTTCCCGCTCCCCCCTTGCACCAATGATGGCAAAATCTTTACACATACTTACCGAAGTGCCGAATATGATACCATATACCGTATCATCACTTTGCACTTTCTGCACCTCGGTCCACTTTCCTGAATTCGTTTTTTCATAAAAGTATACAGCCCCCATATCTCCCAGGATATTATGCTTATACATTTGCTTGCAATTCCGGCTTCCCATCATGGCACGATTTCCATCCATCGCGCAAGACCAGCCCACTTCATCATAAAGCGATCGATCAGAAGCTACTATTTTGGTGCATTCCGGATTGGGATTTTGAGCAAAACTCATCCATCCCGTCAGGAGCATAATCATAATAAGTAAGGATGACTTGAGCGCTTTGTTCATGATTTGGTAGTTACCGGTGCAATGCAAGAGATGTTTCGTTTAACCTTTCGACTTTAATTTCTTCCCGCACCAGGGACAAAACCGGATGGTGATCACAGACGATCCTCCATCGTGAATAGGAATTCCAAACGCTCTGGCCTTCTTGTTATGGCTGATCACAGAATCGTAGTTAATCTGTTCACCCTTGTTTTTTTATCTTCAATTAAATGATAAGCCATATCCAGACAACAATATTTCCGGTAATCAATCCCGCCTTTTTTAATGGCTTGTTTTAAAAACCAGTGGCCGCATTCATTATCCTTCCCTATTTCATCCCGGTATTCCTTTCCTTCGGGTGATTCAGACAACTCCCTTGAAAGCGGGAACTTCGAATATATCTTGTGTAATTTTTTGAATCGTTTTAATTCCATAATTACTTTCATATTACGTTTTGATTCAACAGCACCTAATGCTCTTACTCCCAAAATGCAGGCTCCATGAGATCAAATTACAGAAATCTTTGCTATTCCCTGAAATTGGAGGGCGTTATTTTCTTAAGTTTGATTACATACTCATGGAAAGTATGGTCTTAAATAGCAGCCATGCAACCGGAAGAACTCCCAGGCAAAACCATTACAAACATCTACTCCATTGTTAATATGGAAGTGGGTGGACTGGACACTGCCGAATGCTTTATAGAGCTGGATGGCAAGCTATTCATTGATATACCTTATGATGCCGAACAAGAGGTGTTTGTAAAAGAGCTCAACAACAAAGCCATCAGTCTTTTTTCGGACTTGTCTGACATTCCGGTTTATCATGTAAACAAGGAACACAAAACCATCGGGGAGATTGCGGGTGATTATCAGAAACAAAAAGCCTCAGTTTTCAACAGACTTCGTAACTATCTGTTCGGATCCAATCCTGACATAAAAGCCTATAAGCCCTACAAAACGGAATACCGCGAAAACAAATTGAAATACATCAAGGATAGGAAAATAGCTGATTTCATTTACTATAACGAAATGGGAGAGAAGGGCTACTTGCTATTGGACAATGGCTACCTGATTACCGAAACAAATACCGCACCACACGGAACAGGGCTTGCGGGACTGAATTATTTTGAAAGTTTATCTGAACTCATTCGTTTAAAAGGGAATGGCTTTATAAAGCTATCGGATAAAGAAGCAAGCAGATAGTACTGTTTGCAGAAAACAGAATAAAACGAGATAAGAAACTGTTTTATTCCCCGAATCACTCTCTACTCATAAAAACAGGCCTTTCACTCAGAATTTCAATGCTTTTACTAAGTGATATGACAAAGTAACTTCAGATGTACTATCTTGGTTTAAGTTCTTTCATTACCAAGAAATTCAGTGTCCTTTGTCAACCAAAGACTACTCATGAAACAGCTCCTAAAATTTACCGGTCTTCTTTTACTTACACTATTCTTTCAGGCATGCGCGGGACTGCATGTATTTAACACGGTCCAAAGTCCTGATTTGGGAGCAAAAGGTGAAGGAAAAATAACTGCCTATACAGGTCTTGATCATGCCGAATTACAAGGAGCTTATGCACTCTGTAAACATTATGCCATAATGGCCAATACCTATTCCTCCTGGGCAACAAACACAAATGAAAGCAACAGCGGAGGCACCATGTTTGGAGAAGCCGCTTTCGGGAGATTTCAATGCATCAAAAAAGATACTGTAAAAAACAGAGCCTGGTATTATGATGTATATGCCGGCGGGGGATGGGGTCAACGGAAATATCTCGGAACCTCCCAGGTTTTCACACTTGCAGAATCGGATGAATGGAGTCTGTTTTCCGATTACGAAAAAACCTTTCTTCAGGCTTCTGTATTTCGCCGCACCAAAAACTGGATAGCATCTTTCACCTTACAAGGAGCTTGGTTCTATTACAATACGTTCAATTATAAACTGATTTATGCGCAGAACGGATATTATTCAGGGGCACAAACCGATTTCCGTGATCATTCCTTTTTTGACATCAACGGGGCGTTTACCCTTAAACGCCAGATACACCGAATAGCTCTTGTATTACAACTGGCTGCCAATTTACCTTTTATCAATGCTCTGCCTGTACATCCGGAGGCCACAAATTCCTATTTTGAACCTACTCCTTTTAATTCCCGCCCGATTGGAATCAATTTCGGTTTGCAATACAGTTTCAAAACAAGAAAATAGGCTGTACATGTAAACGTCATAGTCCCGTATACTCAGGCGCAGTCTTCATTCCCGGAACTCTGATGCTTGAAAATTTAATCCTGTGGCACCATGTGATTTTCACTCCCAAACCATACGCTGTTAATGATCCTGCATGTATTTCCTAAAAGTGACAAAAGCGGAGCGGATGGAAGTGGTGGGGGTTGTGAAGTAATAGTTCGTTTTCAGTTATCTTGCCAACTGGAAATTGGGGTGCCCTATTGCCCAAAAGGTAAAAGAATACATGTCAACCATCTCCCTATAGCTCACATTCCTATCGCCATTATAATGTGGTTTCTACAACAGACTGATATACTTCCTATACTCCGTTTCAAAAGGGAGCATTTTTTCTTTACTTTTTTTCATATTTATAAGCACATATATGAGCAAAAAGCCATAAATATGAGATGCATTTAAAGCATGAATGGAAAGCGAGCTTCGGGCTATATTATTTTTAATATTATTCAGTTTCTCTTTTTCTCTGGCTGTTAAGAGGCCCGCTTTGCTGGACAAAAATGGCGTAATTCTTTCCAAAATATCATCCAAACCCGCTTCCTTTTCTTCCCCACGAAAGTCAAGGCGTGCGTTCAAAGAGACCATCTTCTTCATCATATCCGACTCTAAAGAAAAAGCATATTCCCTTGAGTTAGATGTTTCAATGTCAAAGACAATCTCTTCAACACCACTCTTGTTAAGTATGGTTTTATACTGAATCAGTTTATTAAGGTAATCATCCAGAATGTCAACCGGCTTTTTTTCTCCTATTTCAAGATCTATTTTTAATAATGCAATCCCATAAGGAGAAGATTTTCCTTTATACTTTCCGCGCGGCGATATCTCTCCCTTCTCAACCAGGATTTGAATGGGCCATTTTGTCTCTTTCTTAAAAAGACTCGGATAAAAATTATCCCCTTCAAATCGAATATCTATCTGTGATGTGCCCATTTTCAGCATTAAATATACGAAGAAAACAATAAATCCGTTTTGATTTCAATTGCATAATCCCTTGGATCTCTCAAGTATATCACATCCCCTTCAAGGCCTATATCCGGGTTCTCTAACTCCATAGTTGTCAAATAACCTGAAAAGCGCGCATCTTTAATGATAAAGGGTTTCACTTCACGGTGAAAATCAATACCTGTGCAGAATCTATTAAGCTCTTTATCGGTATAGTATATCGGCAAAACGACCGCATTTAAGCTCACAATATATCAGAAATATATCATATATAACATTTCATTAAAGATATTTAAATAAAATATTTCCAGGCGGGCCTAAATTAGATCCCTATTCGCATTCAATCCCTTTTATTACCGATGCAGCGCATGCTCTTCTTCCGGAGGAAGCTTATAGCCGGGTTCGGACAGAAACACCGCATCAAACAATACTGCGCCTAATACAAGAGCCGGACTTTTGAAATCGGGAATGGTACGATGAGTTACATCGGCATAGATGGGAGGCGCCAGAAACACCTGACTTTCGCCTTCCCAGCGGGGAGGAGATAAAGGAGCCGGACTTATATCAGTATGCGTTCTTAATAAGGGGTATGATGAAATTTCCTGATGGGCTAAAAATGGGAAAAGGCTGGTATTGAGATGCAGATGATAATCAGTACAAGTCGGAGAAATATAACCCTGACCAGGGGAAACATAAGGGAGAAGGATAAATAACAAAGGATATAACTTATTCATACAAGCAGGAATACGTATGAACGGAGGAAATGTTGCTCAAATCTCATTATAATATGATTAAAGAGGACGAGATAGGTAGATCCGCTCACATGGGCTTTTAATTGGAAGTCCTCCTTGTCTGATTGCTAAAGGAAACATCCCGATTGCTAAAGTAATTTCCTTGATTACTAAAGGAAACATCCCGATTACTAAAGAAACTTCCTTGATTGCTAAAGATATCAACCCGATTACTAAAGAAACTTCCTTGATTGCTAAAGATATCAACCTGATTACTAAAGAAACTTCCTTGATTACTAAAGATATCAACCTGATTACTAAAGAAACTTCTTTGATTGCTAAAGAAATCAACCTGATTACTAAAGAAACTTCTTTGATTGCTAAAGAAATCAACCTGATTACTAAAGAAACTTCCTTGATTGCTAAAGATATCAACCTGATTACTAAAGAAACTTCTTTGATTGCTAAAGAAATCAACTTGATTACTAAAGAAACTTCCTTGATTGCTAAAGGAATTTCCTTGGTTGCTAAGGGAAACATCTTGATTGTTAAAGAAAATACCCTGATTGCTACAGAACCGAGGATAACACGTATAAGTACAGAGGGAAATACGTATTTTAACTTATATCCTCAACCCCATAATGGTTACATCATCTACCTGCTCCAGATTTCCTTTCCAATTGGTAAACGCTGCTGACAGCATCTCATTCAGCTGTTCCATGGATTTACCATCGTTTGATACCAACATCTCCTGAAGTGGTTTGTATTTGTATTTCTTTCCTTTGGGTCCTCCGAACTGATCCGGATAGCCGTCCGTCATCAGATAGATGGTCATATCCTTAGATGTTTCGAATGTATGTGTTTTGAAGGGCTTGGGGTTGTCGGTTTTACCAATGGGTTGCTTGCATGCGGTAATTTCCTGCATGGCTCCATCCTGCATATACCACAGCTGATTATTAGCCCCGCTCCACCATATCCTGTTCTGAGATCGATTAAGGGCCAACAGGGAGATATCCATCCCGTCTTTTACTTCGCTGTTGCTTTTTGCAAAAGTCTCTACCACCAGATCTCTGGTCTTATCCAGTATCAAACCGGTATCCCTTACCCCGAATTCCTTTACTGCCCTGTTGAGTGCATTGGAACAAACTATACTTACCATGGCACCGGGAACTCCATGTCCGGTACAATCGGCTGCGGCAATATAGATGGTATCATCAAAATGTTCCATCCAGTAAAAATCTCCGGCTACAATATCCTTGGGTTTATATAGTAGAAAGCTTTCCGGGAAAAAACGTTTAATGGCTTCCGTTGCAGGGAGAATAGCCTGCTGCAGTCGCTTGGCATAGGTAATACTATCAATGATTTCTTTGCGGTGTTCTTCCACCAGTTCCTTTTGTTTTTCAATAATTGCTTTTTGGCGTTGGGTAATCCGGAACCTGCGGAAGAGATAAAAGGAAAAGATGCTTACGATCAGCAGTCCCGCTATAATACCATAAATCACCAGCATTTTTTGTCTGTTCTGTGCTGCGTGTGCCACTTCTCTTTTTTCCTGTTCTGCCTTTGATGCCGCTTCCCGGCTTATTATTTCCTGATTCAGCTTCAGCCGTTTCATATTTTCATCAAACGTGAGCTGCTGTTTCTCTTTGTCGCTTTTAAACTTAGCCTGAGACTGTTCAAATTCAAATTGAAGTTTATTCCGCTTGGCTTCCTGTTCGTATATCAAAGCTTGTCTGGCTTTTGCTTCGTTGAGCAATATTTCTTTCTTGTCGAAATCGTATTGAAGCTGAGATTTAATGGCGCTCCGTTTGGTTTCGGCATTATAGGTGCTGTCGCGCATGCGGATATACAGTTCATACATCTTCAGGGCCTCATCCGGTTTATGTTCTTTCAGATACACTTCTTTCAACAGGCGGGCAGCATTACGCAGATTGATGGGATTGCCCGATGCCCTTCCTATTTCCATTCCTTTTTTACAATAGGCTTCCGCCTTGGGCAGACTGTCCATTTCATAATACATTCGGGCAATAAAATTCAGATTATACACATTCTCCGGTTCCAGTACATGCCCCTTCAAAAACCAGGAAAGGGCTGTCAGCGAATCTCCCCGTCCGCTGCTGATCTGACCCAGGTTATTATACACATAAGCCAGGCCTGTCTGATCATTATTTTTGGTGGCGGTCTCCAAAGCCTGTTTGGCGTACTCATCCGCCTTTGCCAAGGAACTGGTATTGATATAAATCAGCGTAATATTATTCAGACACTTAAGCAAACCAATATTATCCCCCAGTTCTTTACGGATCTCCAGCGAGCGTTTAAAATACTCCAGGGCCTTTTCATATTCGCCTTGAAAATTATATATGCCCGCAATATTATTCAGCGAAATGGCAATGCCCTTCTGATCCTTTAACTGTTCCCTGATTTTTAACGCACGGGAGTTAAATTCAATCGCTTTGGGAACATCTCCTTCCAGATTGGCCAGAAAGGCAACATTACTTAAGGCTGCTGCATAATACTTGGAATAATACTTCGTCAATGCCGGGCTACCCTGATATTTCTTCAGATTCTTTTCGGAGAGATTCAGCATCTGATCGTTATAAGCGGGCCATACGGACTTATCCTTGATCAGCTTAGCCAGCTCGAACAGAATTTCAACTTTGGAAGTATCCTGTTTGGTATAAATCAGGACATTTTTCAAGGAATCAATAACCTTGTTTTGTGCCAGGCAGAGCTGCCCGCACATCAATACCATCAGAAGAAGAAACCAACAAGGCCCTTTTCTCATAAACACCAATATCCTGCTTTTGCCGAAAAGATAAGGATTCGGGGTGAGATTACGGGAATGCGTCCGCATTATTAAAATCTGGCTTTCACCCATCATATTAACCATTTCACCGAAATTTAATTCAGAAATTCCATCACTAATATAACTTGCCATCTCAAATACAAAAGAAATGAAAACAATCATCCTGCTTATTATGACTTTTACATTCGGTAAAACCGTTACCGTAAAAAGCACTGCATTCAAGAATAACGAAATGATCCCCGCAAAATACACCTGTACGGATTCAAATATCAGTCCTCCATTGGAAATCGGAGATATTCCCAAGGGTACACAATCCCTTGCTTTGATTGTGGATGACCCGGATGCTCCTAACGGAACTGTCGTTCATTGGGTGATGTGGAACATTCCTGCAAATGGCAAACTGGAAGAAAACACAGCTCCGGGCACACAGGGAGTGAACATCCGAAAGGAAAATAAATATACCGGGCCCTGCCCTCCTTCGGGAACACATCATTATCATTTCAAGGTCTATGCGCTTGATAAAAAACTGGAACTGCCTGTAAGCGCCGATAAAGAAGGACTTTTGAAAGCCATGGAAAATCATATCCTGGCCCAGGGCGAACTCATCGGGCTGTACCATAAGTAAAGCGGTATAAAAGAGGACTCACTCAACTTCCTGTATAACACGAAATACTCCGTTTCTTAAAAACAGGATTTGTGTAACATTTCTTCAGAACCATACAACAGTTTCTCCTGAACTAGGATGCAACTTTGTCATGTCATTTAAACACTTCCTGCTGCTCATGCGGCATGAAATAAAAAGCTAATCCATACTCATAACCACACCATGAAAAAACTAGAAAACAGAACGGTATTCATCACCGGAGGATTATCGGGCATAGGCAAAGCATGCGCCATTGCAGCAGCCAAAGAAGGCGCTAACCTGGCTATAGCCGATTTGAAATCAGATGATGTTACAGCAGCCATGGACGAAATAAAGAAAGAAAATCCTAAAGCCATTTTTATTGAATGTGATGTATCCGTATTTGCACAAACACAAGCAGCGATAGAAAAGACAATAAGCACCTTCGGGTCACTGGATGTGGCTCTGAATGATGCCGGCATCGGAGGCAAACCCAATAAAATAGGTGATATGACCGAAAAGGACTGGACCGATGTAATCGGAATAAATCTGACCGGAGTATTTAATTGTATGAAGCATGAACTCACTCAGATGGCAAAACAGAAAAAAGGTGTCATCATTAATATCTCTTCTATCCTGGGGAAAGTGGGCTTTGCCACTTCCGCACATTATGTAGCAGCCAAACATGGTGTTATCGGACTCACCGAAACAGCAGCCCTGGAATATGCTACGGAAGGCATCCGCGTGAATGCTATCTGTCCCGGGTTTATCGATACTCCGTTGCTTACCAAAGGGCATATCAATAGCCATGCTGATGTTAAAAAACACATCATCGATTTACATCCCATGAAACGTCTGGGGAAAGCACAGGAAATTGCGAATGCTTTTATCTTTCTTGCCTGCGATGAAACGGCATTTATGTCGGGTTCTTCCATTGTTATAGACGGAGGGTATTTAGCGCAATAGATCTTCATAATAAACAAGGAGATCGCTTAACCTCATTTTCAATTAATTGATATTAAAATAAAATGCCCGCTACTCCTTCTCTTCCACAACATGTTACGAATAAATTAATTCGGGCACATCTTATCTCCGGGAACATGATTCCGGGAGAAGAAATAAGTCTTAAGATAGATCAGACACTCATACAGGATGCCACCGGCACCCTGGTGATGCTGGAGCTGGAGGCCATGGATATTATTAAGGCCAGGACAGAACTCGCCGTACAATATGTGGATCATAACATTATTGAAACTGACAGCAAGAATGCCGAAGATCACGCCTTCTTATTAAGCGCGGCAGAAAAATACGGAATCTGGTATAGCCGGGCGGGGAATGGAATAAGTCACCCGCTGCATATCCATCATTTCGGTATTCCGGGTAAAACATTATTAGGTTCCGACAGTCACACTCCTTCAGCAGGTGCCTTAGGCATGCTTGCCATCGGCACCGGTGGATTGGATGTAGCCCTGGCCATAGCAGGTGAGCCTTATCGTGTAGTTATGCCAATGGTATATGGTATTGAGCTGAAAGGCCAATTACAGCCCTGGGTAAGCGCGAAAGACATTGTACTTGAAATGCTGAGGATATTTGATGTGGGTGGGGGACGTAAATACATTTTTGAATATTTCGGCGAGGGCGTGAAGGGCTTAAGTGTCATGGATCGCTTTGTCATTGCCAATATGGGTTCGGAGATGGGTGCTACCAGCACCGTATTTCCTTCTGATGAAGAAACAAAACGATTTTTGACAGCTCAGGAACGACCCGAAGTATGGGTAGAACTAAAAGCCGACAAAGGCGCGGCGTACGACAAAACAAAAACCATCGATCTCTCTACCCTTGAATCCATGATTGCATGCCCAAGCAGTCCGGGCAATGTTAAAAAGGTAAGCGAAGTACAAGGCTTACCGGTGTATCAGGTGGTGATCGGTTCATCGGCCAATCCCGGATTGAGAGATTATGTGGTGGTGAGTGATATTCTGAAAGGCAAAACTACGCCTGCAGGATTATCGCTGGATATAAATCCATCTACCCGGCAGGTGATCGAAAATTTATGTGTGGACGGACGTCTGGCAGAACTCATAAAATCCGGTGCCCGTTTCCACCAAACAGGTTGTCTGGGTTGTATCGGAATGGGGCAAGCTCCGGCAAAAGGGAAAATAAGTCTGCGTACCATGCCCAGAAATTTTCCCGGACGATCCGGCACACCGGAAGATCTGGTTTATCTGTGCAGCCCGGAAACAGCTGCTGCTTCCGCATTAACGGGAAAGATCACCAATCCGCGCGATCTTGAAAAATTATTCGGAATCACCTATCCCAAATACGAACACCCGGCAAAAGAAATTATTAATCTTCCCCTCCTGTTTGCTCCCCTCCAGCACAATGAAGCCATTGAACTGGAAAAGGGATCCAATATTAAACCACTTCCGGAACTGGAGTCGCTGAAAGAAAAGTTTGAAGCTCCTGTCCTTTTAAAGGTGGGAGACAATATATCTACCGACGAAATATTAAGCGGAGGAGCCAAAGTACTGCCCCTCCGCAGCAATATTCCTGAAATAAGTAAATGGGCCTATCATCAGCTGGATCCTGACTTTTATGATAAAGCATTAAAAGCAAAAGAAAAATCAGGAGGACATATTCTCGTTGCAGGAAAAAATTATGCCCAGGGCTCATCCAGAGAACATGCTGCTCTTGCACCAAAATATCTGGGACAGATAGCAGTTATTGCCATAGGCTATGCCCGCATAGGCTGGCAGAACCTGATCAACTTCGGGATCCTTCCTTTTGAATTTGCGGATGCTAGCGACTATCAGAACATGGATGTGAATGATGTTATAAAACTTGAAAATATCAATCAGGCAAGCTTAACCATTAACAAAATCAGCATTACAAATCTTACAAAAAACAAAAAAATCAATGTCATCCATCGCCTATCGGAGCGGCAAATTGAAATCGTACTGGCCGGGGGAATGATTAATTATTTCAAACGGAAAAAACACTGAGCTTATGAACGTATGCGAAGCATTGCTGAATGTCCTTACGGACTATGGTGTAAAATACATATTCGGTATTCCCGGCGATTCCATCAACGATCTTATTGAGGCAATACGCAAACAGGATAAAATAAAATTTATCCATGTCATGCATGAAGAAGCCGGTGCGTTTGCTGCTTCCGCACAAGCCAAGCTGACCGGCGAACTGGCTGTATGTGTAGGCACATCAGGTCCGGGTGCCATTCATTTGTTAAACGGATTATACGATGCCAAGATGGATCATGCTCCTGTATTAGCCATCACCGGACAGATTGATACGGCGTTATTAGGAACATCCTATCATCAGGAAGTGAATCTTCAGGCTTTGTTTCAGGATGTGGCAGCGTTTAATCAAACCGTTGTAAATCCGGAACAGATGCCCGAACTGGCGATATTGGCTTGTCAGACAGCCCTTGCTCAAAAAACTGTTTCTCATCTCTCCATACCTTCCAATATTTCCAATCAAAAAGTGATTGATTTTGAAAACAAAAAGCAGGTGATTAAAAATAAATCCAGACACGTCCCTCAACCCGAAGACTTAGCACTGGCCGCAACACTCCTGAACAAATCAACAAAACCTTGTATCCTGGCAGGCATAGGAGCCCGCGAAGCTATTCCTGAACTGCTGGAATTTGCCCGCTTAATAAATGCTCCTATCATCAAAGCCCTGAGGGGAAAAGATATTTTACCCGATATCCATCCGCTTATTCTTGGAGGAACAGGATTATTGGGCACTGAACCGGCTTATTATGCATTGAAGAATTGCGATCTGTTGATCTCCATCGGATCCGATTTTCCCTATCATCCTTTCTACCCCGATCTGAATATTCCTACCATACAAATTGATACCGATGCCCAGCAAATAGGAAAACGACACCCGGTAAGCGCTCCTCTGATAGGAGACTCTTGTCTTACCCTGATGGAACTGCTTCCACTCGTTTCCCCAAAGCAAGATCCATCTTTCTTGCAAACCTGTCAACAGCTCATGCAGAAATGGCTCAGGAAACAGGATGAAATCGAATTGTCGGAAGATATTCCCATTCGTCCTCAAACAGTGGCAAGGCTTATCAGCGATTCGGCCGATGAGGATGCCATCATCTGTTGTGATACAGGCGCCGTAACCGTCTGGGGCGCACGCAATTTTAAAATCAAGGGAACACAACGATTTACTTTATCGGGTGGACTTGCTTCTATGGCCTATGGTCTTCCTGCCGCAATAGGTGCTCAATTGGTAGCACCCGACAAACAAGTTATTGCCCTGTGCGGAGATGGAGGTTTCGGGATGCTGATGGGTGATTTTACAACAGCAGTGAAATATCATCTCCCAATCAAACTGTTCATTTTTAATAATTCCAAACTGGCGCTTATCAAAATGGAACAGGAAGCAGGTGACGGCAATCCGGAATATCAAACCGATTTATGCAATCCCGATTACGATCTGTTCGCCAAATTATGCGGAGGAGAAGGGTTTACGGTAAAAGGCACTTCTGAATTACAGACTATCATTCCCATGGTTTTAAAATCAACCCAACCGTGTATAGTAAATGTATTTGTAAATCCGGATGAGCTCACCTACCCGCCTCATATTGCCTTTAATCAGGCTTTCAATTATATAAAGGCAAAGACAAAAGAATTATTTACGGCAGATTGATCTGCCCGGGCATTTTGCTTATCGCAATCCAATGAAACCGGTACTTTGTTTTATATGCTGATGTTCCTTGTTTTTCTCCATACCGGCATTCGCCGGTCCTCCTTACGATACCGATGATCCGGAACCGGTGGATTTTCATCATTGGGAATTTTACTGTTCATCTATCGGTTCTGAGCGTAAAGGCACTTCCATGGGTACTGCTCCGCATGCCGAAGTAAACTATGGGGTGTTACCCGATGTAGGGAGCCGGATCGAGAATTGATTTAAAACACAACTGCTACAAAACATTTAACCGATGGACAAAAAGACAATTCTAGAAAAAGCGTTCGGTATGCCAATGGCATCACCAGCATTTAAAAAACCACCTCTTCAATTTTACCGCAGGGAGATACTCACCATATCGTATAAAACGGATATTGACATTTTGCGCCGGGTTGTGCCCGAACCGCTGGAAGTGGTTGAGCCCATTGTGAAGTTTCAGATTATTAAGATGCCGGATGTTCCCGGATGCGGCACTTTTTTTGAAAGCGAACAACTGATTACCGTTCATTACAAAGGAGAAACGGGCAATTTCATGCATTTACTGTTGGTTCCCAATATGGCAGCGCTTTCTTTCGGTCGCGAAATGCTTGGATATGCCAAAAAGGTAGGCTACCCCGAACTGAGAATAGATGGCGATACTCTTTTGGGAACAGTCAACTATGGTACCGAACGGATTGCCATGGCTACCATGGGATATAAATTCAACAGGCTGGATCTGGAGCAGGTCAAAAACAGTTTCTACATGCCGATTTTTACCCTTAAAACAATTCCAGCACCCGATGGCTCCCTGGCTATCTGTGAACTGGTAAAGATTGTAGAAACCGAAATTGTAATCCACGAAGCCTGGTCGGCCCCGGGGGCTTTGCATTTTATTCCCCATGCACTGGCTCCGTTTCATATGCTGCCTGTAAAAGAAATAATCTCTGCCCAGCATATTATCTGCGACTTAACAATCAATACCGGAGAGGTAGTGATGGACTATCTTAAGAAATAGGGGGGTTGATAGACTATATTAAACCAGGAATGCAGATAAGGAGTGTCGTAAAACACGATGTGGCTATTTGTTGTTTTTTATCTTCGTATAATAATTCAATAAACCCATGCCCATCCAACGCCCAAATAGCTCCGACGCTCCTTCCTGGTATGCTCATTTCTTTGCAAAAGCTCCCGGAGATGATCTGATTGCTGCATTGCAACAGAGTAAAGAAGAGACCTTAACACTGATTGATTCCATTCCGGCTAGAGACGAAAACAAGGCTTATGCACCGGGCAAGTGGACTATCAAACAGGTATTTATCCATCTGTGTGATGAGGAGCGATACTATGCCTACAAAGCATTTTGTTATTCCCGCCGTAGCGATGTAAATCTGGAAATACCGATGAGCGAAGCGTACACGAAAGACTTTAACGCCTCAAACCGCACCCTGCAAGATATCCGCGAAGAATTCAGCGCGGTAAGGGATGCCACCATCACCCTCTTCCGCACCATGACACCCGAAATGCTCGACTTCAAAGATTTTCCCGGCAAAGAGGTATACACAGCCCGGAGTTTGGGTTGGTTTGCTGTTGGGCATAACCTGCATCATGCGGATTTTGTGAGGAAGAATTATGTGGGGTGATATCTTGTTGGTTTAGGCGATAAGGTAGAATTATACCTGCTGTAAGGATACGCCCCCATTCCATTAAATTATGTTATTCCCAACCCGACCCAAGGATAACCAGTTTGCCGGAACCTATGATTTTTTGTCGATTCCTGCCTGATAGAAATATAGGCTCGATCATTTCATCACCTCTTTAAATAACTCCTCATATTCCTTAAACCGATGCTGCCTGATGGGACGTGTAAAGGGTTCTGAATTAAAATAAAGTAACAAACAGGGGGAAATACCCTTATAACTATCCAGATATTCATACTTCAGCAGCTCCTTGTTTTTTATTCTCTGCTTTATCTTGTTGTGATAGGGATACATACCTGTCCATTACTTACCTTTTGTTTCATAGTGAAGTGCGATGACTCCGCAGGAAAATGTTTTCGTTTCCAATAGTTTCAGCTTAGTCGTCTCGGTCACCCCTTTAAATAAGGGAATACCCTGCCCGAGTAAAACCGGATTGACAAATAACCAAAACTCGTCAATCAGCCCCTGACTGAGTAATGAATGAGACGCAGAGGGACTTCCGAAAATCACAATGTTTTTTCCGTCTTGCTTTTTTATTTGATTTATGTTGTCAGCCAGGTGGTCGCCAATAACCCTGGTACGGTCAAGACCTTTTTCGCTTAGTGTCTTTGATAACACAATTTTCGAAACTTTGTTGTACCAGGCCGAATGTTCTTTGTCGTGTTTTGACGCATTGGGTTTTTCCCCGGCCTTGGGCCAGTAACTCTGCATCATTTCATAGGTTACGCGTCCATAAAGCGCCGTGTCGGACTTGTCTGTCATGGTGCCAACAAAGTCAAATATGGTCTCGTCTACATTTATCCAGTTCATTTCTCCTTTAGGTCCTGCCACAAAACCGTCCAGCGATGCGTGCATAAAGAATATTAGTTTTCTCATTTTGTTACTTTTTGAAATATTTGCACTGAGTCGTAAGCCGGGTTAACGTCCTTCTTTATAGCAACCGGGCAATCGTCCTCTTACTCTGCTTTCTTTATCTGGTAAATTTTTCCTGCACCGGAAATTTCCTTTTTAACAGTTGGATTGCCTTTATAATTCACAGACCCTGCTCCGGAAATAGTTGCGTTTAATTCATCCTTCACCCAAACATCAGCACTTCCGGAACCACTAATGTCAATCTTGAACTTATTAACTGCTAATTCAAGAGCTGATAAACTCCCCGCACCGGAGATACTAAAACCTACTTCGTTTATACTTCCTTTCAGAACGGTTTCACTACCCCCACTCATTTCAGCTTCGAGCTGACTGGCATTTAAATCCAGATTTATCTCTGCAGCTCCGCTGCTTTCTATATTCAGCTTATCAAAGGTTAGCTGGGAAGGAGCACTCATCTTTACGGCGCCGGACAATTCTATTTTATTCAGATTTTTAAAGGTGATATAAGTTTTTAACCCTTTTTCACTATCTATATTTTTGTTGTTCTTCGTTCCAATAATAAGAACATCTCCGTCTACTCTCGTTTCAATAAGCTCCACGAGGTTTTTATCCACTTCCATTTTAAGCGATTCTGTTTCCCCTTGAGTCAGAATAACATTCCACTTCCCACTGACTTCAATTTTTTTGAAAGAAGTGATAGGACTTTGCACTGTTTGCATGTTTCCATCACCTTTAATGGCAGGATTGCAGGAAAAGAACGTGCTTAAGAAAACAGCAATTACAAGGGTCTTGATTATTTTCATTTGTTTGTCCGCTTTTTACGGCCCTAAAATAGGTAATTATTGATTAGCGGGAAGGAGCGGTTTCTTACTTAACCAGTACACCGCTCTGATAGTTCTCCATATGATGAATCTGACGATTGTCGTTGAAGTAAACAAATCGCCCATCCTTCTGTCCAGCTTTATAATTACCGGATTCGATGGTATCTCCCTTTTGTGTAAACGCCACATAGATTCCGTTCTTAATCCCTTTCAGGTATCCTTGTTTATACCATACCTCTTTGGGATTATTGAAGTAGTACTCCTGCAGCAGTCCGGAAAATAAGGATGAGTCTGATTTCTTATAGATCAGGGAATCTTTAGTAAACGTATCGGTAGCCGATAAGGTGTCGCCTTTCGCTACATGTTCCTCTTTCTTTATGGCAGATTGTTTTTTGGCAGCAGAAGGATTTACGAATGGCCACAGAATAACCAGGGCTATAACCAGGTGGGTGGTAGCCATGGCATAATATTTCCAGTTTGTTTTAAAAGAGTCCATTCGTATCATGGGTGGCTGATTGCTTATTCTATTTAAACCATGCTCAATCGAACAATTCATTTGGATTGATACGAAGAAATTCCTGCCAAGGCAAAGCACTGTCGCCAATTAAAAGAATTTTATGCGGGTTAAATGCCTTCTGGAATGCTTTCATTCCGGAAGCTTTGTGAGAAGCACCACTTTTAATTTCCAATCCGATGATCTTACCCCGTTTTTCGAGAACAAAATCAATCTCATCGTTTCGGTGTCTCCAATAGTGTAACTTGAAATTCTGGGTTAAGGAATGATTAAGCAAGTGCGCTCCCACAGCAGATTCAACCATTCTTCCCCATTGCTCGGGTTGGCTGGATATTTCGGCCAGCGTTTCATTACGCTGAGCGCTTATAAGAGCTGTATTGTGCACCTGAAACTTGGGGCTGGAAGCCCTTATACGTATCTCATTGGCGGCATACTTTTCAATCCCTGCCAGGAGGCCGGCAGTGTCCAATAAATCGAGATAATGAGAAAGTGTGGTCGTATTCCCTGCATCCAATAGTTGTCCAAGCATTTTTGTATAAGCAAGGATTTGACCTGAATACAAACAACCCAGCTCAAATAATCTGCGCATCAAAGCAGGTTTATCAACCCGGGCCAGCATCAGAATATCTTTGGAGATGCTTGTCTCGATGAGTGAATCCGAAACGTACTTCTTCCAACGGTCCTCGTCTGTGATCAGGTCTGCAGAACCGGGATATCCGCCAAACCAAACAAATTGTCGGGGATCCCACCCGAAAGCTTCGTTCATTTCCGGAAACGACCAATGGCCTAAATAAGTAGATTCAAAACGGCCGGCCAATGATTCAGTAAGACCTTGTTGCAATAATAATCGGGAAGAGCCAAGAAGTATAACTTTGATTTGCCTTTCTTCACGTGTGTCTTCATCCCACATTTTTTTGACAATCTCACTCCATCGGTCAATCTTCTGAATCTCGTCTATAACAAAAATAAAATCGCTCGCCCCGTTTTGCTTCCACTTCAGTCGCGCCACTTCCCATTGCTCCGCTACCCAGACAGCATCCGAATTCGGAACACCATCTGACGAAACAAAAAAATGAGGCTGTTTTGATTGTTTCAACAGTTGTGAAACCAGGGTGGTTTTACCCACCTGACGGGGGCCCATAAGCACCTGAATGAACCTTCTTGGCTCTTTCAATCTCCTTTCAATATCCTGTATTACAGACCTTTGATACATGACTTACAATTTACTCAACATTATGAGTAAATATACTCATTCTTTTAGTAATAAGCATCTTTTGCGTTTAACAACGAGTGTTCAGTCATAATCCCTCTGGCAGATTTTCACTCAAAAATTTATATAAAAAGGCCATTTCAGGCACCAATGAATACCAGCCAGGAAGTAAAGGCTCATTTCCGAATATTCCCTTTTTCAGGCCTAGTTTTAATAGAATGCGGTTGATTTTAAAAATATTGTATATTTGCCCTCCAAAAATCTAAAGCTGGTGCCTTAGCTCAGATGGTAGAGCAAAGGACTGAAAATCCTTGTGTCCCTGGTTCGATTCCTGGAGGCACCACACAAGAAATCAAGCACTTACATGAAAATGTAGGTGCTTTTTTTATGCCAGGTGCGCGGTTTTGGTGCGCGGTTTTTTTCCCCTTATTGAAGCATGTAGCAGTAACAAAAAGTCTGAAAAAACTACTCTTTCAATTAGGTTGGAATGAAAAAGCAGGGAGTGATGAATATATCATTGGACGAATGGGGGATGAGTCAGTCAAATTTATGATGATGTCCATAACCAGAGGCTTTAATCATTACATTAAATTCGTAACGAATCGTGAACTCAAGTTCAAAAATCTCCGCAAGACTTACATTTCACATCTTACGCGGGCCCTGGGTGAGAAGGCAAAAATGTTTACCGGGCACGCCAATGATGAAGTCCTAAAGGACCACTATCTATCCAGCGCATACCTGGCCGGAGGTTTAAGTGATTTTAGTGTCTTTTGACCCACGACACTGTGGGAAGTTAATCCAGGGTGAAAACCTACAATCTTGGTAAAAATCTCAGATCCTGATTTTGAATAACAATTTTTCTATTGTATAGCTTAGGTGTATAAACGGCTTGTTAGGCCCACAAATATGACTCCATTCCTGATTGCTTGATTAGTTTTAGCCACTTTTTTTCCCGAGTCCATATTTTCTTACCCGGTTGCACGTAGATTAGCAAAAATAAATCGTACCAATCATTTGCGGCTGATAGAATTTCGCCGGTTTCCAGACCATTAAAATATACCTTTAAAACATTTTCAAATAATTCAATGGACTTCCAGTCAAAGTCTCTAGGTAAACCCCCAGTGTGATTAGCTTTTTCAACGAAAAGTGATATTAGCTCCCTGTTAAGCGGAATCGAGTTCTCCTTTCTATGAGTTTTAAGATCTTTTATTTTTGCTTTGAGCTGTGCAGCTTGCTGATTAAAAATATCTGAAATATATTGAAGTTCTTTCTTCCTGTCGTCGCAAAACTGCGAATACTCATCAGTTTTACTCAAATCAATGCCATAGCCCTTCGCAATCTTTTCCGTGAAGCGTAAAATATTATTGTGTTTTTCAAGAATATTGTATTTAAAATCCTTATCTGATAGTTTTTTAAGATAAACCAACGGTGGCTCATAAATTACATGTTTTCGCGAATATTTGAACATGGCCTGAATACCTTTCATTGTGTATTCGGGATACTTTACAAGATTTCTCGTCCTAGAAAATTCATCTATATTATTAAATGTAGCCACTAATTTAACATTCGAAGGGATTTCTGTTATGGTCCCATTTCCAATTCCATACCATATATGAGTATCACAAATTATCATTTTATTGCGATTAATAATGACGAAGTATACACCTACGCCTGCAAGGAGAATTACCAGAGTGCAAAGGATGGCCATAAATATTACTCATTAAGACACTTGTGCAACTTTACTTTTCCGGTACGGTAATTTGCGTGACAAGCTTAGAAAATGTGTCTCTGAATTTTATTGTATAGGTTACAAGCCAATCCAAAGCTTCTTCAACTTTTTGCGGATTATTAAAATCGGTCGGATGTAAAAGAACAATTACTTTGTCTATATTTCCCGGATTTGGATTCCATTGCAATTGCTGCCCGATTGCAGTTTCAATTTCATCTTTTCTACTTTCTAAAAAGGGGAGCATGGTATCCGCAATTTTATTTCTAATATAAATACGAACACCAACTGTACTTACGTCTGTGTTGCAGGTGTTAGAAATATGAATATCACTTTTCCCTAAGCTAATGTCAAACCAATATTGAGGTCTTGGCGTCTGTAATGAAGGTATCCTTTTTGTTTTGGCGAGCCTGTCCTTGAACTTATTCCAAAATTCAAATTGAAATTTTCTATTATCGGAAAGATCGTCCGTTGCTTTTGACTTTGCGGCTTGCCTTACAGCTTGATTTGGCCTGCTGATAATATTAAACCTTAGAGCTGGATTGCCATTGTCAATTTGCCAAAGTTCTACTTGAACTCCATAAAGTGAGATTTCTTCGGAGGTATGATCATTTAACCAATCCAATGCTTTTTTATGCTCTTCGGTAAAGTCCGTAGCAATCCAAATTATCGTGGAAGCATCAAGCACAGAGGCGTATGTAATGGCCTTCCCCAAATGATCGTGATTAGTTCTTTCAAGTTGATTTTCTATTATCACATATTTGCCCGTCCCGGTATCTTTCGCCAAAATATCAGCAGAATACGGCCCGGCAGCAACCTCTATGTTCTCAACTTCCAGCTCAAGCCCAAGAGCTGAGTTTAGTAGTTTAATATTACCGGCAAGCCAGGGGGTAAAGTCTCTGGCCTCGTTAGTCCATTTTAGCCTTGCTGCTACGGTTTTTAAAATCCCTAATTCCATTGTTTCCTTTATTAACGGTTACATGTTACACCTTCTCGAAAAACTGAACGGCAAAATTGCAGAAATCAATTATCACATCCTTATCCAAATCAAATTCCTTTCTTTTGCCTAAGTAATTTGAAGATGAAGGTGTAATTTCCTTTCCTTCCTGAAGCTCTGAAACAGTAATGCACTTAATATGTTTTTTTGAAACGAGAACTATATAAGCGTTTTCGTATGGATAATTTTTAGGCAGGTTTCTCAAGCTAAATTCTTCATTTGCTCTGAATTTCACTTCAACAAAATATACTTCTTTTGTTTTTGGGTTTTGCATGACGAAGTCTGGCATTCTTCTAATTTCTTGAGCTACGTCAGATCGTACACCTTTTAAAAGTTCCATTATCCCCGGAATTGTATTCTCCATTCCGTAACGAAACACATTGTAACCTAGACTAAGAAATAATTCCTGAATGAGCGTCTCAGCGATACGCCCTTTAATCATTCCGTATCGGTAATCGTGTTCTTTGCTTGAAAGACCATTTGAATCCTCAACTTCTTCGTGCTTTTCTATGGGATGCTTATGGCCATTCTTTTCATGATAACACTTTGTGCAAAGGCCTCCATCGAATTTTGTATAGGAGCTGCATATTGTACATTGAGCCATATTAGTTAACTGTTTTATGTTACCCTTCCACCCATGCATTTACAACTGGTCACGAAGTCAGTGCTTTTCTTTCCTAATATTCACCTCTTAAAGCTCTGGAGCTGGCAACTGCTTAATTTCTGTTTTAATTAAATTTTTATTTAGTGGTTGACCGCTGAGGATATTTTTTGTAGCGATTTGCAAGCCACTTGTATTTCCATGTATGCCGTTGTAGTGTTGGAATCTCTTCTCCCATGTTTTTAAATGGTCTTTATGCTCTTGCAGTAATATTTTGGCAAGTTCTTGAGTTCGATAAATTGTGTTATTCACCGAATTTTTGAAATCGTCGCTTTTGATGAAATTCATCAAATTTTGTGACCGTTCTTCGAGTTCTTTATGGTTAAGTTTTAATGAATTCATTTCCATAATTGAGTTGCGTAGAACTTGAGCTATATAAACTGTTCCGTATGGATGTACAACAATTATTTCATTGTCTACAAAGAACCCCTGTGAATTTTTTCGCGACGCAAATGTCACTAACACCCCATAAGTAGCATTGCGAGTAGAAATTGCGCGTTTCGTCTGGTGAATATAATCGTTCGAAAATTTTGTTGTTTTTTTGCACTCATAAAGTATGCTCCCAATTTCTTTCGACTTAAAAAGTACTCTATGAAATATATCACCCCCCTTCCCTGTATGTTCAATTTTGTCTGAAGGAAATTCGTTTGCAAGCTGCTTTACAAGCTCCTTTTCAAAGTCGTGCCCTGCACTCTGAGGTGTTGTTCCATCCTTTAGATGTTTCTCCAACTCCTTTATTTTTTTAGTTGCATGCTGTAAATCTTCCGACTTTTTACTAACGAGACGAGATAAACTGTCTGCCCTCGATTTCTCCTTCTGTTTACCCTTCTCAACTCCGGCTTTAATTGCAATTCGTTTCTCCCTTTCCAATTTTATCATTGCCGCCTTTTGCTGAGCAATAATTTCCTTTTTTTGCCTTTGGGCGTCCTGTAACTGTTTTTTAATTTCTTGTTGTGCCTTTACTTGTGCGTCAGCTACACGTAAGACTTGATAATACTTTGTTTCGGAAAGGAGTGATTTACAAAGAGGACAGTGAAATTTTGCCATTGGAGTTAATTTCTATTGGATGTAAAGGATTTATCTAGGAACTAATATACAAAAACAGCTGTCAATCTAACCACTCTTAGTCCCACTGTCCCGGAATTTCCTTTTTAACTCATTGTAATTGGGGCATCTACCAGAATAACCAGATCAATTTTGTCACTTAAATCGATAGCATTCAGGACTTCCTCCGGGTTTTCGAAATTTGGCTTCCGGCAGCCCTTAATTCATTCTCCAGAAAGCGTTTGAAGAAATAGAGGTTCCAACCTAAGAACCTGATTGAATTAGGTGCGCAATATAGGTGCGCGATTTTGTACTCCTTTTGCTCGATTTTGGCAAGGAATGCTCTGATTTGCTTGATATTGTAGAGCGACACGAGTCCTGAAAATCCTTGTGTCCCTGGTTCGATTCCTGGAGGCACCACCGGTAAAGCAGAAAAGCCCCTGAAGTTTTCACTTCAGGGGCTTTTCGCTTCACCACCCTGAAGCGCCCTGAAGCAGATCAAAGATCGCTTCGGGGCTGCTTCAGGGGGACTTGACTTCCCCCTCCTCCCTGCCGTACCTTCACTTTGCCTTTAAACCGGACAAACAATGACAACATTACTGCCGTATTGCGTATATGTCCTTTTCAGCGAAAAAGATCACTTGCTGTATATAGGATTTACACGAGATCTTGAAAAACGCCTGGAACGGCATAATTCAGGTGGGAATTTGAGCACTAAAGGCCGTAGACCACTTCAGATCATTTTCGCAGAATATTACCTGTTTGAAGAGGATGCCCTTAAAAGAGAACAGTATTTTAAAACTACCATGGGGAAAAAGGCACTTAATTTGATGTTGGCTGGAACATTCCTTAAACTGAATTATAAGAATAAAAAAAAGATCCAATAACCATTCTACATTCATTTTACATGTCATATTATCAAGCACTTACATGACAATGTAAAGATTTTTTTATGCAGGTGCTCAGTTTAGGTGTAAAGAATGCTCTTCTTTTTCTGATTTTTCAGAATCCTTTAAATTTGATTGAATTCGCCCAAAAATTGGTTTTAAATCGATTGTATGAGTTCAAAGTGAACTTGATTTGATGGAAATCCGGGAATTTGATATTAAATAGGTCGATTTACTTGAATTGCTGTTGAACTACAACCCAGGAAATAGTTTAAATTCGTTTCTCTGAACTCCATTCAAAATAATATCATGAAAGCAAAACAGCTCTTTATAATATCTATTGCGTCGATAATTAACAGTCACTCATTCTATTCACAAAATTTACATCAGAAGGGATTCGAAGGAAAAAATCCTGCAATGTCTTATGATGAAATACATTCTTCTGGTCCAGGAATTGGAGGGTTTGTTGAAAACAAAGGGCAAATTGTAGATCAAGAGAATAAGATCAATTCAGGTGTTAAATTTCTTATCTGTTCACCCAGATTCAATGTCCAACTTCGGCAAACTGGTTTGAGTTACGATACTTATTTAGAAGAAAGAAAGTCAGATCCCTCCAGCAAAGAACGATCAACTTTTAGTATTAAGGGCTCTGATCGCGGAAAATTAAGTAGGCAATATCATCGTGTGGATGTAGAATTTCTGAACTGCAATGCAAATGCAGAAATACTAGCTTCTGGCAAATCGGCAACGTATTTTAATTATTTCACTGAAGGTACTCCTGCTAATGGAATAAACAGTGTACATCAATATCAAAAAGTAGAGTACAAAAACATCTATCCTAATATTGACCTGGAATTTTACCCGGTCTCCACGTCTAGTAGTAAATCTGAAAATAGCGCTGCCATAGAGTATCAATTTATCCTGCACAAAGGGGCAAATATTAATGACATCAAGCTTCAATACAGTGGTGCTGACAAAGTCTCACTTAATGAAGGACAAATAAAGGTTAATGTTACAGCAGGAACCTTTTCAGAAAAAATTCCTGCCAGTTATCTGATAAAGGATAGGAAAAATGTAGCTGTAAATTATGTCCAGTCCGGTAGTAATACTTTTTCTTTTTCTCTTCCAACCGGTTTTTCATTTGATGGCGATTTAATAATCGATCCAACTCCTTGCTTAAACTGGGGCAGTTATTTTGGATATAGTTACGATAATAGTCATGGTGTTGCACTTGACAAGACCTCAAATGTAGTCATTGCAGGGTATACCGAAAGCAGTTCTCATATTGCTACTTCGGGTGCTTATCAGACAGTAATGGGAACGGGCGGTAACACATATATAGCTAAATTAAATCCTTCGGGCTCAACCCTCATTTGGGGTACTTATTACGGGGGAAATGGAACTGATCAAGCAACAGGGCTGGCTCTTGATACTACAGGTAATATATATGTAACTGGATATACAGGTAGCACGACTAAAATCGCAACACCAGGCGCATACCAAACTTCATTACTTACCACATATGTAAATTCATTCGTAGCAAAATTCAATTCTAACGGCACTTCTCTATTGTGGGGAACCTATTATGGAGGTACAGTTCGCGATTTTAGTGAGGGAATTGCAGTTGATGATAGCAGCAATGTATATATTACAGGTTATACCTCAAGCACAACGAATATTGCAACTCCCGGTGCGATGAAGACATCGAAAACCAGCAGCGGCTATAATGCTTTTGTTGCAAAGTTTAATGCATCGGGATCAGCGCTAAAATGGGGCACCTACTATGGCGGTACCGGGTCTGAAACAGGTACTGGAATTGCTCTCGACAACAATAATAATGTATACATCACAGGGTATTCTTCCAGTTCAAGTGGAATTTCAACAGTAGGTGCATACCAAACCACCTATCTTTCAGGTGGTCTTTCAAATGGGTATGTTGCGAAAATAAATCCTACTGGGTCTACCCTATTGTGGGGTACTTATTATGGCGGTCCTGATGATACTTGGCCGCAGGCAATTAAGCTTGATGCTAGTAAAAACGTGTATATAACTGGCAATACAAGATCGACCAGTGGTATAGCGACTCACGGCGCCTATGATACGATTAACAGAGGTGGCCCAGGTGGTAATAATAATGGTTTTGTAGCCAAATTTAACCCTGCTGGATCATCCCTCATTTGGGGTACCTATTATGGCGGACCGAATGATGATTACTCAACCTGCCTTGCCCTAGATGCGAACAACAATGTCTACTTCGCAGGTAGCGCACTTAGTACGACAAATATTGCAACGCCTGGTGCTTACCAGACAACTTTAGCTGGAATAAATAATAACTCCAATTCGTTTATAGCTAAACTTTCTTCTTCCGGTTCCACTTTATTTTGGGGAACTTATTACGGTGGGACTGGCAATCCTGCTGGCTCATGGGGTGACGGTGCTGTTGCAATCACTCTTGATGGTTCAGATAATGTATTTGTTACTGGTTATACTCCAAGTTCTTCCGGCATTGCTACGCCTGGGGCATTTAAAACAAACTATACTGCTGGAAACAATCAGAATGCTTTTGTTGCTATGTTTGGTTGTACCAACCTTGCTACATGGCTTCAGGAATCAAATAATTCTGAAGATGATTTAAATTTTTATCCAAACCCATTTTCGGTATACACTACTATTGATATTATCAATGTCCAACCCTGCTCCGGTTTCCTGTTCAATACTCTTGGGCAATGCATAAATAGCTGGAAGTTAAACAGTGGTAGCAATAAACTAGATATGTCCAGCCTGCCTTCAGGTTCTTATTATTTCAAAATTCAGATGCAAGACAGAATATTTACGAAGAAGCTGATAAAAGTTGATTAATTAACTAATGCTAACTGGAAAATGGATTTTCGAACTGAGCTGCCTGCCGTCTTATCCGAACTTTCTTTTTTTTTGTTTTGCCATTCATCGTTATCACGATTGTAAATCTCTCAAAAGGGGATTGGATTAAAGTGATTCAGACTGCAGATTGGGCGCTGGCGTCGACATTACTTTACGGGCAAACAATTGTAAAAATTATTATGGGGGTGGCTTCACGTGAGCATGCCTTCCCCTATCTGGGATTGATGACTATACTTATTGGGATAGGTTGCATGAATACTTGGAAGCACCGGAGTCCTTTCCTGAGTCATTTCGACTAGCAATGACTGACAATCTCTTGAACGCAGCAAAGAATGCTATAGAGCTACACGCCAAGCAAGTCGTGGAAATTGCGGGAGATATCAAGTCAAAACTGAATAGCCCAAATTTCCCGGAAAGAGTTCATAGTAAATATAATTGGCTACTTCAATTCTACATGTGGAGATATTCAAAGGAACATTCATTAATTAAATTCGTTCAGTTTAAGGATTTAAAAGCCTCGCCATAAATGAAGAACTTACCGAACGATATCACTAAGCGATTGTTTCTGCTATTTCAAAATTACTCTGAGCGGCAAGAAGCAGATAAGTTGTTGACACAGGCATTCAACCTTGACTTGATGGTGGGCCCTGGACAGTTCGTGAGAGCAGTTCTTACGCTAAGTGAAGGGGACCTGAATAAACTTAAGCGCCATCTGGCAACCTCAGATCATAGAGATACAATAATGGATGCGGAGAGGCATGAAGGAAATCCAGGCCACTATTTTAGTCCTCCCTTTGAGGATGTTCTGGAAGGGGCTATAGGCCGCAAGTACAATAGATATGTTGCAAGCAAGCTTGCTAAACAACTATACCAGAAGGAGATTGAATTCAAGCAATTTGTGACGGAATTTCCGGAGGACGAAGATGATGATCCTGATGTGTCTGAACTATTCAGTTTAGTTGAGCACGAATCGGGAACAGGTATTTTCGGAATCAGCAGGGGTCGACATCGGGATTACATCCGTAAGGTTCAAGACTTGATTGACAGATTGGAACATCCACTTTGATGGAAGAAATAGTGATGACACCTACTTTTCTACGTTCTCAATTTTCTGTAACCGGGTATTATGGTCAGGTTGGGCAGTCTCCCCGTAGGACAGTTCTTGATATTAAGAAAAATGAGTACGAAGGGAAATCACATGATTTGATGGTCATAATGATGAACCCAGGCTCTTCCTCACCCCAAGGAGATTGGAGCGAGTCATTAAATAGATCGATTCCAGCTCACCCTGATAACACTCAATATCAAATAATGCGGTTTATGCTTCGAACGGATTTGAAGTCTGCAAGAATTTTAAACCTATCTGACATTATCTTAACGAAAAGCCATTCTTTTTATGGTGAGATTGATCCGGATGAGAATAAAAATCCTCATTCCGTATTCAGTAACAAACGGCGCAAGGAATTAGATGGTCTTTTTATATCAGATGTGCCGATCCTACTTGCCTGGGGAGTTAACGATAAGCTTTTGCCACTGATAAACCCTGCAATGAAGTACTTGTCAATAATGAGACAAAGGTGTTTTGGTTATCTGAAACCAATGAGTACTGATAGATTTTATCACCCCTTACCCCCAAGGACACATTTGCAAGAAGTTTGGGTTACGAAATGTGTCGAATCATTCACCATGAAGTTTTGAATCGTAATTTAGGGAGGAAAATCGCAAGGAAATGAATACTAAAGGACCCCTTCGGGTTAATCCTATCTTCTGCTTAGATTTACCTGAAGAGCTTGATAAGATGTTCCACAACATCTTGGTCCTGAAGTGAAAGAAGGGAATGGATTAATAATCCATCTGGAATGCCGCTCGGAATGAGTGAGGCGAAAAGGAATAAAAAAGTCCTAAATAGCGCAGAACTTTCCTGTCTCTGAGTTGGAATGCTTACCGCTCGCTGGTTGATGGAAAGTTCATTACTTTTGAAAACACAAAAAAGAAGCATGCACAATAGCCTTTCATTAAGAACAGTAAATGTAACGCGCTATATTCAACCTTTACGGGAGGGTGGGTCTTTGCCTGCATTGGCCGAAGCTGACGATGACTTTAAATACGTTTTGAAATTTAAAGGTGCCGGACACGGTGTAAAAGCATTAATTGCAGAATTACTTGGCGGAGAGATTGCACGCGCTTTGGGCCTGCGTGTGCCCGAATTGGTTTTCGCAAATTTAGACGAGGCTTTCGGTCGAACCGAAGGTGATGAAGAAATTCAGGATCTGCTAAAGGGCAGCAGGGGATTAAATTTAGGTCTGCACTTTTTATCAGGCTCAATAACATTTGACCCGGTTGTTACAAAAGTGGATGCAAAACTTGCTTCACAAATTGTATGGCTGGATGCATTCATACAAAATATTGACCGCACTTTTAAGAATACCAATATGCTGATGTGGAACAAGCAATTATGGCTTATTGATCATGGCGCATGTTTGTATTTCCATCATTCCTGGTCGACATGGAAAACACATGCCGCGGGCCCATTTGCCCTTATAAAAGACCATGTATTGCTACCACAAGCTGCTTTACTTGAAGAAACAAACAGTACGTTTACGAAGTTATTAACCGAAGAAAAACTGAGGAACATTGTTACCCTTATACCGGATGAATGGCTGCATTGGCAAGGCACAATGGAAACCCCTGAATCAATAAAAGAAGTATACCTTCAATTCCTGCTCATCAGGTTAGCATATTCTGCAATGTTTACAAAAGAAGCACAAAATGCAAGAGAAATACTTATATGAGTATGCTGTAATTCGTGTTCTCCCTTTTGTAGAACGTGAAGAATTCATCAATGTGGGTATTATACTCCTTTGCAAACAAGAGGAGTACATCCGGGTGATATTTACTGTTAATGAAGCGAAGCTTCGTTCATTTTCTAAAGACATTGATCTCGATCAGATAAAACTGAATTTAAAGGCAATGGAACAAATAGCAATGGGTGTTAAAAATTGCGGACCAATAGCCCTGCTTGATGTTCCGTCCCGCTTCAGGTGGCTAACTGCAGTAAGAAGTTCTGCTATTCAAACATCAAGACCTCACCCTGGCCTGTGCAATGATTTAGAACAAACAGCTAAACGTTTGTTTACTGAATTGGTTTCCTAAGTCTTACATGTACAAAAAAGTCAACACTTAATTCTGAATGCCGTATTTAAATACTCCTTTGCTCTGCCCAAGAGCTAAGGCCGCAGTTGTCCGGAGTACGGAACCACCATTCGGCTTGTTTAGGGCTTGTAACTGAATTCCATTATATTTATAGTAATCGAATCCTTCTGCATGCTGAATTGGTTTAAAAAAGACAAATCAAAGGAATACAAGTCCAGGCTGCTGAAGGCTTTTCCTCAGACCTTGCAGGATGATGTAAAAGCTGTTCTGGATATTTTGCCTTTTAGCACGACTGATATTAAACTAGCTGACGGCCAAACTCACCGGGTTACAGAATTAATCCATTCAAATACGTTGTCAGTTCTCTTAAAGCGAGAGCCCCTGATGATTCCTGATAGGATTTACTTCAATGAACCAGCTAAAGAAAACGAAGCCAAGCTGTCACCCACTCAATTTACAATCCTTCACTGCATTTATTTGAGGCACTGTGATGGTCATGTCAGACAAAGACGGCTTGAGCAACTGATTGATGCAGCCGATTATTGGGTCACTCCATTTACGCTTCAGCTTCTTGGCGAGTATGTATATGAACTCTTGCCCTTGTTGAACAAACATGTAAATGAGCAGACACTCGCCTCCTACAGAGACTTTGTAAATGAAAACCC
>JABDCB010000013.1:0-28543 GCA_013288325.1 Bacteroidota bacterium
ATGCTTACTATCCCACCGGATTTTTCCAATATGGTTTTTGTTACCAATTGATTCATTTTATTGTCTTCGGCAAGCAGAATTCGCATTTGATCAAGATTATACTCCGAAGCCGAATAGGATAACTCATTTTCCTGCACTACTTCCGATTTTTCACATTTTACAAAAGTCAGGGTGAATGAAATGGAGGTCCCTACATTTACAGTGCTTTTAACAACAATACTTCCCCCGTTCGATTCGATGATTTGTTTTACAATACTCAACCCCAGGCCGGTGCCTTGTGCAGTAACAGAAGCAGACTGATGTGCCTGAGAATAACTTTCAAAAATATGAGGCAGTTTATCCCCCGGTATCCCCACTCCTGTATCGGAAACAGTAAATTGCAAGGTCTCCTTATCACCTGTTGTTTCAATAAGCCGAACTGAAACTCCGATCACTCCATCCTTTGTAAACTTTGCCGAATTACCCGCCAGATTTAATAAAACCTGACTTAATCTTACCGCATCAGCCTTCACATACAGATGAATCTGTTCGTCCATATCAACAGTAAATTGATTATTCCGTTCTTCCAGTTTCGGTTTCAGAATTAATCCGATATTATTGATCACATCCGAAATATTGGTTCCCGTTTTCTCAAAAACCATTTTCCCGGCCTGCAGTTTTGAAAAATCAAGGATATCGTTTATGATTACCAATAAATTCTGAGAGGATTCCCGAATGGATTTCAGATAGATTAATTGCTCCTCATTAATAGGAGTATCCAGTAAAAGGTGAGTCATGCCCAGAACACCATTCATAGGGGTGCGGATTTCATGACTCATATTCGCAAAGAACAGCTCCTGAGTCTTTTTTGCTTCATTTAACTCCCTCACCGAGTTATTCAACTGATGGATAGTCCTTTCAGTGGCTTCTGCCATCGCATTCAGGGCTTCCGACATGATGGACAATTCATCATTCTCCTGATCATGTATTTTAGATGCATAATTACCGTTAGAAAATTTTTCCGCAAACTGAACAATTGTTTTTATCCGGACTGCAATGGACCGGATGATGAATGCCGAAATTCCAAAGGCTATAACCGCTGCCAGGCAATTCATTCCCAGTGTAAAGGTTTCGACCTGGGCTTTGTATTCGTTAAAAGCTCCCCTTTTACTTATTTCCTCCTTTTTCTGATCCTCCACAAATCGCTCCAGGCTTTGTTTAATCGTTTCCGTTATTTTTTTTCCTTCGCCTTTCATTACTGTCAGATCAAAAAGCCGTTCAAACTCCCGGTCTTTATCCATATTCCGGATGCTTAATCGTTTTGCCCTGATCAGAGGCTGCGCATAATCTTTTATCCAATTCATTACATTGCTTTCCAGATCTTTTATCTGCGCGCTTTGCTCCTGATGTTTCTGAAGCAATGCGAATTGTTCTTTAATCGTGCTTTTAAAATTGGGTATTGCCAGGTGAAAAGGTTCCAGAAAATCCTCATTTTCTGTCAACAGAAATCCTCTTAATCCGCTTTCCATATCCATAATCTGCTTTTCAAGGATAATAGAGTTTTGCTGTATGGTTTCCATATCGTCAATAGAAACAATAGCATTTTTGACGTGTATAGCCAGATTAACATTCACAACCGTCACAATGGTAAACAGCAACAGTATTAATATAAACCCTGTTACTATTTTAGTTCTGATGTTCATCGTATTTAAATAATTTAGCGGTGCGTTTGCATTGCATGCTATTTAGGTATCTCAACCTTCTCTGACACCTGATATCAGGTCGCCTTACTTAAGCAATTATTTTTTTACCATCAGTTTAAAAAACTGATCCAATTGGGGCAGAATGATAATCCTTGTTCTGCGGTTCAAAGCCCTTCCCTCTTCGGTGCTATTGTCAGCCACAGGTTCAAATTTTCCATGACCGGCTGCAGTCATCCTTATCGGGCTTATTTTGTACTGCTTTTCAAGGATACGCACTACCGAGGTAGCTCTTTTTACGCTTAAATCCCAGTTATCATCCAGATTATAAGTGTGTACCGGAACATTATCCGTATGACCTTCTACCATCACATCCAGTTCGGTGTGAGCATTCAAAATAGTTGCAATTTTTCCTAAAACCGTCTTGGCTTGCTCCGTTACAACATACTTTCCACTGTTAAAAAGCAAACGATCGGACAGATCAATATATACAACCCCTTTTTCAACCTTAATATTGATATCCTTGTCATTTATATTACCCAGACTTCCTTTTAAATTCATGACAAGCACCATATTTAAGGAATCTTTTCTCAGGATGGCCGACTGAAGGTTGTGTATATAACCATCCTTTTCAGAAAGGGTTTTCAGGGATTGTTTCATGTTTTCGGCCTGTTTAGCAGACAATACGGACATATCCTGCAACGTAGTTAGTACCAGATTGCTGTTTTTCTTCATTTCATCCAATTGAGCTAGCAACTCTTTATTACGGGTGGTCAGATCCGTATTGTTTGCCTGTAATTTGTCTGAATATGTTTCACAGCTTTTCTGCTCTGACAGGGTCTTTTTATAATCCTTATTCAGAGAGGCATATTTCTTGGAGCTTACGCAGGAAACCATCATTGTGGATATTCCGATTGCGATCATATAGTGTAGCGCTTTCATAATAGTTTTTTTAATGATAAATAGTTAGAAAATAAGCAGGTCTTTTCCATTTGGTGATTACAATTAGTAAATAAGCAGGTATAGAACCAGAATACTTAACATAAGTGATGTGATGGCAATTAGCAATGTTGCTTCTTTTACTTCACGCTTTTTCATCCTGTTCTTATAAGTCAGCAAAACAATTTTATTTATCAGTTCATCTGCCAGATGATCGGAATCCATGTCTTTGGCAACAACATTTTCGACATGCTCCAGACTTAACTGGAATATATAGTCTTTACTTTTCTGAGAAGACATAAAAACCAAAGGTGTTTTACCTATTTGATGCTTCAGATAGGCTGCCATTTGGAGGGGATCATTATTGGTCCATTGATCATCCAGAATAATCAGATCCGGTTTTTGTCCCAGATTTTCGACACATGATTCGTATGATCTATATGTAACGATTATATAGTCCTTGCTTTTTTGAAGTTTGGAGTTGAGCAGAAAACTGATGTTGCCTTCCTGCTCTACAACAAACACGGTAATTGTTTTTGGAGGTTTCATTTCTCAGCAGTATAAAATGTATCTTATTTCGTGACAAAATTGCCCCTCCCTCGTTAAAGGAGCGTTAATCGCGAATTAAAATGCGATTAATGGGAACGAATCGCCCTCTTTCGTTACTTCTGCTACTCATGGCTTTAATCTCATTTTAATTCCAGACTAATGCCATTTAAATAAGGCGAATGGATATTTGGTTAAGAATAACAAGTATTTAAAGGAAGACGATTTCATATCCATGAAAATTTACCCCAGCTAAACCACTCAATCAACCCCTATGATACCTTCATCAAAAAATAAATTTTTCCGGAATACCTCCGTATTGTTGCTTATAACACTGGCGGTATTATTAACCCTTTCTGTCAGACATTCCATGGATCTTGAAAACCAGAAAGCTGAAATCACCAATCTGATGCAAACACAGATAGATACCCTTACATTTTCCAATGCCAGCCTGGATGCCGATGCCTATTCCAAAACAGATGCCCTGGAACATTTTCGGTATAGAAACGATTCGCTTATTAAAGTGGTCAACGAGGGTGTTTCAAAAATTGCGCTCAAAGAACAGGAAATAAAAAATCTTAAATCCCTCGTCAAAAATGATGCATCAAAAAAACTGGAGCTCATGACTAAAATTAACGAACTCAATGAATTGACTGACTCTTATCTGGACCGGATAGATCAGGTACTTGTCAGAAACAAAGGATTAAAAGCTGAAGAAGAGGAGCTCACCCGGAAATTAGAAAGGGCCGGTCAAAATCTGCCCAGGCTTGAGCATAAAATGAAAGCGAATACAGCCTCACTCTTAAAAGTAGAATATCTGGGAGCTGCTCCGTTGAAGAAAAAAATACTAAGCGATCAGCTTGAACCTACAGGTATGGCAAGGAGGGTTATCCGGATTAAAACCTGTCTGCGTTTACCAGATAATAAGCTCGCTCCTCCCGGCATCATAACAATTCGGATACGGATTCTGGCTCCCGATGGAAAAGTGGTAGGAAATCCGGTTGATAACTCCGGAAAATTTACAACAGCAGAAGGGAAAGAGCTGCAATACACCGTAAGTAAAGAGGTGAATTATACCGGGGAAAATATTGAATTGTGTGAAGATTACGATGAACCAAGCAAAGGATACTTCAGCCCGGGAACGTATACCATTGAAATATATGCCAACGGTACCCTGGCCTCCACTTCTGCACTTCTCCTTCGATAAATAATTCAAGAATAAATTAATCTGTTTAAAACCAAATACCATGTTTACTCCATCTCAAAAAATTGACAAAAAGGAAAAAGCGCTTCTTTTAAAAGCCCCTGTACTCGTATCCGTACTGGCTTCGGTACAGGAAAATCATATAAGTTTCGAAGGAAAGGCCGGTGCTATCAAACTTGCTCACCTTAAAACATTTACGGCTCATCCCAGATTAATAGAGTATTATAAAGAAGTAGATCAGAACTTCGAAAAAATATTCGATGCTGCTGTCCTCTACTATTCCCCATTTGATGATGACAAACTGAAAGAGCTGAAAAATGAAATATATGCTATCCAGGCTATCATACTGAAACTGGACAAGGACCTCTCTTCCATTCTGAAAACAAGTCTGGAAGGGTATGTAAAGCATGTAAAAAAAGCAAGCCGGGGGCTTATTGATAATTTCATATTCCCCATACATATTAACGGTCTCTCTGCTTAAAATCGGGCGTTAATTAAATGACTAATGACCTGGCAACTAAAGTAAAAAAAAAGGAATGGCTTTACGCCATGATTGGAATTCCATTGCTTGTGATGGTATAGCTATATATTCAAGTTACCCGAATGTTAGTTCTGAAACGAAATGAAGCATCTCAAAATCAATTAACCATTAAAACCAAAACCATGAAATCCACCTTGTTTATCACCTCCTTAGCTCTTTTACTTTTCGCCGCCTGCGATCAGCCGGCTAAAGAAACAACAACCCATGCAAATGACAGCCTGGTAAAAAAACAAGAACCGCCCAAGGATACGTCCATACATCCCGGAGTTTTCTTTGTCAATATAAAAGAGGGAGATAAGTTAAAATCACCTGTTATCATCCAAATGGGAGTAGTTGGCATGCAGGTAGAACCTGCCGGAAAAGCAGAAGAAGGCAAGGGACACCATCATCTGATAATTGATGGTACATATGTAGAAAAAGATCAAACGGTTCCTATGGATAAAAAACACATACATTTTGGCAAAGGGCAGACCTCTGACACCCTGAAACTAAAACCCGGAAAACATACCCTTACCTTACAATTTGCGAATGGCCTGCATCAGTCGTATGGCAAAGAATGGAGTAAGACCATTGGGATAACAGTTATAAAGTAAAGGATAGTAAACGATAAAATAAAAACAGCTGTTTCTTAATCGAAACAGCTGTTTTTATTTTATCATTGCACTATCATTCTGCAACAATGCAGATTCATGATAGGATCCGGCCGGAACCTCCAATCAAACATAAAGACTTTGTCTGCTTCGGAAATAAATAAGATTCAACTTCAAAAACCCAGCCTCAAGCTGGTGAACAGTTATCTGGAATTTATTGCCGAAATGAAAAACCGGGGTGAAAAAATATGGGAGTTAAGTATTCCCGCAGAGGCTGAATCCCCGGAGCTGTTTATAGACCGCTTAACTGCTGAAAAAGCTGACCCGGAAAAGAGTCTCGTGCCCGAAACAAGATATTGGGCTACGATCGATCATCAGGTGGTGGGAAAAATCGGACTGAGACATGAACTCAATGAAAATCTGGCCGAATTCGGCGGTCATATCGGTTACGAAGTAAGACCATCATTCCGGCAAAAAGGTATTGCCAAAGAAATATTGAAACGGGTTTTACAAACTCCAAAAGCAAAAGAGATTGGGAAGCTATTACTCACTTGCTCTCCCGATAATATAGCATCCATTAAAACCATTCTGTCCAACGGAGGCGTTCTTACCAACACAGCTTATGTGGAAAAATGGCAACGTTATACAAGTTATTATTGGATAAATTTGAAAACCTGATCTTTGAAATTCATACAAACGTTTAACCATACAAATATTAATCATGAAAGCAGTAGTAATCGGAGAATCATCCGGCGCCACCATGGAAGCAATCAGAGCTGTTTATCCCCGTCACAAACTGGTAGTGGATAAGTATATTCAACGCGGTGATGTAATTGGCATCGGTCCCTTTACCGATATGGGCAATATGGCTATTTTCAAAACCCGGGCAGCTGCCGAAGAATTTGTAAAGGAAGATCCTTTTGTGCTGGAAGGCATGGTGAAATCCTATGCAATTAGGGACTGGAATGACAGCTTGCTCCCATCCTAGCAAATTATCCTGTCAGAGAGCAAAAAGCAAGTAAGACCATTCCATGCAACCCGATCATATTTTCATCTTCACAACCGATCCGGCCAAAAATGCTGAAGAGCTGATTTCTTTCGGGCTTACGGAAGGGAGCAGCCGCGTGCATGAAGGTCAGGGAACAAGTAACAGGACCTTTGTGTTTGAAAATTTCTATTTCGAAATCCTATGGGTTCATAATGATCAGGAACTGAAAAGCGATTTGGTTAAACCAAGTGGCTTATGGAAAAGAGCGAACTACAAGACTACAGGTTGTTCTCCTTTCGGGCTTTGCATTACCAATACCGATGAAACCGACGAACTTTTTAAACACCCCCTGAAATATCAACCGGCTTATTTTCCTCAAGGTATGGCTATAGATATTCTGAATGCCCCTGACGACCTCCCCTGGATCTTCCGTCTCCCATTCAAAGGAGACCGAAAAAAAGAAAGTAAACCTCCGGCCCACCCCGCCGGGATACAAAAACTGACGGGTATGGAATTTACATACAGCAGTCCGGAAGCGCAGTCTTATATCAAACATTTCCGGGACCCAGATACCATCTCCTTTAGTAAAGCATCCACTATAGCGCTTACCCTTGCCTTTGATCAACACCGGCAGGGTAAAACAATTTCATTTCCAAATCTCCATCTAAGGATTGAATACTGACATTCCTGCGTTTTGCACGATCAGCAGAAATAAGGTAAATTCGGTGAAATTCCTTGTACATGATTAGATCGATTCTGCGAGATGTATTACCCCCTTTTATTTATAAATGGAAAGATAAGCGGCAATCCAAGCCGGTGAGGCTGTTCACTACATTCAAGGAGGCTTCTGACAATTGTTTTGTTCAGGGTAATCATGCTCCCTATGAAGAGGAGGATATTGCCAAAATGACCTTATTCAAAACAAAAGCATTCATCAAAGGTCTGGAAACGGCAAACCCGGCATATTATAATAAATCCAATACTGTCATACTACTGGCTATCTCTGCAGCTTCTTCAAATAACTGCATCCATGTCATCGATTTGGGCGGAGCCGGTGGTATCTATTATTTTCTTTTCAAGAGAATGTTTGGCAACCGTTATACACTTCGCTGGCATGTGGTAGAAACACCAACAATGGTATCGCATGTCAGGGAACTTGAAAATGAAGAATTAAAATACTTCACTTCGCTGGAATCGGCTAGCGATGGAATGGAAATCAATATTTTATTATCTTCCGGAGTGTTGCAATATCTGAGTGAACCTTATTTAATGCTGGAAAAAATGATCGCATTAATGCCTCAGCATATGCTCTTCATCCGTATCTCCTTGGCCAAAGGCGACATGGATTTGATAACCATTCAAAAAAGTATGCTGAATGATCATGGGGCTCCGGGACTTCCGGAAGGAATGGAAAACAGGGAGATATCACTCCCCTACATCAATGTGTCGGAAAATAAATTTCTGAAAACATTGTCCGGCAAATACCGGCCTCTGGCTAAGTTTGAAGATTCCGATCCTTTTTTCGCCGGCAAACTCCCGGTAGTTGGGTATGGATTGTTGTTGAAACGGGAAGGATTGTAAAAGAAACATGACACCGGACAAAACCATAGACGCTTTTTTATCCCGCTACGACGAAGAGGTTTTCATTAACGCCTTGAAACTTCGTGAGGTTATTATAAAAACTCTTCCCGATGTCACCGAGCAACTGGATATTCCGGCCAAGATGATTGCTTATTGTTACGGGCAGAAATACGCGGAATTGATTTGTGTGATCATTCCTTCCAAAAAAGGACTTAAACTGGGTTTTAACAGGGGTACCGAGCTACCCGATCCAAACGGGCTGCTGAAAGGAACAGGAAAGATTTCCCGTTATGTGGAAATAAATTCCGAAAAAGAGATTAAATCTGCTGCCTTGAAAAAATTACTCTCCCATGCTTTGAAGGCGTATAAACAGAGAATGGCTATAAATAAATAAATTCCTTCCTTTATCTTCCTTAATAGAAAGCTCAACGCTGGATATAATAAAAAAAGCACTCCCGTGTCATATCCAGGGAGTGCTTAGTTCAATTGTAAGGATTAACGTGTGTTTAGATTCCAAAAATTCCTCCTGATAAATCCCAATGTTTGAAGTCGTCATCTTTCTTAAAATGAGAACTTCTTACTTCGGACGAGGAAATTTCCTTTCCTCTAAATGTATCCAGCGTTTGTTTTTTGAATTTCCGGAACCCGGAACGTAATTCAGTTTCTATACTTTTTAATAAGGTAATAAGTATGAGACCGAAGACAACGGAATTAATACAAAATCCCAGGATGATCAAGAGACTCATGTCATTTTTTGTTTTAAGCGTTAAACATAAATAGGTATTATTTCCTCCGGTGCTCTTTATGGAATCTGGATTTTCCATGCAGATGATGGCCGGAGGAATGAGGTGTTGTCAGGTGCCGGTGCTTACGTTCCTCCCACTCCACTTCCAGATAAGCCAGGAGAGGTATCAGGATAATTCCGGCGATACTCAGGATTACAGTTGTCATGGCTTTAAGGGTTTGATTTCACCCTCCTATTTGCAAAAAGTGTACCAGACATAGGATGTTCAGGGTTAAAAAAGGTTAAACTAAAGTTCCAATCTGGCTCAAAATGACATTTTTTCATTTAAAACTGATTTTTTGTCAGCCTTACAGCCCATAAAAATGAAGGAATGACAGGAATAATGCTATGGTATTTCTTTTGAGAAACAAGCATCGACACCAAAAATGTTTAACCTTTTAAAAAATTAAAACTATGACACTCATTAAATGGAACAATCCCGCTTTTAACCTGGACAAAAGAAACTTTGGATTTCCTGTGTTCGATACCGTTTTCCGGGATTTCTTCAGCGCCGATCCTTATAACAAGGAAATGGCCGGTTATCTTCCGGCAGTAAACATTAGTGAAGAGGAAACCCAGTTTCATATCGAATTTTCTGCTGCCGGATTCGACAAAGGTGATTTCAAAATTCAACTGGAAGACGGCACACTCACTGTTTCCGCCGAACATAAAGAAGAGAAAACGGAAGAAAAGACCGCGTACAGACGCAAGGAATTTAACCGCAGCTCCTTTACCCGCAGTTTCCGTTTACCTGAAATTGCTGATACCGAAAAAACGGAAGCTCAATATGAAAACGGAATCCTGAAGCTTCATATTCAGAAAAAAGCCCTGGCTAAAGAAAACCCTGTAAAGGAAATTAAGATTGCCTGAGTAAATCAACTTTAGGCCCTTTACAAAACAAAGATTCCCCTCCTATATCCTTAGGAGGGGAATCTTTATTTTATTCCGTTTAATCCTTCCGTTTATTTCTGCGATAAGCAATCCACATATAGCTGACAAGTGCGGCAGACACGAGTATGACACTATTTACAAACCAGGGTGAATACATTAAACCAAATATAGGTATAAACCGGCCATCATGTTGAAGCCATCAAGGAGAAGGAATCGGATAAAGTCCCATCCCTAACCAGATATCGCCTTAATCCGACCAGATATTAAAAAAGAAGATAGGATGGTATCCTTTCCCGTATCTTAGTCTACCCTTTATGAGAACTTCACCTCCAGTGAAAAACAGCCCTTATCCCCCTTTTGTTGGCTTATTCAAACGCCACGTTGCAAGTTACAAACAGGCATTCATGCTGATCCTGCTTTGTTGCACGGTAGCTGCTTCTGCACAAAAAAAGAGCGGCCCGGGAACTCCCGCGGCAAAGGGAAACAAGACAAAAAAAGAAGCCAAAGTAAATCTAGCCTGGGGCGATACCTTTCAAATACCGAATCACTATACCTCCCTGGCTTTGCTCGGCACTCAAAACACCGGCTATCTGGAAGTATTTAACAGGGATATGAAATCCCTGATCCTGAAACGCCACGACTGGAGGCCAAAGGCTCCGGATGTTAATACCATCAGTCTGGATATACTGCCCTCGGTTTGCACAAGCGAACTGTTTGTGACCATCAAAGGCAAGACATACTGGATTTATTCCAATTGGGAAAAAGAAAGTTCTGTGGAAAGGGTTTACGCCCGGGAGATTGATTTTGAAAAACTGACGCTTTCGGAACAAAAGACCCTGATCCAGTTTCAGGATAAACTTTCTTCTTTCGAAAGGCCCTTATTGCACGAGGATCCTAGGATTGTATTAACACAAATGCCCGGTTATAATTCCAGAAAATACCAGTTTGCCTTGTCGCCCGATTCCAATACATTCAGTATCAAATACACCTTAAAACCAAGCGTAAAGGAAGAAGACAAGTTGCCGGAAGCTTTTGGCATCACCTTGTTTGACGAAAATCTTAAATCCATCAAGGTGAGTCGCTATACCATGCCTTATGCCAAAGAGCTGATGCAGGTGGTGGATTACCAGCTTGACGCCAATAACGAGCCCTGTTTTCTGGTAAAAGTGTTTGACAGCCCGAAATCTAATGAAGGACCGGAAGGCAAACACCATTTTGAAGTTTTTCATTTTACCGAATCAGGTAAGAAAGCGGATATCGTGTCGGTAGTGAATGACAATAAATACATGAAAAGCATACGCATGTATAAAGACCGGAAAAATGATGTGATCTGCGCGGGAATCTATTCAAAAGATGAAAATGCACCGGAAGAAGGTGTTTATCTGGCAAGGGCCGATTGGAAAACAAATTCATTTGTTCCATACCGGAAAGGAACCTATGCTTTTCCATCCGAACAGAAAGCGGGAGGAGAAGCAGCACATGCTCCCCCGGCCAAAAAGCAAGGAGCTAAACCTGTTGAAACACTGAAAACGGAGCTGGGTCTTAAATACGTTTGGTTTTATCCCAATGGCTCTGTTACCATAGCAAGCGAGGAGCAAGCCGTTTCAGAAATTCAGATACCCGGCAAGAAAGGAAAAACAGAAAGTCAGCCTGTTTACCATTACCACAATATCGTATTGATGAATATCGACTCTGCAGGAGCGGTAGTCTGGTTCAAGAAAATTGCTAAAAGCCAGTCCGGTAAAGAAAAACCCGGAGGGATGTCGTATGATGTATCTTCCCATGGCAATGAACTCCTTCTCTTATTTATGGATGAGGCTAAGAATATAACTCTTCATGCCAATCAGGTTCCGGTTCATTTTACCGATGGGGCCGGAGGAACATTGGTATTCTTACAAATAGATGCCGCAGGAAAAGAAACGAAAGGTATTTTATTCGACAGCAAACTCAAGAAACAAAGCGTTTTCCCAACCAAACTGCTTCATTTATCGGCTTCTCATATCATGGGTATGGCTATAGGAGAGGAAACGGAGACCTGTTTCTTTGTCCAGGCTAACTGAGTTTCGCCTGTCAGGAATGCCGGCATTACAGCTGTTAGTCACATTGTAAAACCCTCCTATTACTAAGTCAAACCCGCCGGATAATCAAACCGGGCCTGAAATCTTAAACATTTGATTTATCTTGCTATACGGTTCTCACCCCTATGGCTATGAAGTATATTATTTCCATCCTTCTTTTCACAAGTGCATTTGTTTTTACAAACTGCGGTACAGAACCAAAACAGGTGCCGGATAAACCTGCCCCCATTGCTTCCGACATTCATTCAAAACTTATTTATTTTACGCAGCAAAAAAGTATTTCCGACACCTTCCCCCTTCCTCAGGATAAACATCAAACATTTCAGATCCGGGAAACAGCCTCCCGGTATTTTGAATCGGCATGTGCCCGAACTGTTGATTGGCCTGGGGACTCCATCGCTACCCTCGTTTGTATCCGGGAATACCAGATGGCTATTAAACTGGATAAAAAATATTGGTACGCATACCGGAATTTATCCCGTTGTTTCAGCCGGTTTAACAGAAATGATCTGGCCATGGAGTCCTTAAACAAAGCCATTGAATATGGTCCCGGCTTGGAAAACGCTCCGGAACTGTACGCTATGCGAGCAGGCTTGTTTTATGACACGCATAATTTTAAAGCAGCTATTCCCGATTTTCAAAACATGGTGAACATCGGCTATTCTCCTCAGGCTTATTATTACTATTACCTCGCCCTGGCTACTCTTAAAAACGGAGAAAGGGAAAAAGCTGCTCTGATTATAAAGAATGCCAAAGGCATTGATTTTTCGGATTATGATTTGAAAATGTTTGAATTGTAGTTCAACCTACCCTACTCGATCCCGATATTGCCAATTACCCATTTTTAATTACCTTTCTTTTCGAACTCAGCTCAATAGCTCCTACAACCTTAAACCAATCCGTATGAGGAAAACATTACTCCTTTTTCTTTTCGCTTTTATCAGCTATCATACAACCAAGGCGACAATCGTTACGGTGTATGTAAGCGGTATCGGTTTAAGCCGGCCTACCGTAAGCGCAACCTGTGGCGATACCATCAAATGGATATGGAACGGAGCTACGGACAGTGTACGATCCACCACCATCCCCGGTTGTGGCATTTCGTGGAAGTCGCCCATAGACGCCAGCACTCCTAATTTTTCTGTTGTTGTTCCCTGTGCAGGAACCTATTCTTACAATGCATATGTATTGAATCCCACGGTAACCAATTATCCGGGCACCATCAATGTGACCTGCGCAACAGGCATTCTTCCTGTTTTTAAACCGGAACCGGAGCTGAGTATATTTCCCAATCCGGGCAAGGGCAGTTTTGTTGTTTCAACAAATCAGACAGACTTGCAAAGCCTCGAGATCTTTGATTTAAACGGGAAACAGATATTTAACCAACGTATCGTGGGTAATACTATTATTGATTTGTCCAGTGTGGGAGAAGGGATTTATCTGGCAAAAATTACAACATGGGAAGGAATCATAACCAGGAAGATCGTTATAACCAGATAAAACCGGCATTCACGCTGCTTATGGAAAAGGCTTACCTTTAAGAATTCAATCCAACAGTCCTATCAGCTATTATATATGGATGTGGCATTAGATTCTACAGAGAAATATCGTATCCTTTTTGATTCGATTGATGAAGGCTTTTGCATCATTGAGATGCTTTTTGATGAGCGGCAGAAACCTGTGGACTATCGCTTTTTAGAAGTCAACAAATCATTCGAGATGCAAACCGGGCTTTACAATGCCGTTGGCAAACGCATGCGCGAATTTGCTCCTGATCATGAAGAACATTGGTTTGAAATATATGGCAATATTGCATTAACCGGCAAGTCCACCCGTTTTGAAAACCGTGCGGAGCAGCTACACCGCTGGTATGATGTGTATGCTTTTCGTTTCGGAGATCCTCAAAACATGCAGGTTGCCATCCTCTTCAACGACATTACCCAACGCAAACGGGCTGAAGAGCTGCTAAAGATTGCCAATAAGGAACTGGAGGCGTTTTCGTATTCTGTTTCCCATGATTTGAAGACTCCCCTTCGCATTATGACCAGCCTGGCAAAAATCCTTAACAAAGATCATCAAACGGGGCTGAATGAAGAAGGGAAACATCTATTGCAAACGATAGAACATAGTGCTGAAAAAATGAGCAGGCTGATCGATGCGCTGCTCTCTTTTTCTATACTTGGAAAAAAGGAGATGCAAAAGGCTCCTGTTGATATGTATAAATTGACAGAAGAAGTGGTTGGAGAATTGTATAAAATAGCACCCCATACAGCCCGGATAATCATTCATCCTCTTCCTGTTGTCAAGGGAGATTATGAATTACTTTATCATGTCATGTATAATCTTATCTCCAATGCCATTAAATACTCTTCAAAAGTACCTTATCCCCGGATCGAGATTGCTTCGGAAGATATAGGCACCATGGTGAAGATCTCTATAAAAGATAATGGAGCCGGCTTTGACGCGCGATTTGTCCACAAATTATTTGACGCATTCCAACGTCTTCACTCCCAGGAAGAGTTTGAAGGATCAGGTGTAGGCCTGGCCATTGTGGAAAGAATAATCACCCGGCATGAAGGCAAAGTAGGAGCCGAAGGAAAGATAAATGAAGGGGCTACTTTTTATTTTTCGATACCGAAATAATTTCTTTCCCTCACCTCTGCTACCCTCCTATCTATGATCATGAATCTCGCCTCCATGCTCATCGTGGTGATAACCGCGGTGATATTCATCATGGTGACCAGGGTAATGAGCATGCTCATAGCCTCTCCAGTGGTGATAGCGATTATCACCCCTATACTCTACTTCACAGGAAGAAAGAGAAACTATTATTACACTCATTGCTAATATTGCCTTTTTCATAATCTTAAGTTTATAGGACGAAGATAGAGGGTGGGGCTCAATTAATCTTACATAATTCCTGCATTTTATTACACAATTCCAATGACGACTAAAAGAAATGAACTAGATTTGAATAAACACCCAAACCGTCGCGTTCCATGAACGACTTTCCGGAACTAACTACCGCCCGTTTGAAACTAAGAAAAACCCGGACGGAGGATATTCTCTCCTTACAATAGCTGAATGGACAAATTCGTAACCATACAAACCTTTACCCATCCTTTGGATGCGGCCATTATACGCAGCAAGCTGGAATCGGAAGGCATTGAATGTTTTATACAGAATGAGTATCAGATCAGCGTTGATCCTCTCCGCTCTGTGGCCATAGGCGGAGCTCAGTTACAAGTAAAAGAAAGTGATTTCACCCTTGCGACTGAAATAGTAAACAACTGGCAAGCCTCTAACCTGAAAGAAACGGAAGAGGAAAGAGAGGATGGAAAAGTCATTTGTCCCGTTTGCCACTCCGATCAGGCCGATCGTGGGCAATATAGAATATTGATCTTTTTGATTTCTTTGCTTTTGCTGGGAATCCCCTTTTTCTATGTTGGCATTCCTTTCCTATATATGGGACGCAGGAATATTTGCTATAAATGCGGATATGAATTTCCCACTGCAACAGATGCGCAGAAAAAGACAGTATAACCCTCCACCCTAAACAATAAAAACATGTCAACCCCGAAAACAAGAAAAATTGCAAGTCTGCTTACCGGCGTATCCATTGCCACGCTCTTTCTCTTCGCTGCATCCTGCTCCGGCATTGGTAAGAAGGATAAGGAAGCGGAACATAAACCGGATAGCTTAGTGATCAGGCAGGTTATAGATACGGCCTATATCCCCGTAGACCCCAAAGATCCGGCTTCGCCTTTAATTCCAAAACTGGTTCCCAGACAGGATACCCTAAGAATAAAACGATAAGTAGGATCGTCTGTCAAGACTTCCACTTAATACTGCACCCTACCGCTTTGGTGGAAGAAGGGTTTACAGGTTTCCCGGCAAGCAAGGCATCTACAGCCTTCTCTGCATATTTTTCTTTTACAGCCGTAGCATCGCCGCTGTTATCATCTATGGCTCCTATGTATTTTACCACATAATCATTTCCTGATTTTTGTACGATGTATATATGCGGAGTATGTGCTGCTCCGAAAGTGCGTGTTACCTCCTGAGTTTCGTCTATAAGATAAGGGAAGGTAAAGCTCTTTTCTTTTGCACGTTTCTGCATATTTACATAGCTATCTTCCTCTACCTGTTTAGGATCGTTTGGATTGATGGCAATAACAGGATATCCCAGGGGGGCGTATTTTGCATTTAACGCAATAATCCGGTCTTCATACGCCTTTGCAAACGGGCAATGGTTGCAGGTGAAGGTGATGATAAAACCTTTGGCGCTTTTAAAATCGGCCATGGACACCATTTTACCATCTATGTTTTGGAGTTTAAAATCGGCTGCTTTATCGCCTACATTATAGCCGGCCGTGATGAACGACGACATCAATACGACTGCTGCGGCCAGGATTGCTAAGTTTTTCATTTTTCGCTGAGTTTAAGTTGTATTATATTTTTGAGTTGATCTTCGGTAAAATCTCCTTCATGAAAGTATACCTTTTTCCCCATCCTGTACATAGCTGTTGCAGGTATCGTACCGCTCCAGGTGGTATCCACCTTATTGATCCATACATTGGGATTACCGGCATCCAACAACAACACTTCGGGTTTTAAGTCATGCTGCTTTGCAAATTTTTCGACCGTTGCATTATCCTTGATGGAGTTAAGACTCACAAAAATCATCTTTACTTTTTGAGGAGCAAACTTCGTATACATAGTCTGGAAAGCAGGCAATTCTTTAACACAGGGAGCACACCAGGTGGCCCAGAAATTAACCACATACAGCGTGTCATTCTTACCGGCTGTTGTTTCCTGCAGCAACGTATCCATGTTTACCACCTTTACAGGAGCAGACACTAATGTTTGCATACAAATAAAAAACAGGAGTCCTGCCTTACTGATCGTTTTCATTTCTCTGATTTCTACTATAAAGGTACCCCAATTCCTTTTAACAACTAAAATTGTTAACTCTGATTTCTGATATATCTGTAAATTTATCGGCGTATCATATAACTCCTATACAATGAAGACATTATTCGACCCCGAAGCAGCCAAAGAAGTAGTAGCCCGCATCAATAACTTAAGCCCTGGCTCCACCGCCTTGTGGGGAAAAATGAAAGTAGATCAGATGCTGGCACATTGTACCCGGGGACTGGAAATGGGAACAGGAGATCAGAACCTGCCCAGACCCTTTATAGGTAGATTGATTGGAGGATTACTAAGGAGTGTATACTCGAACGACAAGCCCTTCCACAGAAATTCACCTACAGCCCCCTATCTGACGGTTACGGACCCCAGGGATTTTGAACAGGAAAAGCAAAAACTGTTTGCTATTATTCAACGCTTTCAGACCGGGGGAGAAAGCAAGTGCACCACCCACCCCCACCCTTTCTTTGGCAAGCTTACACCCCGGGAATGGGGTATAGGCATGTACAAACACCTGGACCATCATTTAAACCAGTTTGGCGTCTGAGCTTTTTATTTCACCTAGGTTTTGTTTCTCAAACAAAAATAGACCATATCTGTAATATGCATGGGGTGCGAATGCGGCATTTTTAAGGGCTCGTTTGTACCCTTGCTTAAAACACCGTAAATTTGGAATAATCCCATTGCTTATGACATACATGCTGAAGCTTCTGCTATTTCTATTGCCTTTCTCCCTCCTTTTACCAAACCCGGAGACACCGGCAATCAAACCGCGCTCTGTTATGGTGGTACAGGAATATTATAATGGCAACAGATTAGCCAAAGCCATCCGGCTTTCACCTGATTCTGCAGAGCTGGATAATAACTATGATTTGAAAAATAAGATATTCCATGCCCGGAATAAAAAGACCCTTAACAGCGATCCTTTATTTCATAAGCTCTTTGATAAACCGGCAACAGATTGGAAAAAAATACAACAGGCTTTGCTCACCTGGAATTGCGACACCCTCTACCCGTTCATGATCCGCATAACAGAAGGAACAATAATTCAGAATTTTTATCTCCGTAATGCGGGCCCTACCTGCCAGCCTGATTCGCTGAAGGCCTTAATGGATAATCTAAACCGGTATTTCCAGAAAATGTAATTGTTTCTGCTTCATGGTCATCAGAACGTAATAGGCCGCTGATTTTCATGATGATCATGATTAATTATGATTGCTTCAGATCCTGGGATCTGCGAAAATCATAACAATCATGATAATCTGCGGTCTATCACGCATAGCATTTTTCAAAAAAATCGTTTTAAAGAATTACATTTGAATTCATGAAAAAATTTCCATCATTTCTGCTGACTGCGGTATGCTTGTTCTGCTCATTTATTATGTCGGCACAACATTTTACATCCATCTATTCCCCAAGCGATACCATATCAAAACATGGGGACGGCTATCTGGCCCGGACCATTCAATTTAAGCTGGACAAAGCAGAACTGATACAAACTCCTAACGCCACGCTGGATTCCATGGCCGTGTTCCTGCAGAAGCAAGACAGCCTGGTGATTGAAATAGGGGTCAATGGCAGCACACACAATGCCGCCGCACAGTGCAACCAACTTACCCAGGCCAGAGCCAAAGCTATTGCCGAATACTTAACAGCTAAAGGCATAAATCAACAACGGCTGGTACCTAAAGGATATGGGCAACACCATCTCTTATATACCGATGCCCAGCTTCAAAAGGTCAAGGATATCAACACAAGAGAGTTGATGAATCAACGAAACAGAAGAGTGGAGTTTGTGATTCTCAGAAGGGATTTTAAAGAAACAAAGTAAGTCCTGCCAATACATTCCCATCCTTAGCTAATTATCATTTCCGGGTAACGGTTTCTTCATTTTGCATTCATTTGTTTGCATTCCCCTTTTACTATATTTGCCTCCTCTAAAAACTACTTCATGAAGTATAAAATACTATTTGCCTTTGTCCTGCTATTGGCGGTTGTGATTATTATTGACTCGAACAAAAATGCATTTGGCAATGCAGCCGGTGCTCCTACCGGTGTATCGGGCTCACCGGCCGATGGAACCACCTGTGCCCAAAGCGGCTGTCACTCCGGCAGCCCGGTAACTCCTATTACAGGCTGGATCACTTCCAATATCCCAGCCGGTGGTTATACTCCCGGTCAGACGTATCAGATAACAGCAAAAGCGGTATATATAGGTCGCAGCAAATTCGGTTTTGAAATATCTCCTCAAACACCATCCGGTACCATCATGGGAACACTTACTTCTACCGGTAGCAAAACATCGGTACATACTCCCGGGTGGATTACACATACCAATGCCGGAAACACCGGAACAGATAGCATTGTCTGGACTTTCAACTGGACGGCCCCTGCCGCCGGTAGCGGTGGATTTACCTTTTACGGAGCTTTTAATTGCGCCAATGGGGACGGTAATACAACCGGAGATCTGATCTATACTTCCACATTGACTGTTGGTGAAGCTCCCAGCCCCGGCGTAGATGCCGGTATCATTTCTATTACATCGCCATCACTTTATACTTGTGCAGGAACCATTACTCCCGTAGTTAAAATCCACAATTTCGGCACCACCACGTTTACTGCTGCCACCATCAACTACATGATTGATGCCAATACGCCCGCTACCCAGGCCTGGAGCGGAAGTCTGGTAACCGACAGCTCACAAACGGTTACACTTCCTGCAATCGCAGTAACATCCGGCCGCCATACCTTTACCGCTTATACCTCCAACCCTAGTCCGGGTCCCGATACCATCACCGTGAACGATGGGAAAACAATTTCCTTTGATGTAAAGTCAACCACACAAGCCATCCCTTTTTCAGAAGGATTTGATACCGTTGTATTTCCTAAAACAGGATGGGAAATTAACAACCCCAATAATGATACTACCTGGAGGCGTACCACCGCCGCTTTTCATTCGGGTGTGGCCAGCGCCTTTATCAACAATTTCCAGTATGATAAACCCGGAGCGAAGGATGAACTTATCACCCCTACCTTCAACCTTGCGGCTATGAGCACACCGGTACTTTCTTTCCAGCTCGCCTATCAGCTCTATTCCAACCCTGCCACAGCACATGCATCTGATACACTCGAAGTGTTTATCACTACCGATTGTGGCACCACGTGGAATCAGCTGTACAAAAAATATGGTGTTCCGCTAACCACTGCAACACCTACTTTCAGCACCACCGCCTTTAAACCTACAGCCAGCGAATGGCGTTTTGAATCGGTCAATCTGGCTCCCTATGCCTCGGCAACAAGTGCCATGTTCAAATTCGTCAACATCACCGATTATGAAAATAACCTGTATCTGGATGATATACGAATCGATAACAGCCTGGGGATAGCCGGTTTTGATATGCCTGTTTCTTCGCTTTTGCTATTTCCCAATCCAGCTTCTGATAGGCTGACGCTGAATTACGAACTGAGCGAAACAACACCCGTATCAGTAAAGATGTATGATATGCAAGGGAAAGAAATGAAGTTCTCCATTACCGAAACACGGAAAGCGGCAGGCACATACAGTAACAGCATCGATCTGAGCGGAATTCCGGACGGAATTTATCTGCTGCATTTGACTGCAGGTAATCACTCGGAGACCAGAAGATTTACAGTAGCTCATTAACCCCTCTCCCCGGCCTGAAGGCCGAGGCTACTATAATAACAAACCCCTGCAATGGATTCATTGCAGGGGTTTGTTGTACTATACAATCAGATTAGTTCCCAGCCTTATTCAACATTTTAAATGCCGTTTTGGGAAGGAAGCGGCTGAATTTTTCCAGCGCGGCTGTCTGACCTATATTCATTACATCCTGTCCTTTGGAAAATCTGTCCAGAAATATCTTTGCAAAGGTATCTGCCGGCATTTTTTTGATGGTTGCCCCTTTACTTAAATCCGTATCCACTACCGGAGGCAATACTTCCACCACTCTTATTTTCAAGGCCGCTACCTGATGCCGGATTGACATCGTTGCAAAATGTACCGCCGCTTTGGATGCACAATAGCTTCCCAAAAATGCCATGGGCACATAGGCAAGACCAGAAGAAACCACCACGATAACCGGAGCGTCCGACTTTTTAAGCAAAGGCAAAGCCTTCTTGCTAAGTACAATCGGAGCTATATAATTAACATCCATTTCAGTACTGATATCTTCGGCAAGTTTTTTATCCGATGCATTTACAAAATCAAAATTACGACCCAGTCCAGCGTTGTTTATCAGCACATCTATCTTACCGGCTGTTTTTCCGATAGAAGTAATAGCAGCATCTACATCATCAGCAGAAGTAACATCGGCCTTGATGCTGGTAACCTTGGGGCAGGCTGCTTTCAAAGCGGTAATTTTTGCATCGCTGCGATCCAGAGATATTACCGTATTATCATTCATCAATTGCTTTACAATGGCCAGTCCTATTCCGGTGGCACCTCCCGTTATTACAATTATCTTATTTTTCATGTTGGTCGGTTTTGTTAGTTATACGACTACAATATTATAGGGTATATTTATTAAATACAATACTCTATTAACAATGCCTGGTTAGTTTCTAACCGGGGGGACTAAAGCCCCATTGTTCTACCCTTTCCATAACCCCGCGCTTAGGTTGCTTCGGTCTTCAAGCCGGAGATTTCTGTTAAAAACACACAAATCATTGTTAGGTGTTATATCAGGGCTAAAGCCCATAAGGTTCTGTTGTTTCCATAACCCCGCGCTTAAGCGCGGGGTTATTTATGCACTGGGGTTAAAACACCTTAGGTCATAGCCTTTTCATAACCCCGCGCTTAAGCGCGGGGTTGTTGAAAGGAAAAACAACGGGCTTTAGCCCTGGCATAAAATAAATTCTGCAACGGTCCTATCAAATGCTTTTCTTAGATTTGGAATGATGAATACAACCGATAAAAAGACATTCGGGTATACTACCATCACCCTGATTGAAGCGTTTTTGAAAGAATAAATTTTCATCAAGGTGCCCTGTTCCGTTTGCGAATTGGCAGAAATAGGATAGATTTGATATCATAAACACGCTATTACTCCATGCTTTTTCGGCCCTTTAATCGTTTCCTGATTGCGATTTTTTTATTAACAGGCGTACTGATCATTTTTTGCTCTGCCGGCAACAATGATTCCGGCTGCAAGCAGTTTAAAAATGGCAACTTCACCTTTCACCTGCGCACCAAACAGGGAGATGTTTTCTTTTTTATTCATCGTCAGGATTCCATACAGATAGAACGGGACAAAATATCCGGTTATCATTCTACCTTATCCGTCCGCTGGATCGGTGACTGCAAATACGAAACAAAGCTTATAGAAGGCACCTTCCCTTTTCCGGATTCTATTCAGCGGATACGAAAAAATATTCCTTTGGAGACCGAGATTCTGAAATGGACGAAGAACTATTATATTTTCAAATCCCAACGCGCCAACTCCCCGGCCCTTATTGATACTATGTGGGTGGACAAGGAGCCGGCTAACAAATAAAGGCCATGGAACAGAAATACACCTCCGACGAACGTGAATTTATCCGCTTGTCGGCCTTTTTTAAAAAACAGGCCGAACGATGGAAAGAAGAAAATAAGCTGGGAGAGGAATATACCCAGCTATTGGAAACCTGTGATAAACTGATGGAGCAGCTGGAAATCCATGCACAAAACAGGGCCATTGTCATGGACGAACATGAACAATTGAAGAGCCTGGTAAAAGACAATGCACGCTGCCCCAAATGCGCTAAAAATTCACATTTGAAACTGACGGGGACCGATAAAAGTGAACAGGGATGGGTGAGCAACAAATACAAATGCAGACGCTGTAATATTGAATTTGTCTGGAACGCTCCGAATAATCCCTGGGATATGTTGTCTTATGTAGATCATCTGGTGGCGGGATTGGAAAACACCATGAAGGTGCAGCAGCTGGATGCCGAAACGATACAACAAAACGAAGCGGCCCTGAGTCAGATGAAGGCCAATGTAGCTACCCTGAGGCCTGTCATAGACGCATCCAAACAACATATGGCCGATCTGGAACAAAAAGAAAAAATAATGTCGGAAATGATTCTCAAGGTAAATAAGCATCTGATGATAGAAAAAATACGGATGTCGTGACCGAATTGGATCCTCTGATAACGCAATTTCTGACCGACTCCGAAAAAGAGCTGTCTCGTCTGCGACGGATCGGATTTGCTTATAAATTCTTATTCCTCTCCGCCCTCTTTCTCGGCGTTTTTTATGCGTATACCACTCTTTATCCCCGTATCCTCAGCAAGCGTTATACACCCGATGAAGGACTGGAATTTTTCCTGTTCGCTTATGCTGTGGTTGCCATTCCATTATTAGTGCAATCCGTCTTTACCTATCTGCCCGCCAAATATCTCGATGCGATCAATCTCCGGCTGAAGCAACGGATTGTACAACGAGAGCTGACCCGCTACAAAACCGCTCTTGAATTACACCCCGATTCTTCCATGGATGATGAACTGCTGTTCGATATAGGGCTCTTATCCGACACATTTAAGTTTGCCTATGGGGATGATTATTTATACGGAACGCTGAACGGTGTGAAAATGGCCATGAGTGAATTCCATATCCGTAATTTATTGTGGCCCTTGTATAATGGCTTTGTAGGAGAAATTCATTTACCGGCCCCAATAGCCGATAAGGATATTACGCTCGTGCAGGGTTGGTTTAAACATCGCTTCGGTAGCCAGGAAAGCGATCCCCAAGCCAATGAAAACGAAAAATTATTCCGCTCGTGGATCAGCGAATGTGAATCAATCGCCTTCATTGCCGTTCGGGGCAAACGCATTTACCTTGGTGTACGGGGAAATAAAGATATGTTTGAATTCTCTTTCGCACATATCACAAAAAATAATGCCAAGTATGCTTCCGACTGCGAAGCCTTTTCCACTTTTATGGATTGTGCCGACCGGATTACAAAAGCCGTACACTCATAAAGAATAATAGAATTAACACATAAGCGTGTCATGAATTTTCAGATAAAACATCTCGCAAAAGAAGATCTTCCCCTCTTTCATCAACTCATACGTATTTTCAATATCGTTTTTGAAACGGGTTCTGAAACGGAGTGCTCTGCGGGCTATTTACAAACTCTGCTTGAAAAGCCCGGCTTCCATGTATTTTGTCTGCTGCACAATGGGCAAGTAGCAGGTGGCCTCACTGCGTTTGAATTACCGATGTATACGGCAGAAGGTTCGGAGTTGCTGTTATACGATATTGCTGTTATGACCCATCATCAGCGCAAAGGAGGAGGCAAACTGTTATTGACCGCGCTTCAAAATTATTGCCGCGAGGAGGAAATCCAATTTCTGTTTGTACAAGCCAACGAAGAAGATATCCATGCCCTGGATTTTTACCGCAGCGCCGGCTGGAAAGCGGAGAAGGTGGTAAATTTTAATTATGCTTCGGATTAAATTATAAACGTTCTCACATGACAGGCCGGTGATTTTCATGATGATCATGATTAATTCTGATGTTATGATCTCCTGATAATCTGCGGAAATCATGACCATCATGATAATCTGTGGTCCATTACGTATAGCATTTGTTTTGAGCTAGTCAGCCACTCCCTCATTTTGCTTTTCTCAAAGTGATTCGTACATTGTCCTGAATTCCTTGACTATCGTGGTTTTATGCAATCAGAACTGATCACCCCTTTCGGGCGGCTCCTGTTCCGGGATCGTATTCATTTCGTTTATATGAATGAAGGAATGGAAATTACTCCCGAAACGGTGGAAACTGTGCACCGGCATGGTGCTGAGATCGCAAATGGAGAAAAATACTCGGTGTTGGTCGATTTACGATTCAATGTCACTTCCACACCCGAAGCACGGAATTATGCAGCCGAAAATCCTTTCATGCGTTTGCATATAGCCTATGCCCTTCTTGCAAAAAGTTTGTCCGTCAAACTCATGGCCAATGCTTTTATTCAGTTTCACAAACCTCCCGTTCCCTGCCGGATGTTTAATGAAGAAGAAGAGGCCATAAAGTGGTTGATGCTGAGTATGGAGAAGGTGATGACGGGATAAAAACGCGGTCATTCTGAACAGAAGCGCTGGAAGGTGAATGAGGGTGAAGAATCTGCTCGTGTGTTGGCTCGCTCCCGTATCATCAGATAATTTGCCCATCCCACAAACTTCTCTCCACCCCTCTCCGCAATTGAAATTATTATAAAACAAAAGTGCGGATCGCTCTCGCTCTCCGCACTCGCTCTGTTTTTCCTGTGACCTCGGAGTGGCTCGAACACTCGACCCGCTGATTAAGAGTCAGTGGCTTCTTCCTACTGAAGCCAACAGGCATAAGCCTTTCAGCCTTCCTTCCTGTATTTGTGCAAGTAATTTGCAGGTTTTAGCCGGGTTAGTATTATTAATTACTCTCTGAATATAAGCTAGCTATTTTACAGAGTGGTAGTAGCTAGTGTCTGCTTTCTTAATGGTGATTACTGATCCATTTTTCGTTGTGATATTAACCGCACCTGTATCATTACCCTTTTTAGAAACAGATTCCATTGAATCCAAAGCCTTTTGAATCTTTTTTTGATCTGCTTCAGTACCAAATGGACTTTTTTCCTCAACTGGAGCAGGAGTGTTTGTACAGCCAACTATTGACAGAAAAACAATAAAGGTTACGGCAGTTATCTTCATCTCACAAATTTAATATTTATCTTAAAGCTGGCCTTCATCTGAAAAGCTGAAATATCCTTCCTCAGTCAAAATAATGTGATCCAGTAACACTATCCCAAGGAGTTTGCCTGCCTCTTTCACTTCCTTGGTCAATCTTATATCCTGTTCACTGGGTTTAGTATTACCGGAAGGATGATTATGAGCCAGGATAAGGTTGTGGGCATTGGATTTAAGGGCTGTCTGGTAGATAACCTTTATATCTACAACTGTTCCAGAAGTTCCTCCTGTGGACAGTAAGCAGTAACCAAGGACTTTATTAGCCCTGTTTAAAAGCAGCAAATAAGCCTCCTCGCAATAGTTAATCCTGTCTGACCAAATTCCCCTCAGGTGCTTAACAGACTCCGCAGAAGAAGAGATTTTGGGCAATTCTGAATGTTTTAAACGTGGCTGGTAATTGATTGAGATTTCTGATAGGTTTGGGGTGGTTTGCATAGGGAAAGGGGTTTAAATGAGTTAAAAATGATTATTTTACCGGAAGCAGGAACGTGTCTAAGATTTTCAAGGTTTTGTATACGGTTTTCGAAAATGTTGGACAAGCTGTATCAACATAGGGAGAAAGGATATGGAATAAATGGTAGATATTTGTATGAATAACAGGTACTTTGAATTATGCAGGATTCAGAATTAAAATCGCTTATTGACAAGCTTATTCCTCCGTCTGACTACCAACATAGGAATGGATTTAGCAATGAGGCCTTACTTAATTCACTAACGATAAAGGAGAAAGTAATTGTGGAGGACGTCCTTATTGATAGATTGATTCAGGATAAGGGGCTGGATGATCTCATCATCGAATCTCTGGCAATATTAAAATCTCAAAAAGCTGTTCCGGTTTTAAGGGAGCGGATTGTGAATGCAAGTGATGAGTTTAAGATTATTATTTCCACTGCAATATTTGAGATAACTAAAGAGAAGGATGTGTATGAGATAGCCAAGGAGGCCTTTAAAAGAATTGAAGCAAACAAGGATGGTTACCACAACATCAGGATCGTACAAATGTTTTACTATTTGGGAAGGTTGATGAGTCCTGAAATTAATGAAATCATAAGTGGGTTTACTGATCATCCTGATTATATTGTGTCTTATAATGCTAAAAGGTATTCTCATAGGCCTAATCACCAGTAGAATTGTCTCAACATAGGGAGTAATAGAACTGTTTATGAATAGGAGCTTACTTGAATTGATCTCTGAGTACCAGGCTTGCGTCAATTATTTGTGTTCCTTGTTTGGTGACTACTATAAGAACCTTGATGAAGATGGTATTATGCGGTCTTATAGGGTTAAAATTATACCCAAAGAGGGTTATTTAGGGAAAATTTATTTCTGTTTTCATGGTGCTGGTTGTTATTTTAAAACTGAAACGGATGAAGTTGAACTAGATTTTGGGCCCTACAGCCGATGTGATGGATTTGATAAGTACAGATTGTTTTATTTCCTTCAAAATCGGAGGAGCAAATATCCTGATTTACTGGATGAAGATTACTTTTCAAATGAGTTTGATAAGCTTGTCACAGGAGGCGTGATTTCTAAATTACCTCCACCTCACGTGAGTGAATTGTTCTATTGGAAGGATTCTGTTGAAGCTGTAAAATAGCTGCCTTCCTAAAGCCCCAATTCTATTCCAGATGCACCAATGGTTCATATTTGAAATTTGGGGTTTCTATGCTTTAAAATAAGCTATATATAGCCATAGTCTTCTCACTATTCAATAACTGAAATCTTCCTGAAAACAGGGGTTTAGGAATACCTCTACCGACCAATAATCATAAAGTATCTGTGGTAATATGATTTATTCTTGACCACGTATAAAAGGCATAGGTTTTTAGCCATTACCCCGTTCATTTATGTCTTCGCACTGGATAACATCCTTTGGGCCATGAAGGGTCACCAGATATTTGACCGTTTCGGTTTCAATAGCCCGGAATCCTATAAACGGAAGACAGGGAAAACCATGCCTGTGAAAGAGTACGATTTATGGGAATTTGATCCTGCTCACTCGGATTGGGTTAATGAGGAATCGGAGGAATTACTTTCAGGGTATGTGCCACCGAGGGATTTAATTTGTCTATTAGAATTAAATATTGATCTCAAAACAGAATGAGTTCACGCCCGCTAGAAGGCATTTCGTATATTTGAAATGTGAGACTAGCCCCCACCATTCTATTTATTTATTGCCTTTTCTCTTCAGGGATAAGTTTTTCTCAGAAATCCTCTGATCAGGATGTAATTTCCTCTTTTTTGCATAAGTGTTTATCAGAGGATGGGATTGATTCTACCTTGAACGAAAGAATGCAAAAAAATCCAAACTTTATTTTTGAAAGTCACCGATTAACAATAGATAAGGATTCTTCAATATCAACGGAGATTTATAAGTATAAAATGAAAACACTGCCTAAAAATGAAAGTTCGGATAGTATAATTATATCACTCGGTCGGGTGGATATGTATCGAAGAACACATAGGGCTCTCACACCAAGCATATCTTATTTTTTCAAAGACAGTCTGAAGGAGGATGCCATGAAAAAATTCAATGAGCTTGACACAGTAATCAGCAAGATTACTGCCAAGCGATCAAACGAGAAACCATTCAGAAAAAACAATATAATTAAAATAAGTTATTCCCCCCATCAAACAGTCTCCGAAGAAAGGCTCCCACGCCGCCAAGCAGTATCAGATGTTAGACTTTTTTTTCTGTATTTAGATCACGATAAGGCTGGAACCACAGAAGGAAATAAGGTTTGGACCGTTTCCGTGTTTTTTTAGAAAAAGTAGCCCAATTTCGTGCAAATATTGTGCAAATAAAAAAGGGTCCAAGCCTTTAAAAGCCTGAACCCTGATCTTTAACAGTGCGAAGTGCCACACTCACTCTCCACACTCACACTGCGTTTCCTGTGACCTCGGAGTGGCTTCCCGCCGTTGGCGGAATAAACTTCTCTCCACCCACCTCCGCAATTGAAATTATTATAAAACAAAAGTGCGGATCGCTCTCGCTCTCCGCACTCGCTCTGTTTTTCCTGTGACCTCGGAGTGGCTCGAACACTCGACCCGCTGATTAAGAGTCAG
>JABDCB010000013.1:28643-58203 GCA_013288325.1 Bacteroidota bacterium
ACAAAAGTGCGGATCGCTCTCGCTCTCCGCACTCGCTCTGTTTTTCCTGTGACCTCGGAGTGGCTCGAACACTCGACCCGCTGATTAAGAGTCAGCTGCTCTACCAGCTGAGCTACGAAGTCATTTTTTTATTCTGGAGGGTCAAAAGTAAGAAAAACATCGGCTCACGCATGATTTTTTTGATGTCTCTCCTTCTTTATCAATACGAATCCGGTCTCTAAACAAATAATGACCCGGCTTATTCACAGGAATAGTGTCGTGTAATCATATATAACCCACTATATATTAAGGAATTGTCAATTTTCAACTACTAAACCGTCATATCTTGATTTTTTAACATTTATGATACCCAAAAAGCTAGGTTGGTATGCTTTTATTGACCTATTTTTGCCGCTCCTTGACCACCATTTACAAAACAAATAAAACAACATGAAAAAACTTGTACTCTTTACATTGCTTTTATCCGGCTTATTTATGAATAAGCTGAGTGCGCAGATTGTATTTCAAAGCGATTTCGAAACATGGACCGGTGTTGAAGCCGTGACCGGATGGGATGGTTCTAAAACCAATATCATTGCTACCGGCGACAGCGCCCGCAAAGACAGTGTTGCCCCTTATCATGGTTCTTACTGTGTATCGCTTGTGAATGCATCTACTACTGCAAAGCGTTTCTCTACACAGCCTATGGCTATTACTGCAGGTACTATATACAACATCCGTTTCTATGTAAAAGGAACAGGAAGTATCCGTACCGGACTTAACGGTGTCAGACAATCTACCGGTTTCGGTTATGAATATGGTTCTTATATCGCCGTTTCATCCCCTACCTGGACAGCTTATACTCAAACCCTGCTGGCCGACTCTACCAACAGCGCCGCTCAGTTCCTCTTTTCTATTAAGAGCACCGTGGCTCCTGCCAACCTGGCTCTTGACAGTGTAACCATCACTGCCGAAGGAAGTGCAAGCCCACAAACACTTTACAACATCCAGTATACCACTGCTACTCCGGCCAACTCTCCTTTCATGAACAAATATGTAACTACAGGCGGAATTGTTACTGCTGTTTATAACAGCGGAACACCTCCTTCCCAATCCGGTTACTATATCGAAAGCAAAGGCGCTACTGCCTGGGCTGCAGTAAACGTATATGACTACAGCCACCCTGTTGCAATGGGCGACAGTATCTCCTTCTCCGGTCAGGTACAGGAATATTACAACGAAACAGAAATTGCAAACGTGGTTAACTTCACCAAAGTATCCAGCGGTAATGCATTGCCTGCTCCGGTTGTAGTAGGTTTTGATAAGATCCAGAACGAAAAATACGAAGGTATGCTGGTGAAAATAAAAGATGCTACCGAAGTGCGTTACAACGCACCTGCGGCCTGGTACGTATTTGCTGATTCTACTGCCAGCATCGATACCGTTGACAATGTAATCTACACCTACAACTACACACAAAGCAAAAGATACACCATTACCGGTGTGGTACACTTTGAATACGCCAACTGGATTGAACCACGTAATATCAACGATATCGACTCTATCGATGTAACTTCCGGTATTGCAGAATACAAAAAGGATCTGGCTGATATGAATATCTATCCTAACCCAAACAACGGATTGTTTACCGTTACTGTAACAGCGCAGGGCGAAGAACCGAATATGACCATGACCCTTTGCGATTTGACCGGACGTGTGGTATACAGCGAACAACGCTCTTCCCACCAAGGTACCAGCTCCTGGCCTGTAAATACCAATGGGCTGGAAAAAGGTATCTACCTGCTTGAACTCAGCAACTCTCAATACAAAACAGTGAAAAAGGTAATTGTTCAGTAACCCTTCACTATCCATTTTAAAAAAGCCTTTCGGATTCATTTCTGAAAGGCTTTTTTGTTTGAGTTCCCTTCCGATATCCAAGCATATCTGTCTCAACCCCACGCTTCAGCGTGGGGTTGGATACTCGAGCTTAAACGGGGCTTTAGCCCTGACAATTATAAGTGATCAGGGCTAAAGCCCGAGAAGCCTTATTTTGTTTTACCCCACGCTAAAGCGTGGGGTTATTGTTCAATTCGGAAAAGAAACGGTATAAAGACGCAACGTTTGTGATATCCTGACAATCAGCTGAAATTATGAGAATCATGACAATCTCGGTTCTATAATAAGACTGTCTTGGAGACATGCTTAACATCATATTTATAATAAATAAAATCCTGCTATATCCATTACCTTTGTAACCTAAACAATAAAAATCCATTCTTATGAAATATAATCTTCTTGGAAATACCGGTCTCAAAGTTTCTGAATTATGTCTTGGTACTATGACCTTTGGCGGGCAGGGTTTCTGGACCAATATCGGCAGCCTGGATCAGAAAGCGGTGGATGAACTGGTGAGCCACTCGGTAAACGCCGGCATCAATTTTATTGATACTGCCAATGTGTATTCAGAAGGGTTATCGGAAGAACTGACCGGAAAAGCCATCCGCAACCTGGGACTGAAAAGAGACGAGCTTGTTATTGCCACCAAGGTAAGAGGCAAAATGGCCGATGGCCCGAATGGATCCGGGCTTACCCGAAAACATATCCTGCATGAGGTGGAAGCCAGCCTGCGCCGCTTGCAGCTTGATTATATTGATCTATACCAGATTCACGGATATGACGAACTCACTCCGTTAGAAGAAACAATTGATACCCTCGACATGCTGGTAAAAAGCGGAAAGGTGAGATACATCGGCTGCAGCAATCTGGCCGCCTGGCACATGATGAAGGCGGTGGATTATTCAAAATACAACCGCTTGTCGCGTTTTGTTTCGCTCCAGGCATATTATACCCTTGCCGGCAGAGATCTGGAAAGGGAAATAGTTCCTTTTCTGAAGGATCAGCATATGGGACTCATGGTATGGAGCCCATTGGCCGGTGGATTTTTGAGTGGCAAATACACCCGCAACGGTGCACCTGCTGAAGGATCCCGTCGTGTAGCCTTTGAATTTCCGCCTATAAATAAAGAAAGGGCTTATGATGTTATCGATGTGCTGGAGAAGATGGCTAAAGAAAAAGGTGCTTCTGTGGCCCAGCTTGCATTGGCCTGGCTCCTGCACCAACCCGTGGTAAGCAGTGTGATAATAGGTGCCAAGAAGGTGGAACAGCTGGAAGATAATATCAAATCCACCCAGGTGGTATTTACCGAAGCGGAACTGAAAACCCTGGACGAAGTAAGCAAGCTCCCTTCCGAATATCCGCACTGGATGTTGGAACGTCAGGGCGCCGACCGGAAAAAATAGATACAACCGTTCAGGAATCGTTACCTTTATAAAGGCAATAAAACGCCGGGGTATGAATTCAACAACAGGAGTTCGGCCGATATATGGGAAGTCAGCACGGGTGCTTCGTTTACAAGGCCTGGTTCTTGCTGTACTTGTTCTGTGCACACTGTCTGTTACTGCCCAGCGCACACTTAGTTTGCATATCACGCACTGGACAGGACGGCCCGAACGTATTGTGTTACATGAAGGGGAGCCTTTTTCCTTCCGTATTAAAAACAATCCCTATCGTTATCATTGTACCATTGAACAATTACGGGACAGCACCATTTTTCTGGAAGACAGCTTTAGTGTGGTATTGAAAGATCTGCACCTTATCTATTACGACAAAGGCAATTCCCTTACCCATGCCTTTTCAAAATTCTTCATGTATCTGGGTCCGGGTTATGTAGCACTTGATGCCATCAATAATGCCACCAGCAACATGCAACCGATTGTAGGCAAAGACGCTTTAATTGCCTCCGGATCGGTGTTTATTGCCGGCGTACTGCTAAAGGTGGCATTCCTTCACAGATACAAAGTAGGGGCCCGATGCTCCCTTTGGATTCTGTCCTGATGGACTTTTATTCATTTATTTTCGGATAAAGGCCCAATCTTCACCTTCACTTCATATAGCTTATAGATCTTTGTTGCAGAAACATTAACCACACTAAAAACAAACAACATGAAAAAATTCATCGCCCTTTGCTTCGTAGCAGCTTTCACAACTTCTATGGTTGTTGCTCAAGATGCTCCTAAAAAAGATGCAGCTCCTGCTAAAAAAGAAAGCAAGAAAGCTCCAGCTAAGAAAGAAGACAAAAAAGCAGCTCCTGCTAAAAAAGCTGACACTCCTAAATAAGTGTTGCTTTTTTGAAAAAGTAAAAAACGTCCTGACAATATTGTCAGGACGTTTTTGTTATCAATAGTTCCGTATTGTTTCAGACCGAAAGCTTCTTGCTCATCTGTACAAAGTGACAAGGTATCTTGGACCGTTTCGGGAAAGCCGAAGTGGCTCCCGCCACATATCCGTATTTACCATAGTAAACAGGCAACTCGGGACGTACATTCACAATCTGTATATCCATATACGCACATCCGTGTTTTAAGGCTTCTGTTTCCACATACTCCATCATGCGTTTGCCCCACCCTTTTCCCTGTGAAGAAGGATCAACACTCAGCAAACCGAAATAAGCTCTGTTTGCGTTTATCTCCAGATGAATACAGGCCTTAACAGCGGCATCATCCTCCCCCACAAAAAAAAGACCTTGGTTTAAATAGCCCTCCACTTCCTCCTCATTCACCCGGTCGTCATACTTAAAAAAATCTTCCACGCGGTAAGCGGCATTGATAAGCTCTATCAAACGTTCTTTGTCTGATGAGATGGCCCGGCGGATATACAAAGACTTATTTACAAGAGTAGTCATATCACAAATGTAATCGTTAGGAGGATAGCATAATGGAAAAAAAATAATCGGATGGAACTGCCCAAAGGAGCAGATTACTCAAAACTGAATCGGTAAAGTGCCTTGCCATGGCTGGGGAATACTACTTGCAGATCAATATCCGAAGCCAGATCTTTGATCAGGGAAAGACCCAGTCCGTTTTTCTTTTCCTCCTTTTTAAAATCAAACCCTTTTCCATTGCTCTCTATTTCGAGAACCAGATTTCCCCGATCTTCCGTCTTCAATGCTATCCTTAGCTGAAAATCTTTGATATGCGGAAAGTCGTACTTCAATGCATTCAGAAAAACTTCCGTCACAATCAGTCCTATGTGTAAGGCTGTTTTGGAAGGCAGCTCCACATGGGCATGGGTTACCGACTCTTTCAAAGAAGGAGCGATTTCGGGATAAGAATTTTTAAACTCCTTAACCAGCTCTTTCAGATAATCGGAATAATTGATGCTGTTATATTCTTTGGTCTGGTAAAGGAGGTCCTGAATCTTAAGCATGGAAAGAATACGTTGTTCATATTCTTCCAGTATCCGCTTTACATCCGGGGTATGGCTTTGCATACGGCTTATACGCAGCAGGCTGATGAGGATGGAGAAATTGTTTTTTACCCGGTGATTAATTTCCTGGATCAGCATTTCTTTTTCCTGCAGGGTTTGTTCCAGCTTATGCTGAGCAGCCCTCCGGTGACGGGCTTCCAGATTAGAAGCCAACACAATGGAAACACTCAGCGCAAAGCTTTGCTCCTGTTCTGTAAAAACACGTTGCTTTTCTCCTGTCTTTTCAAAACAAATAACCCCGATCAGCTCCCCTCCTATCCGTAAGGGAACATCCATCAGGGAAATAATATCATGGGGTTTGGAATACGAATCGCTGAACTGATAGGTAAAAGGATGGGTATGAATATCGGGAGCAAGTATTATTTTATTGGAACGGATAGCATCAAAATAAGCCGGATAATCCTTTTTGCTTAAGATGCTGTTTTTCTGAAACTGATGCGTACGTAAATCATATTCTCCAATGGAGATAATCGCATCTTTTTCCGGGTTAAACAACCAGACATTGATCCGTTCAATACGCAAGGTGGTTAAGATCCTCCTCGCAAATTCAATCATCAGGGAATCAATATCATCCCGTTCTAAAATGTGAATTTTAGAGACATTGTCTAATTCCTCAAGCAGGTTAATTGTTTCGTCTAACATATCTTATAAGCACACTAATATAGACATTTTTACGACGAGTTAAATATTTTAATAATGAACGACCATATATTAAATGAGATTACATGCTGCTGATGCTCGATCAATTATCGCTATCTGATAATAAAAACCTTGGGTTTCCAGATGTATCCATTCCAATAGAAGGGAATACGATGCGTTAACGAGAGGACACCCTGCACTGATCAGAAGAAACCTTGCATTGATCAAAGGAGACCTTGCATTGATCAAAGGAGACCTTGCATTGATCAGAAGAGACCCTGCATTGATCAGAAGAGACCCTGCATTGATCAGAGGACACCCTGCATTGATCAGAAGAAACCCTGCATTGATCAGAAGAGACCCTGCATTGATCAGAGGACACCCTGCATTGATCAGAAGAGACCTTGCATTGATCAGATGACACCTTGCATTGATCAGAAGACACCCTGCATTGATCAGAAGACACCTTGCATTGATCAGAACAGACCTTACATTGATCAGAAGAGACCTTGCATTGATCAGAAGACACCCTGCATTGATCAGATGACACCCTGCATTGATCAGATGACACCCTGCATTGATCAGAATAGATCTTGATCTGATAAAAAAGTCCGCTTATCTGATAGCCAACCTACTTCTCCTTAACAGGAGATTGTTTTGGTACACAAGCACATAATAAAAGGAAAGAGCCTTAGAGAGTCTTATTAAACCCTCGCAATAATCCGTTTGCGGTGTTTTGTTCCCCACTTATGAAGTTCATCAATCAGGGGTTTAAGCGTACGGCCATAAGGAGTGAGCTCATATTCAACCGAAACGGGAACGGTGTCATATACCGTTCGTTCCAGCAGTTCATTTACTTCCAGCTCTTTCAGTTCTTTGGAAAGCATACGGGGAGTAAGTCCCGGTATTTCACGCTGAATCTGTTTGAATCTCTTTTTACCAAAGGTGAGGGACAGGATAATCTGCAACTTCCACTTACCGCTTAATATATCCAATGCATCCTGCACCGGCAACAGCATTTTGGCACACTGTTCGTTGGACAAATGGGAAGGACAACGCCTTTTATCATGCTCAGTAAGTTCCATAGCGGAAAGATTATGCACAAAGATAGGCATTCAAATGCCTTATTTATCGGTCGCTATACTTTTGTATACCGGTATATTAATGTATATCAGTACCTTTTGTATATCCGGTTACCCTACCTTTGGTGTCTCTTAATTAAAACAAACGTATGAACCTCGTAGAAAAATTAAACTGGCGTTATGCCACCAAAAGAATGACAGGTGCAAAAATACCTGCCGATAAACTGGAACATATCCTGGAAGCTATTCGTCTTTCGGCTTCTTCCTTAGGGCTTCAGCCTTATTCCGTCATTGTTATTGATGATGAAGAGCTGAAAAAAAAGCTGCGTCCTTTTGCGCATAACCAGCCACAGATTACCGAATCGTCTCATCTCCTCGTATTTGCTGCCTGGGATGTGATCAATGAAGAAAGAATAGATAATTACATTGCCAACATTGCTGCCATCAGAGGCGTGACCGTGGAATCGCTGAAAGGATTCAAGGACCGTATGGCCATGCTCAACGGACGAAGCGAAGAACAGAATTTCAGCTGGTCAGCCAAACAAACCTATATAGCCCTGGGTACCGGTCTTGCCGCCGCCGCCATGGAAGATGTAGATGCTACTCCTATGGAAGGATTTCAGCCTGCCGACTTTGATGTGGTCCTGAATCTGAAAGAAAAAGGATTAAAAAGCGTGAGCCTGCTTGCCTTAGGATATCGTGATGCTGCCCAGGATCCATTAGCTTCGGCTAAAAAAGTAAGACGCCCGAAAGATCAGTTCTTTATTTATAACTAAAAACAAAAGAAGATGTCAGATAAAACAAAACGTATTATTTCCATCATCCTCATGATCCTGCCTTCGATTATGCTTGTCATGAGTGCCGTGATGAAACTGATTGGAAACGAGCAGGTGGTAACAGGCATGACCAAAATAGGCCTGGGTTCCTATATTAAAGTATTAGGTGTGGTGGAGCTGCTGTCAGTAGCCTTGCTGCTTTATCCGAAAACAAATAAAATCGGATTCCTGCTTCTTTGTTCCTATCTGGGAGGTGCTATGTCCATAGAGCTGGCCGGAGGCGAACCTCCTATGGCTGCGATATTCATCGCTTTCCTGTGGATATCTTCCTATCTCGGTGATAAGAATATGTTTATCAAAGCTCCAAAAGGTTAAGATACCAATAACATGATTGGCATACAAACGTGATAGCCCGCTGATTTTCATGATGATCATGATTAATTATGATTTTTCAGCCAATCTGCGAAAATCATGAGAATCATGACAATCTGCGGCCCATTGCGTATTACATCGAAATTTCTTTTAGACATTATTGCAATACACTAATCTTTAACAAGACCCCCTTGGTTTCAAACCTCGGGGTCTTTTTCTGTTTCGTATATTCGTTGTCGTAATTTCGGTTTAAATATATTCGATATGAAACCCATCCTACTCCTTCTCCTGCCTGCTCTTATACTTGCTTCCTGTCAGCAGCCAGCCGACAACACAAAACCCTTGCAAAACAGAATCGACAGCCTGGAAAAAAAAGTGGCGGAAAGCTACAAACCCGGTTTTGGAGAATTCATGAGCAGCATACAGAGCCATCATTCCAAACTCTGGTTTGCAGGACAAAACAATAACTGGAAACTGGCCGATTTTGAAATCGGAGAAATAAAAGAAGCCATTGAAGGCATCCGTAAATATGATACCGACCGCAAAGAAAGCGAACAGTTGGTGATGTTGAATCCAGCCATCGATAGTATGAGCGGAGCCATTGCACAAAAAAATCCGGCCCGGTTCAAGAGCGCCTTTCATCTGCTTACCACCACCTGCAACAACTGCCATCATGCCGTGAGTTTCGAATTCAATGTTATTAAAGTGCCGGATGCAAGTCCTTATACCAACCAGGATTTTAATTCGGGTGATAAAAAATAAGGCTACCGCCTTTTTTGTAATGAAGAGCGAGGGACAGCAACTGAAAGAAGTAGCACGTTTATTTTCCAGATTGGGTTTTACGGCCTTTGGAGGACCGGCTGTGCACATTGCACTGATGCAGGATGAAGTGGTGAAGAAAAAGCAGTGGATGAGCGACCAGCATTTTCTGGATCTGATAGGCGCCACCAATCTTATTCCCGGCCCTAACAGCACAGAAATGGCTATTCACATAGGCCAGGAACGTGCAGGTTGGAAAGGATTGATGGTAGCCGGTCTTTGCTTTATTCTGCCTGCGGTATGTATAACAGGTATTTTTGCCTGGCTGTATAAATCGTACGGAGCACTGCCCCAGGTACAGCCCTTTATATACGGTATCAAACCCGCCATCCTTTCGGTTGTAATCAGCGCCATTTACCCCCTTGCCAAAAAGTCACTGAAGACAATCCAGCTCGGCATCATCGGTCTTTTCGCCTTGGTCTTGTGTCTCTTTCATTATAATGAAATCTATATCCTGTTCGGAGCCGGTTTGTTTGCCATGCTCCTATCAATGGCTAAGAGCAGAAATACTGGTAACGGATTCCTTTTTTTTCCTGTTACTTTTTTACAAACAACACCTGCCTCCATCCTTTCCGTAAATAATACGAAACTCTTTCTCATTTTCCTTAAAATAGGCGCCATCCTCTATGGCAGCGGATATGTATTGTTTGCTTTTCTTGATTCCGAACTGGTAAGCCGAGGGCTGCTCACCCATACCCAGCTCATTGATGCCATAGCGGTAGGGCAATTCACACCCGGTCCTGTATTTTCATCTGTCACCTTTGTCGGTTATCAGATCAATGGTATTACCGGAGCCATCGTATCCACCATAGGCGTTTTTCTTCCTTCTTTCTTGTTTGTGGCGTTGCTCAACCCCTTGGTAAAAAGGATGAGGGGCTCTGTGCTCTTTTCTGTGTTTCTGGATGCCGTAAACATAGCATCCATTGCACTTATCCTGGCTATCTGTTATGAAATGGGACAGGAAAGTATTACGGGATGGAAACCTATTTGCATTGCTGTCGCTTCGCTTGTCATTGGATTCGGTTTTCGCAAAATCAACAGCGCGTGGATTGTGCTGGGTGGGTCGCTTGCCGGGTATTTGCTTACTTTTATCTGATCTGTCACTAATACACCGCCCCCCGGCCAAATTCATGAAGCATTACCTGATTATCTCCCTGCTGGCTTTCAGCCATTTTATATCCGCCTCCAATGATTCTATTATAAAAAGCATCCGCGCCAAATATGTTAAGATAAATGCCAGTGTACCCCAATGCCGAAGAGTGGTCAAAGATATCTGGGGTGAATCGCTGGAAGGAGCTGAAATGGATGCCTTCTATCAGGGTCAGGAACTCCAGCTGGTGATTGTCCATCACTTTGGTGAGATGTATCAAACCTTTACCGAGTATTATTATGAACAAGGCAAAGCTTTTTTTGTCTATCAGCGCTCCTTTCAATACAACCGGCCTATGTACTGGGACAGTATCACTGCCAAAGCAAATCAGGATACGGTTGTATTTAATTTTTACAAATCCAGGCTGGAAGAAAACCGGTATTATTTCAACAACGGGAAATTAATACGCTGGATAAACGAATTTAAAAAAGAGGTTCCTCCAGGAACCGAAGATTATAAAAGAGAAGAAAAAGAGGTATTGCAATACGAAGATAAAATCCGCAAACGTCTTTCTGAGAAATAACCTGTTATCTCATCTGGCACTCAACGTATTCTGATATGAATCAGGCCGTTTCCTGACGATTGTCAGTAAGCGCCTCCCCCTGCCCTTTTATCTTTATCCCCGCCAGCTTCATCATTTTTTATTTGGAAGTTTAAAAACAATTCACTTACCTTTACAGACCGGACGGTCGGTTTTAATTATTTACAAATCATTATGACCCTCAAAAAAACAGCTGACGACACAAAAACCTTTATTCTGGAAACAGCCCTGCGTTTGTTTCTGAGCAAAGGATATAAAGATGTGTCGTACCAGGATCTGATGAAAAAGACCGGTCTTTCCAAAGGAGCTATCTATCACCATTTCGCCTCCAAGGAGGATATCCTCGTTTCTGTATTTGAATTCTTTCTTAAATCGGCCGGAGAAAATAAAACACCTTCTCCGGAAGGAATTGTAAAAGACATCCCTTCTTTCAAAAAACTGTTTCTGGATACCAAGAAAGAGCAGTTTAATCAGTTCAAAAAAATGATGGGTGGGAAAGATCTGCAATTCAACAAGCTCCTCTTTTTTCTGGAAGCCATCATGGAGAACAAAAAGCTGATAGAGCCGGTTGAGAAACTGATGCAACAGGAAATCTCTTTTCTGGAGCAATCTTTTAAAGGGCTTGAAAAGCATGGAAAGCTGGCCAAAGGAAAGAATCGTTCTCTGCTGGCCAAAAATCTGTTCTGGATGATGCAGGGAGCAGAAAGTATGATACTCTTTAAAAACGGCAAGGATCTGGAGAAAGATTTCCTGAACGTATACTCTGATACCCTGGACGATTTTTTTAAAATGATTAAATAATGGCCCGCATGAAAAATATCTTTTTACCTCTTACCTGCTGTCTGTTGCTGGCTGGCGTTTCCGTAAAGGCACAAACGGCCAAAGAGGTGGTGACAAAAGCTGAAAACAATATCAGAGGACTTTCCTCGGTCATGGAAATGTCTATACAAACCATTCGTCCCACCTGGACCCGCACGATGGAACTCAAATCCTGGTCGAAAGGCGAAACCTATTCCCTCATGATCATTACTGCACCTGCCAAGGATGCCGGTACTGTATTTCTGAAACGCGTAAAAGAAATATGGAACTGGGTGCCCAGCATTGAACGGGTTGTAAAACTTCCTCCTTCCATGATGGCACAAAGCTGGATGGGTACGGATTTGACGAACGATGATCTTGTCAAAGCTTCTTCCCGCATTGATGATTATACCCATACCATGAAAGGCGACAGTATGATTGCGGGACGGAAATGCTGGAAAATAGAAATGATACCCCTTCCGCAGGCGGCTGTAGTTTGGAGCAAAGTGGAAATGTGGATTGACCAGAAAGACTATCTGGAGTTGTGCATAGCCTTTTATGACGAAGACGGCAAACGTGTCAATCTGCTCCAGTGTTCGGATATCAAAACCATAGGAGGTCGCGTTATGCCCTGCAAAATGGAAATGATACCCTTGGAAAAGAAAGGCCAAAAAACGGTGATCACATATAAAAGCGCTGTTTTCAATCAACCGATCAGCGATGATTTTTTTACCACCGAAAACATGAAAAAAGTAAAATGATGTATTTCAAACTGGCCTGGAGGAATATGTGGAGAAGCAGGAGGAGAACGCTCATTACGATCTCATCCATCTTCTTTGCCATCATTTTTGCCGTACTGATGCGGGTCATGGTGGTCGGCATCTTCGACAAAATGATTTCCGATACCGTGAGTATGTCTTGCGGATACATACAAGTTCATCAGCAGGGTTTCTGGGCCAGCCGGTCTATAGACAGCACCATGGAAGAGAATCCCGCTCTCTTCACTTTTCTGGATCAAACCAAATCCATATCGGCATGGACACCCCGTCTGGAATCCTTTTCTCTGGCCTCTAACGGGGAACGGACAAAAGGGATTATGGTAATGGGAATAGATCCTGGACGTGAAAACCAGGTATCTAATCTGTCTGCCAAAATCACATCAGGCCACTATCTTGAACAGGATGATAAAGGAATCCTCCTGGCCGGAGGGTTGGCAGAATATCTGAAAGTAAAAGTGAATGACACGGTCGTTTTATTGGGTCAGGGTTATCAGGGTAATATGGCATCGGGGAAATATGCGGTAAAAGGCATCGTAAACATGGGAACTCCGGAAATGAATAAAGCCTTTGCCTGGCTTACCATGCAGCCGGCACGCGAATTCCTGAGTACCGGAGCACGTTATACGTCCATCTCCTTGCTGATGAACAACAGGAACAATCTGGAAGATCTGAGACAACAGATTATAAAGCAAACAGCGGGCAAAGGATATGAAGTGATGACCTGGAAGGAGATGATACCCGAGCTGGATCAGTTTTTTCAGGCAAAAATGGGACAGAATGTGATCATGTCGGGAATCCTTTATCTCGTTATCGCCTTTGGAATTTTCGGTACCATCCTGATGATGCTCAATGAACGTATGCATGAATTCGGAATCCTGATTGCCATCGGGATGAAAAAACGTTTGCTGGCAGGAACTGTAGTGCTGGAAATGATTCTGCTTTCTATTGCCGGAACCATACTGGGTATTCTGGCTGCCTATCCCCTGGTCTATTATATGTGGCTACACCCCATTCGTATGGGTGGCAGCTGGGGCAAGGTAGCTGAGAAGTTTAACGTAGAACCAGTATTAAGACCTACCCTGGCTTTTTCCCATTTCATTTTGCAGGGATACATCGTTTTATCCATCTCTGCCTTGCTTTCTTTTTATACTATTTATAAAATATACCGTATCAAGGCCATGAAGGCCATAAACAGCTAAACATGCTTTTCAAAGTAGCCTGGAGAAATATCTGGAGAAACAAGATCCGCAGTCTTGTCGTCATCGCATCAGTGGCCGTCGGCCTTTTTGCCGGTATGTTTATGATGGCATTTTTCTGGGGTATGGCGAAACAGGAAATTGGCAGCGCAGTGGAAATCCAGTTATCGCACATACAAATGCACAACCCGTCTTTTACAGATGATAAGGATGTGAATTTCACCATTGAAAAAGGTCCACAGGTACTGGATCAGCTAAAAAAGGATCAGCGTATTGCCGGGGTATCGGGGCGTATCATCAGTACAGGAATGATCTCTTCTTCGTCCACCGCTTTTGGCACGGAAATACACGGCATCGTGCCAGCTGATGAAGCACAGGTAAGCTGTATTTCAAAAAACATTACGGAAGGAAATTATTTTAAAGAGGATAAAAAGAATCAGATTGTCATCGGCAAAAAACTGGCGGAGAAATTAGGTGTAAAGCTACACAGCAAAATAGTCCTCACATTTCAATCCAAAAACGGTGATCTGACAGCGGGCTCATTCCGTATCGCCGGTATTTTTCGCTCCAACAATTCTGCATTTGACGAATCCACCGTCTTTACCAATATGAACGACCTGGCCCCGCTGCTGGGCACAGGCGCCGATCTGCATGAGATAGCCATCCTATTGAAAGATCCGCTGATGACGGAGACCGTCACCGCCTCGCTTCGCAAATCGTATCCTTCCCTGCTCATTCAACCCTGGAAAGAATTATCACCCGAAATGGATATGCTAACCGGATTATTTGACCAGCTCATGTATATCATCATCGGCATTATCCTGCTTGCCCTTATGTTCGGAATCATCAATACCATGCTGATGGCTGTATTGGAACGTCAGAGGGAATTCGGTGTGCTGATGGCTATTGGAATGAACAAACCCCGCATCTTTTTTATGGTCATGATGGAATCCATGTTGCTTACCTGTGTCGGATTGCCGGCAGGTATATTGATGACATTAGGTACCGTGGCCTGGCTGGCTAAAAAAGGCATCGATCTCAGCGCTTTCTCTCAGGCCTTGTCGGAATATGGCTTTGGAAACATTATTTACCCCGAACTGCAATCCTCCATGTTTATGCCTGTTATTATCATGACAGCCATAACGGCGGTATTGTCGGCCATTTATCCCGCTATCAAAGCGCTTCAATTTAAACCAGCAGTAGCCATTCATAAACTCTGAACCCATGAATACAATTATTCAATCACACGGACTTTCCAAAGTATACAACCCGGATACCATACCGGTGTATGCCGTTAACGGAGTAGATCTGGCCATTGAAGAAGGAGAATTTACCGCACTGGTAGGTCCTTCGGGGTCCGGAAAAACAACATTGCTGAATCTGATCGGAGGATTGGACTATCCATCATCGGGATCCATAGAGATTGCAGGTGTTGATATCACCAGGATGAGTGAAAACAAACTGATTGATTTTCGTCTTCAGAATATAGGCTTTGTATTTCAGGCTTATAATCTTATTCCGGTGCTTACGGCTTCGGAGAATGTGGAGTTTGTGATGCTGATGCAAAAGAAACCTAAAAAAGAAAGAGAACAAAGGGCCAAAGAACTGCTTACCGAAGTAGGGCTGGCCGATAGGATGGACAACCGCCCTTCCGAACTTTCGGGCGGACAGCAGCAACGTGTGGCTGTAGCCCGGGCATTGGCATCCAAACCGCGTTTTATTCTTGCCGATGAGCCTACTGCCAACCTGGATTCCAAATCGGCCGAAAATTTATTGGAAATAATGGCCCGTCTGAATAAGGAAGAACATATGACATTCATTTTTTCCACACATGATCAGCGTGTGATTGATAAAGCCAGAAGAGTTGTAACCCTAGCCGACGGAAAGGTTGTGTCAGATACCAAACAATGATGCCTCGTTACTATTTCTTTTTTCTTTTTTTCCCTCTTTTCATTTTTTCTGCCGTAACCGCACAGCAGGATACGCTGCAACATGCCGATAACGGAAAGGATACCATTAAACATGTTCCGAAGTTCAGTGTAAAAGGCTATGTAAAATATATGGAGCAAATTAGCTTCGGTGCTGATCCAACCAATATCCTTACGGATGATCTAATCCATAACCGGCTTAATTTCAAATACGACCCGGATGAGCATTTTCATCTGAGGCTGGAAGTGAGAAACCGGATTTATTACGGTGATCTGGTAAAAAGCTATCCGGGTTTTGCGGCGCTTGTAACAGCTTCTGATCAGACGTATGATTTATCAAAAAACTGGATTAACAAAAATTCGGTCTTGTTTAACAGTACCATAGACAGGGCGAGTGCAGAATATACAGGAGGAAGATGGGATATCACCGTTGGCAGACAACGGATCAACTGGGGTATTAATACCGTATGGACCCCGAATGACATCTTCAACACATTCAATTTCTTTGATTTCGATTACGAAGAACGTCCCGGAAGAGATGCTGCCAGAGTTCAATATGTCTTAAATACTGCTTCATCCCTTGAGGTGGCTTTTGCCCCCGGCAAAACAAATGACCAGAATATAGGAGCTCTCATGTATCATCGCAATCAGTGGGGTTACGATTTCCAGGGCTTTGCCGGTGAATGCCGTCAGGATCTTTGTGCCGGAGCCGGATGGGCAGGCAATATCAAAGGAGCAGGATTTAAGGGAGAGGTTTCTTATTTCACACCTTATCAGCATGCGGGCGACAGTGCAGCACTGGCCGCTTCCATCTCTTTTGACTACGCTTTCAAAAACGGTCTTTATATTCTTGCTTCCGGATTGTATAACAGTTCGGCCAAAGACAGCTCTCTGAATATTGCCCAGCTCTCTACCGAAACATTATCGGCGAAAAACATTTTCCCGTTTCGCTACACGGCTTTTATTCAGGCAACCTATTCCTTCACACCTATCTTCAAAGGTATGCTGGGAGCCATGTACTCCCCTTCCGGCAATTCCATCATCGCCCTTCCTACTCTTTCATACTCTATTGCAGACAACTGGGCACTGGATCTGATCGGGCAATGTTTCTTTTCCGAACAAGGCGGCAAGTACCAACCCCTTGGAAACAGTATCTATCTCCGTATCAAGTGGGGTTTCTGACCTTTCATAAAGGCAAAACACCCCACCTCCCTAATCTTACAAAAACGCAATAAATCTTACATCGGTAAGGTAAGGGAGTCCTTCGCTCTACCCGCTTACCTAAATCCTTTTTTCTTTGTCTCAGGGATTCGATTCATCCTACACCGTATCAATTATCAGAAAAGCAGCTAACCAAATGAACTTCCCAAAAACGAAGCTTATGAAAAAATTAATTACTATTATTTGTTTGGCCGGCGGTCTGATCATTACTTCGGTTTCGAATGCCCAAACGGGAGCTGCACTGAACTTTAACGGCATCAATAACTACGGTGTCATTACCTATGCGCAGCCTACTACTAATATTACGAATGAATTCTGGTTCAAGACATCTACCGCCAACGGAGGAATGTTTTCTATAACCGACGCAATACCGAATCCACCCGATTACGACCGGGATATCTATCTCAGCGGAGGCAATGTAAAAGTATATGTATACGGTCCGAGCTCCACTGAAACAATTTCATCCAGCGGAACAAACTACGCCGATGGAAACTGGCATCATCTGGCCTGGGTAATGGGCACTTCCGTGGGAGGACAGAAATTATATCTGGATGGTGTATTAAAAGCAAGTGGGGTGCTTACTTCTTCGGGCTTTAACTGGAACACAAAGGTCTTGCTGGGTTATTCGGCTATGGCTGGTCCTAACAACTATTTTAACGGAAGCATGGATGAACTCCGGCTCTGGACCCGCGCACTCACCCAATGCGAAATTCAAAATCATATGTCCTGTGAACTTCCTGCCGGAGCAACAGCACTTGCAGCTCTTTACCATTTTAATCAAGGAACAGCAGGAGGCGCCAATGCCGGTATCAATACCCTTACCGATGCCAGCGGAAATGGCTTAACTGCAACGCTTACCAATTTTGCATTAACAGGAGCCACTTCTAACTGGGTGAGTCCGGGTGGCGTTGTTACCGGTACGGCCTGTAATCTTCCAACCATCACTTCCTTTACACCCACAAGTGCCGCTACGGGAGGTACCATTACTATTACAGGTACAGATCTCGGCGGCACAACGGCGGTAAGCATAGGTGGCACAGCAGCTACTTCATTCACGGTTGTTTCAGCTACTTCGGTTACAGCAGTAGTAGCCGGTGGCACATCAGGCAGTGTAACCATTACCTCTTGCGACGGAATTACTTCCCTCGCAGGATTCACATTTCAGACCGGCGCAGGACTTAATTTCAACGGATCCAATAACTACCTGAACATAGGAACACCCATTACCAGTGCAACCGGTTATACCAAGGAAGCCTGGATCTATGCCACGGCGTCAGGAAGTTGTAATATCATCAGCTCTACCAGCTCCCCTTTCTGGCTTTCCGGTGGAAAGATAAGCGCTGCACACCATTGGGGCAGTGGAGGAACTGTTACCATTCAGGATCCGGCAACGTTTACACTAAACACGTGGACCCACATTGCGGTTACATACGATCTGGCCAGCACCACCCTTAACTTATATAAGAACGGAGTATTGGTTGCCACCTCTGCGGCGGCTCCCAGTTACCCGATTGAAGCGATACAGATTGGTATTTATGGAGGAGGAAACAACTTCGCAGGCACCATGGATGAAGTGAGAATATGGAGCTATGCCCGTACCCAATGCCAGATTCAAACCAATATGAATTGTGAACTCAGTGGCTCTCCGGCAGGCCTTGTCACCTACTATCAGTTTAATCAGGGGCTTGCAGGAGGAACAAATACCGGACTTACCTCGGCTATTGATGCTTCAGGAAATGGCAATACAGGAACACTTGTCAATTTTACATTGACAGGAGCCTCTTCCAACTGGGTTAGTCCCGGTGCCGTAACATCCGGAGTTTCCTGTAGCGCAGCAGGTCTTCCAACAATAACGGCCACAACCCCTGCAAGCCGTTGCGGAACAGGCACCGTTTCCCTTGGAGCTACTGCCAGTGCAGGCGTTGTTAACTGGTATGCGGCATCCAGCGGAGGAGTCGCATTAGGTAGCGGAACCACCTTCACTACCCCATCTATCAGTGCAACAACAACATATTATGCCGAAGCAAACAACGGTGGTTGTTTGTCTGCTGCTCGTTCGGCCGTAGTGGCTACCATTAACCCTGTTCCTGCAGCCAGTATCGGCAGCCAAACCAATGTAAGTTGCAACAGTGGAAGCAATGGAAGTGTCACCGTTTCTGTCAGCAGCGGAACTCCTGCCTATACTTATTCCTGGTTACCATCTGCAGGCACTGCTGCTACAGCCAGTGGACTTACCCAAGGATCATACATTTGTACGATTACGGATTCCAAAGGATGTTCAACTACACAGACAGCTACCATTACTCAACCATCAGCTATTACTTCCGCTGTAGCTTCTCAAACCAATGTAAGCTGTAACGGTGCTTCGACAGGCTCCGCAACCGTAAGTGCTTTGGGAGGAACACCTTCCTTTACTTATGCATGGAGTCCTTCCGGTGGAACAGCTGCAACAGCCAGCGGACTTGCTGCAGGTACTTATGTCTGCACCATCACGGATGCAAACGCTTGTACGAAGACACAGAACGTAACTATTACTCAACCTGCTGCTATCTCTTCACTGGTTTCTTCACAAACAAACGTAAGCTGCAACGGTGGAAGCAATGGCTCAGCAACCGTAAGTGCTTTGGGAGGAACACCTTCATTTACTTATGCATGGAGCCCTTCCGGTGGAACAGCTGCAACAGCCAGCGGACTTGTGACAGGCGCTTATGTTTGCACCATCACAGATGCGAACTCCTGTACTAAAACACAGACTGCAACCATCTCCCAGCCTTCGGCTATTACTTCTTCTGTTGCATCCACCAATGTGAGTTGTTTCGGAGGAAGCAATGGTACGGCCACTGTTACAGCCGGAAGCGGAACACCCGGATATACGTATGCATGGAGCCCTTCCGGTGGAACAGCTGCAACAGCCAGCGGACTTGTGGCAGGCGCTTATGTTTGCACCATCACCGATGCAAATGCTTGTACTAAAACACAGAGCGTAACAATCACCCAACCTTCTGCTATCACTTCTTCTGTTTCTTCTCAAACCAATGTAAGCTGCAACGGTGGAAGCAATGGTACGGCCACTGTTACAGCCGGAAGCGGAACACCCGGATATACGTATGCATGGAGTCCTTCCGGCGGAACGGCTGCAACAGCCACCGGACTTGCAGTAGGTACTTATGTCTGCACCATCACTGATGCAAACGCTTGTACGAAAACTCAGAGCGTAACCATCACTCAACCTTCAGCAATTACATCTTCTGTTTCTTCACAAACCAATGTAAGCTGCAACGGTGGAAGCAATGGCTCAGCAACCGTAAGTGCTTTGGGAGGAACACCTTCATTTACTTATGCATGGAGTCCTTCAGGAGGAACGGCTGCAACAGCCAGCGGGCTTGCTGCAGGTACTTATGTCTGCACCATCACGGATGCAAACGGATGTACTAAAACGCAGAGCGTAACCATTACCCAGCCTACTGCAATTACTTCTTCCGTTGTATCAACCAATGCAAGTTGTTTCGGAGGAAGCAACGGTTCGGCTACTGTTACAGCCGGAAACGGAACACCCGGATATACCTATACCTGGACAGGCGGAGGTGGAACTGCGGCAACAGCCAGCGGTCTTGTACTGGGAACGTATACTTGTACGATCACCGATGCAAACTCCTGTACTAAAACACAAGTCGCAACCATCACCCAGCCTACTGCAATCACTTCTTCCGTTGCATCCACCAATGTAAGCTGCAACGGTGGAAGCAATGGTTCGGCCACTGTTACAGCCGGAAGCGGAACACCCGGATATACGTATGCATGGAGCCCTTCCGGTGGAACAGCTGCAACAGCCAGCGGACTTGTGGCAGGCGCTTATGTTTGCACCATCACCGATGCAAATGCTTGTACTAAAACACAGAGCGTAACAATCACCCAACCTTCTGCTATCACTTCTTCTGTTTCTTCTCAAACCAATGTAAGCTGCAACGGTGGAAGCAATGGTTCAGCTACTGTTACAGCCGGAAACGGAACACCCGGATATACCTATACCTGGACAGGCGGAGGTGGAACTGCGGCAATAGCCAGCGGTCTTGTACTGGGAACGTATACTTGTACGATCACCGATGCAAACTCCTGTACTAAAACACAAGTCGCAACCATCACCCAGCCTACTGCAATCACTTCTTCCGTTGCATCCACCAATGTGAGTTGTTTCGGAGGAAGCAATGGTTCGGCTACTGTTACAGCCGGAAGCGGAACACCCGGATATACTTATGCATGGAGTCCTTCAGGTGGAACAGCTGCAATAGCCAGCGGACTTGTGGCAGGCGCTTATGTTTGCACCATCACCGATGCAAACGCTTGTACGAAGACACAGAACGTAACCATTACTCAACCTGCTGCTATCTCTTCACTGGTTTCTTCACAAACAAACGTAAGTTGCAACGGTGGAAGCAATGGCTCAGCAACCGTAAGTGCTTTAGGAGGAACACCTTCATTTACTTATGCATGGAGTCCTTCCGGAGGAACAGCAGCGACAGCCAGTGGACTTGCTGCAGGTACTTATGTTTGCACCATCACCGATGCCAACTCCTGTACCAAGACACAGGCGGTAATTATCAACGAACCGACCGCACTTAGTGCAAACATCAGCGCTTCTGCAAACGTAACCTGTAACGGTTCCACTAACGGAAGTGCAACAGTAAACGTAAGCGGAGGAACAACTAATTATACCTATAGCTGGTCCTCCGGCGGAACGGCTGCTACTGAAAACAATCTTTCCGGCGGAACCTATACTTGCAATATCCTGGATGCAAATGCTTGTAGCACTTCTGCAATTGTAACTATTGCAGAACCTACTGCTATCAGCTCTTCTGTTTCTGCACAAACGGATAATAATTGCTACGGTGCTTCAATGGGGTCAGCCACCATAAACGCTTCCGGAGGAACCGGAACACTTACTTATGCATGGAGTCCTTCAGGCGGAACAGCTGCTACTGCAAGCGCTCTGGCAGCAGGTACTTACACCTGCAACATGACAGATGCGAATGCTTGTACTGCTTCTGCGATAGTAACCATTGCTCAGCCGGCTATGCCTTTTGTAGCAACCATCCTGTATCAGCAAAGCAATACGTGTAACGGAGGATTTATCGGATATATAGAAGTAACCGAAACAGGAGGCAGTCCCACGTATAATTATTCCTGGAGCAACGGATTGATCGGAAGTGGTATTTACGCGCAACCTGCCGGGATCTATACTTGTACCATTACGGATTCTTACGGTTGTACAGCTTCGGTAGTGGGTTCTATTATAGAACCGGCTGCTATTGTCACTGCTCTCAGCTCCCAGACCGATATCAATTGTAACGGCGCCTCCACAGGCTCAGCTACTGTAAATGCTTCAGGAGGTACGGGAGCACTTACTTATGCATGGGCTCCAGCAGGTGGAACAAATGCAACAGCCAGCGGATTAACTGCCGGAGTTTATACCTGCACCGTCACCGACGCGAATGCCTGTAACACTTCTATCACAGTCACGCTGGTTGAACCTTCCGCCATCTCTTATACTTCTTCGGTAGTGCCTGCCACTTGCGGTCAAAGCAACGGATCGGCCAGCGTTATGGCTTCAGGCGGTACCGGCACATTCACCTATTCCTGGTCGCCGGTGAACGGAAATATTTTCGATATCTCCAATGTTCCTTCGGGACCATACTCCTGCACTATTCAGGATGCAAATGCTTGTTCGAGCATAGCCAGTATTTCAGTTCCGAACAGCAATGGTCCTGCTGTAACGGTAACATCCACATCTGATGTATTGTGTTTTGGTAATAATACCGGAACTGCAACCATCAGTGCAAGCGGAGGAAACGGAACCTACACATATAGCTGGCTACCAGCGGGTGGAAACGGAGCTGCTGCTTCAGGTTTAACAGCCGGTACGTATACCTGTCAGGTAACCGACGCAAATGGCTGTATAGGAACAACCAGTGCGATTATCCTTCAGCCAAATTCAGCACTTGAAGTTACCAGTCAACAGACAGATGTAACCTGCCAGGGACTTGGTAACGGAACGGCAACAGCTGTTGTAAGCGGAGGAACTGCAGCCTATACCTATAGCTGGACTTCCGGCAATACAACTGCCAACATCACCAGTCTTAGCCCCGGAACCACTACCTGTACTGTTACGGATGCAAACGGTTGCAATGCCAACGTTATGGTTACCATTGCCGAACCTGGCCTGTTAAGTGCCGCAATCAGTGCACAAACCAATGTAAGCTGTAACGGATTGAGCGACGGCTCCGCAACAGTAACGGTAAGCGGAGGTTCAGCAAGTTATACCTATAGCTGGCCATCGGGCGACAGCGCTCCGGTTGAAGGAGGCCTCTCTGCAGGCAACGCTACCTGTATCATCCTGGATGCCAACGGTTGTTCAACCAACGCAACCGTTACCATTTCTCAACCTGCACCGGTGGTTATCAGCGTTACATCCACCAGCAGCGGTGCGTGTAACGGTGGTGCCGATACCCTGAATGCGTCCGGAGTGGTTTCCTATACCTGGTCCCCATCTGCAGGATTGAATACTTCTGCAGGCACCCAGGTTATTGCAACTGTCAGCGCGGGTATCACCTACACTGTAACAGGGAATGATATTTCCGGTTGCCCGGGATCAAATACCATCACCCTGAATCTGAATCCTGATCCAACAACACCGGTGATCACTGCTTCCGGAAATGTATTAACTGCTTCGGGTTCGGCATCTTCCTATCAGTGGTATTTCGAAGGAAACCCGATTGCCGGTGCTAGCTCGCAGACCTATACTGCACTGTCTGCCGGAAATTACACGGTGATGGAAACAAATAGTTTCGGATGTTCCGCTATTTCCGCTTCTTATTCATTCACCATCACCGGACTTAACAATCTGGCCGGTGCAGAAATACTGAAGCTTTATCCGAACCCATCCCTGAACGATGTAACATTGGAAATGAGCAATACCGGAGATCATACCGAACTTTATCTGTATGACATGCTTGAGCAACAAGTAAAAACGTTCCGGATTACCGGTACCACCACCACGCTTCATCACGATGAAATAGGAGAAGGCGTTTATATCTATCGTATTATAAGAGATCAGGTCATAATCGGAACAGGGAGACTGATCATGCAACGCTGAAGACTGATTTCCGACGAATAAAGTGAGGCCCCCAGACAAAATGTCGGGGGCTTTTTTGTGTTCCTGAATTTCCTTTCCCTGAAATCATCCAGCTCTTCTTACACTTTGTGATACTGCCTGCTGATATGTTTAAGTCTAAAGCCTATCTTATCGTGTCATACTATTAACATTTTGTGACCAAAGTCATGTTTTTCCGGTGCCAAGTTGAAAATTGGTCTAGCTTTGCCGCCACTCAGACATTCCTGCTTAAAGCAGGTTTTCATTTAACGTAGTGTAATAAGGATTTAATGAAGTTGAATTACACGCGTTTCCACTCTTCCATCTTTTATAATCGTGCTTGTATGAAAAACAAATTACAACAATCTGTTTTGGTATTGACTATGGCCATTTGTCTGGCCTTTTTTCCAACTGCTGTATCTGCTCTCAATAACCTGGACAAAGCCGGACTGGCAACGACCACTTCTATGGGGGCTTATTCGGTTCGTCAGTTAAGCAGCACTTATGCAGGACCGGCCATACGCGTGCACCGTAGCGCTGACGCAGCTGAAGCAGATGTGTCTTTCGATGCAACAGGTAATGTCAGCGCCAACAGCACGGTAACGATAACATCGGTAGGTTCGTCAACCCTGACGGTAGGCAGCACTACTTCGTTTGCTGATTTCTATAATGCTGCCTCGGTTTCGGTTTCTATCTGGTACGACCAGAGTGGCAACGGATTTATTATGACCCAGGCGACGTCCTTTATTCAGCCAATTATTGTGAATGCAGGTGTTCTCAATACCATTAAAGGAAAAGCTACCATCAATTTCAATGGAGCCAATCAATATATGTCCATTCCAATTGCATCAAGTGCACTCGATTTACAGGGTTCTTTTTCAGTCGTAGAAACTCAATCCGCGTTACAAAACAATTTCAATGCCATTCTGTCCTGGGAAAATGGGAGCAGTGCCGGTCCTGGTTTCGGCCCTTTAAACAGTGTAGGTGGTTTTGGATTGTACGGAACTTCTTCCCCTTCCAACCTGACACTTGGACCTGTTTCGGCCGGTACAACCTATGCCTTAAATGCTACCTGGACAGGTCAGGGAACTTCTATTACAGAATCGAGAAACGGCACGGTAAACGCCTCAGGGCTCGGAACTCTTTTCACGCAGTCTATCTCACCGGGTTATCTCGGTGCTGATAATGGAAGTTATTATTTAGGGAGTCTTTCAGAAGTTATCATATTCACGACCCCGCTCTCAACCATTAACCGTCAAACCCTGGAGCAAAACCAACAGGCTTTCTTTGCCAGTTCTATTACCAGTATTAGCCCAAGTTCGGCCGGTACCGGTGATTTAGTAACCATAACCGGCACCAATCTGAGCGGAGCCACAGCAGTTAGTTTTGGAGGAACTCCGGCTGCTTCATTCACGGTGGTTTCTGCTACAACAATCACTGCAGTTGTGGCAGCCGGATCAACCGGCACCGTAAGTGTCACCACTCCTTATAATACAGCTACACTTACCGGATTCACGTACCAGAGCCCTCCGGGCAATGCACTTGTTTTTAACGGAACAACCAACTATGTGAATATCCCTGTGAATACGAATCTTCAGTTTGGTACCGGAAATCTGACTTATGAGGCCTGGATCAATACAAGCGTACCATCCGGAGCTAACTATGTAGTATTGGGAAGCTGGGATGGAACCAACGGTTTCTGGCTTGGTATCTCCAATCAGGTGGCAGCTGTAGTATTAGGTAACCTGGCACAAATAAACGGTGTAACCAATATTGCCGACGGTCACTGGCACCATATTGCCGTTACACGCTATGGCACCTCTGTTGTACTTTATGTAGATGGCAATGCAGAAGCCACCCAAACCAATGCAGCCAATGTAAGTTCAACACTTCCAGTATGGATAGGAAATTTTAGTGGAGCACCTACGTATTATTTCCCGGGTAAAATTGACGAAGTGAGAATGTATAATACAGATCTTACTCAAACTCAGATAAAATCTGATATGCTCAGCACCACGTCTTCCCTGCCTGCTAATCTGGTATCCTATTATAATTTTGACATGGGCATTGCGGGAGGAACAAACACCGGGCTCACTACACTTTATGACCAAGGCACCGGAGGAAATAATGGAACGTTAATTGGATTTACACTTACCGGCACGGCCTCCAACTGGGTAGAGAGTTATGCCCTGGCTGTACCTACCGCAACTGCTGCTACCAACATTACCGGTATCGGTTTTAATGCCAACTGGACAGCGCCTGCTTTGGGTACTGTTACCAATTACCTGCTGGATGTTTCTATCAGTTCTACATTTACCTCTTTTGTAGCCGGTTATAACGGACTAAATGTTGGTACCGTAACCACATACCCTGTTACGGGTCTTACGGCCGGAACTACTTATTATTACCGTGTCCGGGCGGACAAGAGTAGCGTTACGGGTACAGGAGATAATTCTTATACCATAACAGTTGCCGGGGCACCTGCAGCTGCATTGAATTTTAACGCAGCATCCCTCAACTATGTATCTGTTCCGGATAATGCAAACCTTGATTTCGGATCCAGCGATTTTACAATAGAAGCAGATATTAAAACTTCTGTTTCACAACCCAATTATGCCGGTATTGTTGTCAAAGCCGGCAGCAGCACCAATAGCGGATATCAGCTTGTCCTGGTGGGGAATAAAATTGCAATGGAAATAGGTGATGGTACTACCAATTTAGGCGTAGCTAACGGACTTCAGGGAACAAGCTTGCTTGACGATGGTAACTGGCACCATCTTTCGGCCAGTGTAAACCGGACTACCACCACCATCGTATTGAGTGTAGACGGGAATGCGGAAGCAACTGTAACAAACGCGGTTATAGGATGGGTGACTGTCACGAACATCAGCGCATTACAGCTGATTGGTGTAGAAAGAACCAATACCTCTTATTTTACCGGAAATATTGATGAAGTACGCATCTGGAAAAGATCCCTTTGTCAGGGCGAGATCCAGAATAATATGAGCTGTGAAATAGCAACTACTGCCACGGGTCTTGTTGCCAATTACCATTTTAACCAGGGTACAGCCTCCGGAACCAATACCGGATTAACCTCCCTTACCGATGTGAGTGGAAATGGCCTTACCGGAACACTTCATGCGTTCACCTTAACCGGTGCAACATCCAACTGGATAGCTCCGGGCGGAGTAACCACAGGAAATACCTGTGCACCATTTGCTGCCACGTCCTTTACATCCACAACACCCGGTTCCCGATATGGAACGGGTACTGTAGTATTGGGAGCAACCTCATCCGGAGGAACCATTAACTGGTATGCAGCTGCCACCGGTGGTGCCAGTTTGGGTACCGGAAGTACGTTCACCACTCCAAGCATTGCCGCTACCACCACGTATTATGTAGATATAACCAATGGGACTTGTGTCAGTGCAAGTCGTACTGCTGTTATAGCTACTGTCAGCGGTGCTTTAACGGATGAAGCTGTTACGGTGGCACCGGATGCTGTTTGCGGATCAGGCACAGCCACTGTTTCTGTTGCACCTTCTCAGGGCAGTGTTACCTATACCCTTCGTAATAATACCGGAAACACTTATATAGCCGGTCCGGTAAGCGGAACAGGATCTACCATTACACTCCCTGCCGGAACCGTTTCTTCCACTACTACCTATAATGTACTGGCCGAAGGAATCAGCACGGGTACAGGAAAAGGTTTGAGCTTTAACGGAACCACGGCTTATGTATCAACGGCGTCACCTGCGAACATACCGGTAGGAAACAGCAACTATACAATTGAAGCCTGGGTGAAGGTTTCCGCTTTCGGAACCTATGGCATTGCAGGCTGGGGTGCATACTCCGTGAACAACCAAGCGAATGCTTTACGCATAGATCCGGCTGGCAAAATCGTCAATTACTGGTGGGGAAATGATTTGTATGCAAGCACTCCTACCCTCACGAATGGAAGCTGGCACCACGTAGCGGCCACCTTCGACGGTACAACCCGGACACTATATCTTGATGGAGCCAGTGTAGGAAGCGACAGTCCAGGCACCCTTCATGCCGTTCCGAATGCGAACAACTTTACCATTGGGGTAACGAATAGCACGGAATATTTACCGGGATCTATCGATGAAGTCCGTATCTGGAATGTAGCCCGAACCGGAGCACAGCTTACGGCCAACATGAACAACTGTCTGATGGGTAATGAAGCCGGTCTGGTTTCATATTACCGCATGGAAGAAGGCGCCGGCACTACCACTGCAGATGCTACGGGCAATAATAATACAGGAACCCTTGCAGGAACAACCATCCCTGCCTGGGTAGCCGGAGCTACCAATACCTGTGCCCCTATCACCAGTACAACCCTCACTGCAACACCTACTGTTACTGTTCGTCCTACAATAAGTAATCAAACAGTAGCGGCTATACTTGCCGGAGGGTGTTCCGGAATGAGCACGACGGTCACCACTGCTTCTTCCCAGACCAACACAAACTATTATTTGCGTAACAATACCGGAAATGCTGTTATCGCAGGTCCGGTTGCAGGAACAGGAGCTGGATTGTCTTTCAATACCGGAACTATTTCTTCCACAACCACCTATAATGTCTATGCCGAAAGTGTAACTACCGGTATGAGTTTTGGCGGCACCAACCAATATATTGCTGTTGCCAACACCACGGCACTATCTTCTCTGGGAGCAAGTACTTTTACCATGGAAGCATGGGCCAACCCGACCAATTATGCAGCAGTACGTTCCATTATCCGTAAATCAAGTGATTACAACTTATACTTTAACGGAGGAAAGCTCTGTGCAGAAATATGGCCTACACCCGGAAACGCTTCTTTCAAAACCTATACCAGCAGTGTCTCGATTACTGCCGGAACATGGACCCATGTAGCTGCGGTATGGAACGGCTCTGTGTGTACTTTATATATTAACGGAGTGGCTGATGCCGGTGCAACTTTTACAAACAATGCCGCCGGATCAGTCGATGCTTTATGGATAGGATACTCTCAGAGTTATGGTCAGGATTTTTTAGGATCCCTGGACGAAGTAAGAATATGGAACACAGCCAATACTGCCACACAGATTGCTACCAATATGAACAGTTGTCTGGTAGGAACCGAAACCGGCTTATTGCTCGATTATAAATTTGAAGACGGAACAGGAAGTTCCACTGTTACCGATGTGGCAGGTGGAGACAATACCGGTACACTGACCAACATAAACAAAAACACGGCTTGGGTAAACGGGGTAGCCAATTGCTCCTCCTGTTCAACTCAGATGGCCATTACTCCTACAATAACCATTACCCCTTCACCGGCTATTACAACCAGCCCGGTAAGTAAAATTATATGCGTGGGTGCAAACACTTCTTTTACGGTAGCTGCTACCGGTACTGGGCTTACCTACCAATGGCAGGTGAACACAGGAAGCGGGTTTAACAACGTACTCAATGCCGGTGTATATAGCAATGCTACCACGGCTACCTTAAATATTACGGCTGCCACGGTAACCATGAATGGATATCTGTACCAATGTGTTGTAAGCGGAACCTGTACGCCTCCGGCAATCAGTGCTACCGCAACGCTTACTGTCAATTCGGCAATAACAATAGCACTTAACAGTCAGACTAACATTTCCTGTAATGGAGGCTCCCACGGAGCTTTATCAGTCACAGCCGCCGGAGGAACCCCAGCTTACGTATATAGTTGGACACCCGGTAATCCTACAGGTAATGGAACAAACGACGTTAACAACCTGACTGCCGGAACATGGACCTGTACAACAACTGATGTTAACAGTTGTT
>JABDCB010000014.1 GCA_013288325.1 Bacteroidota bacterium
TTGCCACGGAAAACCTGACAATGCACTTTGTCGCAAAGATTAAATCCTTCTCCTGCATGTTTTCCTAAATTGGCCAGTGCATACGTACGGCACAGGATAGATTGTACTTTATAAAATTCTTCTTCGGCAATAGTCCCCGATTCAGCCTCTACCACACCGGCTACATATTTCTCAATATCCAGGTGATTGATCAGACGGATCTGATCGGGACCGCTTTTAAGAAACAAATCGTCTTCAAAAAAACGGAGGGCCATGGCTGGAGCAATCATACGAAGCTTAAAGCTGCTTCCGGGTGCAATGGCGGTAAGTGACAGATTCCGATAGCGACCCAGAGAACGTTCCAGTGTCTTTACCCAGATAGAGTCCCCTTGTTTGCGGAATTCGAGTATGCTGGCCGAAAGAGTATCGCTGATAATCTTTCCATCGCCTTTGAGCAGGTATTTGCCGGCAGAGATAGAAATCATTAAGTCCTGAGGCTTACAATCCGTATACAATCCAATATCCACCGGAGAAGCGGTTCCGGACATGGCCCGAAGCAGCAAAACAAGGAAAAGGAAATGGTATTTACGCATGTACGGGATTGAGATATCGTATCATCTGTTCTGCCAGGCGGGCGGAAGCTCCTGGGCCTCCTAGTACCTCTTTCAGCTCATCCAGGCCTTTCAGCTGCTGTTCTCTGAAGGTAGTATTGCTTGTGATCTTAGTCAACTCAGCTTTGAGGGTTTCGGCATTAAACTCGTCTTGTATCAGTTCCTTTACCACTTCCCGATCCATGATCAGATTGACGAGGGATATGTATTTTACTTTGACAAGCCTGCGTGCTATCTGATAAGAGATCTTACCTCCTTTGTAGCATACTACTTCAGGTACGCGAAACAAAGCTGTTTCCAGTGTAGCCGTACCGGAGGTGACGAGGGCGGCATAAGCTTTGCGCAGCACTCCGTATGTTTGACCATATACCACCTTTACATCCGATCCTTTCAGAAAGGTTTCATAATATGCGGGTGATAAGGAAGGGGCTCCTGCCACTAAAAACTGATACTGAGGAAATGCCTTGCTTGTTTCCAGCATAAGCGGAAGCATATGTGCTATTTCCTGTTTTCGGCTTCCTGGAAGCAAGGCGATAAGCGGTTTGTCGGAAGTAAGACTCAGCTCATTCTCTTTGCTATGAGCCAATGCATCCAGCAAGGGATGTCCCACAAAATCAACATCCATCTGAAAACGGCTGTAGAATTCTTTTTCGAAAGGCAGGATGGTAAACATCCGGTCTACCGATCGTTTTATTTTATGAACGCGGCTTTGCTTCCAGGCCCAGATAGCCGGAGAGATATAATAAAACACTTTTATTCCCTGTGCTTTTACATATTCGGCAATACGGAGATTGAAACCGGGATAGTCGACCAGGATCACCACATCCGGTTTCCATTCCATAATGTCTTTTTTACAAAATGCAATGTTGTTAAGGATGGTGCGGATGTTGGCAAGGACCTCGGTGAAACCCATAAAGGCGAGATCGCGGTAATGCTTTACAATGGTTCCGCCCTGAGCCTGCATCAGATCACCTCCCCAGCAACGGAAGTCGGCATCCTTATCCCGCTGACGGATTTCCCGCATCAGGTTGGAGGCATGTAAATCTCCGGAAGCTTCACCGGCTACGATATAGTATTTCATTGTTCAGGCGATAAAAACAAAATAAGCAATGACCCCGCCATAGATAAACATGGAAAGCAAAACACCCTGAGCTGATTTCATCCTTTCGGTATAAATAAAACCGAAAAAAGGAAGCAGGTTGGCAATCAGACAGCGTTTGAAATTATCAAGCAATACACTGTTATAAGTTTGGTGTCCGATAAATGTTTTCAGCGACATAAACCGGAATGCATACAGGTAGTAAGCAAAATAAGCGAGTACAGGCACCAGCATACCCACGCCGAGACCGAGATAAAGGTTGTCGAACCTTTTTTTCATACTTCCAGCATTTTTAACTGTTTCATTACCTTGTAGGCGGTCATATCAAACTGAACGGGCACAATGGATATAAAATTGCTTTCCAATGCCCATACATCGGTATCGGGTTCTCCTTTTTCAAAATTGTCGAACTTGCCGGTGAGCCAGTAATAGGGTTTTCCGCTGGGGTCGGTACGTTCATCCAGCTCTTCAATCCAGTTGGCTTTAGCCTGACGGCAAAGCTTGACTCCTTTTATTTCTTCTCTGGGAACATCGGGTATGTTTACATTCAGACAGACGCCTTCGGGCAGTCCTTCTTTCAAGATCTTCTGGGCAATGTTTTTGATGTATTCCCGGGCCGGTTCAAAATTGGCATTCAGATCGTGGTTGCATAACGAGAATCCGATAGATGGGATGCTTTCCAGCGCACCTTCCACAGCAGCCGACATGGTGCCGGAATAAAGTACATTGATGGAATAGTTGGAACCGTGATTGATTCCCGATACACACAGATCAGGTTTGCGTTTCAGTATTTTATTCACCGCCATCTTCACACAATCAACCGGTGTTCCGGAACAACTGTATTCTTCCAGGGCATTGTGAAAATTTGTTTTCTGTATGCGTAAAGTGGAGTTGATGGTTATGGCATGTCCCATTCCACTCTGAGGCTTATCGGGTGCTATCACCACCACATCGCCTAATTCTTTCATGATTGTTGCCAGCATGGTAATACCAGGGGCAGTAATGCCGTCGTCATTGGTTATTAATATGAGAGGGCGTTTATGGGAGGAAGTTTGGCTCATCAGGCATCAAAAATACACAGAAAAGCCGGTTTTAGCCTCAGGAGTAATCAAACGCAGGATGTTGATAAAAAACAGATCAGTTTTTCTGTGTCCCTTCAAATTCCCAGGTACGTTTTGCCTTATCGCCTTTCATCAACGAAATGGTGCCGGTAATTTCCTTTCCCTTCACTTCTGTTTCTATTACCCATTCTTCATCGGCTTTCTGGCCTTTTTCATTGCCTTTTACCTTAAAGAACTTGAGTTGCTCCCCTTCATCGGTATAGGAACTGTCGGTTAAGGTTTTGTAATGGATGGTCTGGATTTTGAATTTGCTTTCGAAATAGTCGCATATCACTTCCTTGGCACTGAATTCCATTTCGGTCTTCTCGTACTTCTTTCCTTCCATCGTAGTTTCTTTTATCTCCACATCAAACTTTCTTTTTTCCAGTTTATCATTCTTCTTACCTTTTTGAGCCATAGCCGGAAAAGAAAAGGCGATAAAGAGCGTGAGAAACAGGAAATGACGGACAGCATGTAGCGTTATCTTCATAGTAGGGTGGTTTTACTCCAAATTTAAGGTTTTTTATCTTTGTATAAAATTCGGCTATGTCAGATTCAAGGCCTTTGGCTGAACGTATGCGTCCTACCTCACTGGATGGCTATATAGGCCAGAAACATTTGGTGGGTAAAGATGCCGTATTGCGCAAAGCAATTGAAACGGGTATACTCCCTTCTATTATTCTCTGGGGACCTCCGGGAGTAGGAAAAACTACATTAGCTTATATCATATCCCAAACACTCAAGCGCCCCTTTTATTCATTAAGTGCCATCAATTCAGGGGTGAAAGATATACGAGAAGTGATTGAGAAGGCCAAAGGACAAGGGTTGTTTGGGGTGGCCAAACCGATTCTTTTTATTGATGAAATACACCGTTTCAGCAAATCTCAGCAGGACAGCTTGCTGGGTGCTGTGGAGAAAGGTGAGCTGACGCTTATAGGTGCCACTACCGAGAATCCATCTTTTGAAGTGATATCGGCCTTGCTTTCCCGTTGCCAGGTATATGTGCTTAAACACCTTGATAAAGCAGAGCTGTTGCAACTGCTGGAGGATGCGATTCATAAAGACAAAGAACTCAGCAAACGTAAGATAACCTTACAGGAAACCGAAGCCTTGCTTCGTCTAAGCGGCGGCGATGCCCGCAAGCTGCTCAATGTGCTGGAGCTGGTGATTCAGTCGTCGCCGGAAGGAGATGTAACATTGACCGATGCATTCGTATTGGAGCATGTGCAGCAAAATCTGGCTTTGTATGATAAAGCCGGAGAGCAGCATTATGATATTATCTCTGCCTTTATCAAGTCCATGCGGGGCTCCGATCCCAATGCAGCGGTATACTGGCTGGCTCGTATGCTGGAAGGTGGAGAAGATCCTTTGTTTATAGCCCGGCGTATGATTATCCTGGCTTCGGAAGATATAGGCAATGCCAACCCAACGGCGCTTGTGATAGCCAACAATGCTTTTCAGGCTGTTAATATTATCGGCTTACCCGAAGGACGTATCATCCTTTCTCAGGCGGTGGTTTATCTGGCCTCCTCTCCCAAAAGCAATGCTTCTTATAAAGCTATTGAAGAGGCGCTGGAGATGGTACGACAAACAGGTAATCAACCGGTACCCCTGCCTATCCGCAATGCGCCTACCAAACTGATGAAAGAACTGGGCTATGGAGATGAATACAAATACGCCCATGCCTACGAAAACAATTTCGCGCTGCAGGAATTTCTTCCCGATGCTGTGAAAGGAGTAAAGTTTTATGATCCCGGAAACAATGCCAGGGAAAGGGAAATCAGAGAATTTTTAAAGAAACGCTGGGGAGAGAAATATGGCTATTAGGAGCAAACCTCCCAATCGTAAATCTTAAATCCTTATCCCTATCAACAGGATATCATCCACCTGCTCCAGATTACCTCTCCATACCTCCAGCGTCTCCTCTATAACTTTTTTCTGCTCTTCCATAGGCAGAGTGCTATGTTGCTGGATCAGCTCCTGAAGCTGTTTGTATTTGAATTTCTTTCCTTTGGGTCCTCCAAACTGATCGGCAAGTCCATCAGTAAGCAGATAAAGAATATCTCCCTGTTGCAATTGTAATTGCTGCAATGTAAACGGAACATGATCTTTGGGCGATTTGCCTACGGGCATTTTATCAGCCTGATGAAGGGTAAGCTCGTTGTTGCGTACCAGATAAAAACTATTGTTGGCCGAAGCATATTCCAGGGTGCGTTTTTCCAGATCAAGCGCAAAGAGGATACAATCCATTCCGTCTTTGGCATCTTCCACTCCACCCGGGTTAAGGGCTTTGATGATATCCTTACGGGCTTCGTTCAGGATAAGATCGGGACGGGTTATCTTTTTCTCGATCACCACTTCATTCAAAATGGAGATATTGAGCAGGCTCATGAATGCTCCTGGAACACCATGACCGGTACAATCGGCTACAATCAGATAGAACCTGTTGTTCTGGTGAAGGGCCCAGTAAAAATCTCCGCTCACAATAGCTTTGGGTTTATAAAGGGCAAAAAAGTCTTTTACAAAACCGGTGATATAGGAGTCGGAAGTGATTACGGCCCGTTGTATCCGTTGGGCATATTGAATGGAATCCACAATCTCTTTCTGGCTTTCTTCGATAATGGCTTTCTGATGTTCCACTTCCGCTTTCTGGGCTTCTATCAGTTCGTTTTTTCGGCCCAGCTCGGTATTGGCTTTTTGCTTGAGTTTGTTTCTGTTCCAAAGCACCACGGCCAGTACCACCATCATGAGCAATACAAAAACGATGGCATAGATAAACAAGCGCTGACGGCTGGCCGCAAGATCTTTGTTTTTTTCCTGCTGCTGAAGCAGATCTATCTGATTCTGTTTCTGTGTGCTTTTATATTTTTCCTGGAGTTCGGATGTTTGGTTATTTATTTTGTCATTCAGCAGGGTGTCTTTAAGCTGAATAAATTTTACCAGGTAGTCGTTTGCCGTTTTAAAATCTCCTTTCTGCATATACAGATCGGCAAAACTGTTGTAGGTAGCTTGCACATCCTCTTTTAGATTCAATGCTTTTTCCAGTTTCAGTGCTTCGTTCAGGGCAGCAACGCCTTCATCGTATTTTTTGAGTGCGGCACAGGCCAGCCCCGTATTTTCCAAAGCCAGCACAACTCCAATCTGATCTTCGGCCTGACGGAATACGGTTAAAGCAGACTGAAAACAGTCGTAGGCCTCTTTTTCCTTGTTGCGATGCAGATAGATGAGACCAATGTTACACCGTGTTTGTGCAGCTCCGCGGGTATCACCCGATTCTTCTTTCAGTTTTAATGCATCCTGATAATATGGCATGGCCTTATCATACTCATTCTGCTGGCCGTATAAACTGCCCATGTTGTTATACGCTTTGGAAAGAGCTTTTTTGGCTTCCATATCATCCGGCTTGCCGGCGCTGAGCTCCTTGCGCAGCTCTATAGATTTTTTGATGTATAGTTCCCCTTCTTTATAATTTTGAATCACAATATCAATACTGCCTACATTATTGTAAATAACGGCCATCCTCACTTTGTCCTGTTCGTGTTCATAAATGGCCAATGCATTCAGGAAGTAACGCGATGCTCCGGGATAGTCGGCATTTTTGTAGGCTACCGATCCGAGTATGTTATAGGCCACACCAAGCTCTATCATAACAGGCTTCACATTTTTAGGGTGAGCCTTAATCATCTTCATAATCAGTGTAATGGATCTTTCGGCATATTCCCGTGCCCGGGTGGGATCATTATTAGTCAGATTCCATCCAATCATATTCATCCGGTTAAGACGAAGCGAGTCGCTGATACCGGCATTGCTCAGCTTAAGAATGGAATCGGCAATAGTCTTACGCTGGGCTGTAAGGGTATGGAAAGAAATGCCAATACACAGAAGAAGAAGAAAACGAAGCTTCATGGACATATATAGGATGTAAAGATAAAATTAATTACAAAAGAGTTGTTGGGTATGCACCTTCTGTCAAAAGAACCATTAATTAAGTGCTTGTCCTTGCTCCAAGCATCGATGGACAGTTTGCGAGACTTGATGCACATACTCCAAGCATCGATACATCATGTCCGAGACTTGATGCACATACTCCAAGCATCGATACATCCTGTCCGAGACTTGATGCACATACTCCAGGCATCAATGCATCCTGTCCAAGATTTGATGTACATACTCCAGGCATCAATGCATCCTGTCCGAGACTTGATGCACGTACTCCAAGCATCAATGCATCCTGTCCAAGACTTGATGCACATACTCCAAGCATTGATGCATCCTGTCCAAGACTTGATGCACATACTCCAAGCATCAGTGCATCCTGTCCAAGACTTGATGCACATACTCCAGGCATAGATGCATCTTGTCCGAGACTTGATGCACACACTCCAAGCGTTTTGAGACACAATCCGTTTACAATAGCTGAACGTCACATGATACATGCGTAACATGCTTTCATACATGAAATCATTCCAAGCAATGGAAGAAGACGGGAATGTAGTATTACAGGAAAGATATTCGGGAAAAGGAAGTGTTACTGGTTAAAGAAGGAATCTACAAACTCGTGTTTGTTGAATACCTGCAGATCGTCCATTTGTTCGCCTACACCAATGTATTTAACGGGTATTTTAAATTGATGGGAAATGCCTATCACCACTCCACCTTTGGCAGTACCATCCAGTTTGGTGAGAGCCAATGCATTTACATCGGTAGCGGCAGTAAATTCACGACATTGATTAATAGCATTTTGTCCGGTAGAAGCATCCAGCACCAGGAGTATTTCATGCGGAGCATCGGGAACCACCTTTTGCATGACCTTTTTAATCTTGCTCAGCTCATTCATCAGGTTTACCTTGTTGTGCAGGCGACCGGCGGTATCAATGATAACGATATCCGACTCTTTTGAAAGGGCTGATTGAAGGGTATCGAAGGCCACAGAAGCCGGATCGGCATTCATACCCTGGGATATAACAGGTACCCCTACCCGTTCGCCCCATATTTTTATCTGATCCACAGCAGCGGCACGGAAGGTATCGGCGGCACCAATCATAACCGACTTGCCCGCTTTTTTGAATTGCCAGCTTAGCTTACCGATGGTGGTTGTTTTGCCTACCCCGTTTACTCCTACTACCATAATCACATAAGGCTTTTTGCCTTCGGGGATGGTAAACTCGGTAGAGTCCTGGTTTCCGCTTTCCTGTAATAAGGAAGCGATTTCTTCCCTGAGTATTCCGTTTAATTCTTCGGTACCTACTTTTCGTTGTTTTGCTACCCGTTTCTGAATGCGGTCTATAATCTGCAAGCTGGTATCAACACCTACATCGGAGCTGATCAGCACTTCTTCGAGTTCGGAAAGTACTTCTTCATCCACCGTGGCTTTGCCCAATAAAACACTGCTGAGCTTGGAGAAAAAACTTTTACGGGTAATGAAAATCCCCTTTTCTAGTTTTTCTTTTTTGTCTTTGGTGAAGAAGCTGAAAATGCCCATGAGAAGAAATTAAGATTTATGATTTAAGAATTAAGATTTGACCGGAGATACTTATAGTACAATCAAATCATAAATCTTAATTCTTAAATCATAAATATAAAAGCTTCTCTTTTTTGGAAGAGAAGCTTTTAAATCAGTTCATTGATATACGTTATTTGGAAGCCAGGAAATCCTTGATATGGTCGTTATGAACCACTTCTTCCTTAAAGAAATAAGAACCTTTTGGTGATTTTACCATTTTAATAACACGGGTGAACTGTCTTCCTTCACCGGTCTTAAGTGTTGCAACTACTTTCTTTGCCATGGGTCAGAGATATTATTTGATTTCTTTATGAACAGTCATTTTCTTCAGGATAGGATTGAATTTCTTCAGTTCCATCCGGTCAGGATCGTTCTTTTTGTTTTTGGTAGTGATATACCGGGATGTTCCTGGTTTACCGCTTTCCTTGTGTTCTGTACATTCGAGGATCACTTGGATCCGGCTGCCTTTCTTTGCCATGTCTATTGGTATTTAACCGGTTTATATTCCCTGATTTTCAGAAAGTTAGTATTCCTGAGTACAGTTGGATAATATAAAACGGGTTGCAAATGTAGTTTTTTTTTGTGTACCAGCAAAGAATACGCTCATTTTTCCACTGCTGGAAGCGGAAAAAGTCGTTTTTCTTTCATTATCTTCTCTATTTCATCCGCCTTGGATGGTAATGAAGCGCTCAGGTTTTCTGGCTTTCCGGTCGTAATCAGGATATCATCTTCTATCCGGATCCCTATGTTCCACCACTTTTTATCGCAATCTGATCCTTCCGGTATATATATTCCGGGCTCCACGGTAATCACATTTCCGGGTTTTAGCTTCCCGTATAAGCCGGCATCGTGTACATCCAGACCCAGATAATGTGAAGTGCCATGGAAAAAATACTTCATAGCTTCTATTTCGTTCTTTATAATACCGAGCTCTTTCATTCTTTTGGATATGACTGCAAAAGCGGCTTTGTGTGCGGCCCGAAACTCGTTGCCTTCCAAACAAGCGTTGATTCCGGCCATCTGGGCGTCATAAACAATATCATAGATCTGGCGTTGTTCGGTGCTGAAATGTCCGTTTACCGGCAAAGACCGTGTTACATCGGCTGTATAACCATGGTATTCGGCTCCGGCATCCAGTACCAGAATATCATTGTTACGACAGTGTCTTCTGTTTTCAATGTAATGAAGGATACAGCTGTTTTCTCCCGAACCCACAATACTGGGATATCCGGGATATTCCGATCCCCTCACTTTGAATCCATATTCGATAATGGCCTGGGCCTGGTATTCGGTCATAGTGGTATCAAGCGATTTCATGAGCGATGCATGCGATTCACAGGTAATATTGATAGCCTTGCGAAGCAACTTCATTTCTTCCGGGGTCTTTACTTCTCTCAGCACAGCCATAAGCTGGATCAGGTTATAGCTGTCCTTGGTTTTTAAATTGGCGGTCTTGGTCCGGTAGTGTTTTACCAGGCTGAAAAGATCTCCCCTGTCGTTCTTATCATCGCGCATATCGTCTTTCGGCTCTATACAATAGATCTTACGAAAGCGTTCGAAGCCGATAGATATATCGGCAAACTGACCGTTGAGCAAGGCATGTTTGAAACCGAGAATATTTTTAACCCCGTCGGTACCGAGCCTGCGTCCTGTCCAGCTTTCCCTAAAGGCATTACGTTCCTGAACAAAGATGAGTTCGTTGGTAAAAATGCTGTCGATCTGGATCTTTTCTTTGAACACAAGCAATACGGCATTGGGTTCGGGGTATCCGCTCAGGTAATAGAAATCAGGATCCTGACTGTATTGATAATCTACATCATTGGAGCGGTTGCGTTCCGGGTTGGCAAAAAATACAGCTACGCTGCTATCGGGCATCAGCGCCCGCAGGGCTTCCCGTCGGGAGGCATGAAACTCTTTGGTAAGCAGATCGGTATCGTATTTGAATTTATCCGATTGGCCTATGCTTGCGGTGGCAATAAAAAGAAATAAGGAGAGAAGTAGGTTTCTATGCATAAGGACAAAAGAAAAACGTTGCTACACGAAGGTAACAACGTTTTTCAGAAAAAAGGGGTCTTTATTTCGTAGTATAACCTTTTGCGCGTGCTTCCTTCAGACAGGCATAAATGCCGTTCTTGGTCACATTCCGAAGAGCGGAAGTAGATACCTTAAGGGTTATCGTTTCGCCGGTTTCAGGAATGAAGAAAGTCTTCACCTTCAGGTTTACATTGAATTTTCTCTTGGTTTTACGGTTTGAAAAGGATACAAGGTGACCTGTAATGGCCTTTTTACCGGTTAGTTCACATATTTTCGACATGGTAATTCGTTTTAAATGCTCTTAATATTCTAAAACAGGGTTGCAAAGAAACAAAATTTTATTGAAATAGCCAAAAAAACACTAAAACTGAAGATAAATTGGCATCACCCGTTCGGCAGTACCTACTTGTATTACAATCCAGATAACCAGGGCTAAAACCACTACCCGGCCAATGAGTGGAAGCTTTTCCAGCGCCATTTGAGTGAATAATTCAGCTTTTTTAGGCATCGCATGCAGGATAAATGCAAGCGCCATCATGCCAAAAACGGTTTTATAATTGGATACCAGGGGTTGAAAGGCAGAAGCATCGAAATTGTAAAACAACTGATGCAGGATAATACCGGCTTTTTCAAAACTATCGGCTTTGAAAAAGATCCAGCAAAAACAGACAAAATGGAAGGTGATGATAAAGCCGATCACCTTTTGGGTATTGAGATAAAGGGCCGATCGTACCTTTTTAACCTTTCCGAAAAGCTCCATTCTCATCTTATCAAAGGCCAGCGCTGTTCCATGCAGCCCTCCCCATACAATAAAGTTCCAGCTGGCTCCATGCCACAAGCCTCCGAGAAGCATGGTGGTAAACAGATTGAGGTATTGACGAAACTTACCCTTGCGGTTTCCACCCAGCGGTATATAAAGGTAATCGCGTAACCAGGATGAAAGGGAGATATGCCATCTTCTCCAAAACTCAGTAATGCTGGTGCTTTGGTAAGGAGAATCGAAATTGACAGGTATCTGAAATCCCATCCAGCGGGCCATACCGATGGCCATATCGCTATAGCCCGAGAAATCGCAATAGATAACCAATGCATAGCCGTACACACCAAAAAGACATTCGATGCCGCTATGCCGGGCAGGATCATTGAAAATATACTCTACATAATTCACATAGATATAATCGGAAATAACGGCTTTCTTGAACAATCCGCCCAGAATAAGATAAAGCCCCTTTGCAATATCTTCCCGGCTGATATTAATTTCCTGACGAATCTGAGGGATAAAATCGGATGCCCTTACAATAGGACCCATGACAAGCTTGGGGAAAAAGGAAAGAAAGAAGCAATAATCCCAGAAACTTTTAACCGGTTTGAAATGCCCCCGATATACATCAATTGTATAACTCAGATTTTCGAACGTATAAAAGGAAATACCGATTGGCAGGATCAGATGAAGCGGCTGTATGCTTCCTCCTGTAGTTTCGTTGATAATGTGAATAAAGAAATCAGTGTATTTAAACCAAAACAACAGCCCCAGATTAATGATGACGCTGAATGCGAGTAATAGTTTTTTACGAAAAGGCTCCGAAGTGCGGTCTATCCAATTGGACAGATTAAAATCGACCACCGCTGAAAGAATAATAAGCAGGAAATAGAATCCGCAAGCTTTATAAAAGAAGAAGAGCGAAAAGACGGTGAACAGCAGTACACGGGTAAGCTTACGCTTGTGAACAAACTGATAGAAAAGCAAAAATGCAAAAAAGAAGAAAAGAAAGAAACCGCTGTTGAACAGCAACGGATCCTTTGGGTTATAAACCAAAGACTGAATCAGCTTATGGAAATCGATATGCACTTGATGTGATTTATTGAGTCTTTAGCTGTGGGAGTAATGTTTATATCCCTTTTTCAATGCTTTATAAAATAAGCCTCCCTGAATAACATAGCCTGTTCCTGAAAAATGTACCCGGTCGCGCGCCGACAGATGGGCGAGATACCATTTGGCCATAGAACCATATCCACCCATGATATCATATAAGTCCCACCAGGCACATCCATGGTTTTCGGCATAATCGATAACGGTATTGCGGGCAATGGTCATGTTGGGATTCTTCACCCTTCCTTTTCTTGATTTATGAAACGAGTCTCCGGGAGTGGTGAGTAATATCTCCACATTTGGATTCCGGGCCCTGATTCCGGAAACAAGGGTATCGATGTTTCGTTCAAACAGCTCTTTATCAAACGTGCCTCCGAAGCCTTCGTTGGTACCCATGGAAATGATGATGAGATCGGGTTGCAGGTAGCTGAGTTGTTCCTGAAAATGCTGACTCATATTAAAGTGGCGGAACTCGGCACCGTTTACGCCTATCATACTATAAAGTACACCTGGTTTATCATTCTCAAGCAACATGCCGTATATTCTGGAACAACCAGAATCCTGTCCTACACAACGTATCATCAACTGGTGCATGGGGGTACTGAACAGGGCCGATGATGCATAAGGGCTTTTATCTGTTTTCTGTGCGTCGATATTTCCTATTTTACAATTCAGACTGTCGCATACCACATAGCTGAAATTGCCCAGACCTTTTTCATGAAACAAGGTAAACCGGTTAAAACTGTAATCCAGCTTGCCCTGATTTTTGACTAGCAGCGATAAGGTTGCATTGGTATCTCTCGTCTCAATAGTAAACCCTCCTACTCCTATCGGCAAACGCTGATCGGGAAATACATTTCTTTTGCTTTCCCATTTTACATTGCTGGTGGATTTGTAGCTGGCGGGTTCATTGGATTTGGCAACGCGGTAAGGAAACACAAAGCCTCTTCCGGCATTCCCAAAGTCGAGCTGGATTAGCTGTCGTATGGTGCCGGAAAAAAGATCGGCTTGTATATGGGAGTCGCCTATATGCACGATATTGATACGGGTTCGTTTACCATTTTTGAGATCTGCCAGTTTTTTATAAAAAGACTTCATTGAAAGACTATCGTTATGAACCATATTCAGATCGGACCGGATAAAAGGGTAACGTCTCAGTAAAGAGTCTATATCCGGAACCTGTGCTTGCAGGCAATTAAAAGAAATGAATACGAGCAGTGGAATAAAAAACCACTTATTGCACCTTAGAATCTTTCTTGAATTCACTGACGAGATAATTATATAATAAACTTCCCACTTTTCGGGCCCCTTTTGAATTGAAATGTGTGTAGTCGGTATTCGCAAATACGGTATCACCCTTTACCCATTTGATCATAGAACCCTCTCCTCCCATGGCTTCATAAAAATTCCAGAACGAGGTATGTGTGCTTTTGGCCACCCTTCGTTGTGATTCGATTACCACCGGTATGGAAGGATCCGTAACATATTGTCCCTCTATCCGGGTTGATTTGTCACCCGCTCCTATGATGAGGATACTAGCCCCGGGAAAACAGTTTTGAAGATGCTTAACTACTTCTGTCATGCCCCGTTCGTACCAGGAATAGTCTCTTACTTTATCATTCACCACATTAACGCCGTAGTGAAGTATGATCAGATCGTAATGAAGGTATTTGTTAAGACCGGAGAGTACAGCATAAGGCATTTTGGTGAGCGGCATACCCGAGTTGCCCCGGAAAGAAAGATTATCCAGAACGATACCGCTGTCACCTTCCATCGAAAATCCATATACATTGAGCGGAGTGGCGCAATTGAAACTTACTTTGAGGCCCTGTACTGATTTTGGACACAGACATAGTTCGTTTACTGCTGCAGTGCCATCCAGCTGGATGGATTTGCTTTCGTTAAGAGAAACCGAATTCTTTGCATCTGAGCGTCCATAGAACAAACGGACTGAACCAAAACGATTCAGGTGTTTCCTGCCTACTGCCGTATACTTAACCCAGCTTTCGTTTCCACTGGATGTACTATCACCTTCGGAAGAGGAAGAATAAGGCACAAAGGTATGGCCGGTGATACCTAATCCATGTTCGGCAGGCACAGCATCCATCAAGGTGAAATCTTTCCAGTTGGGAGAAAAAGAATGGATGATGCTTTGACGGAACCCGGCTACGATACTCGTTACCGGCATAAAGCCTACCCCATCCCCACCGAAACGGTCTTGCAGAAGGCTTCTGAAATCCTGGGTAATAAGATCACCTTCTATCATCGAATCGCCGAAATAAGCGATCCGTACTTTTTTCTTGCCCTTGCCCAGCTTATTCAACGCGGCAAAAAATGCATGAAGACCTCCGCTGCTATCTGTTCCGAACTGAAGAATGCCAGGGTATTGATCGATGGGAATAGTCAGATGTGCTTCTTCCGCTACCTTTTTATCCGATGTGCTGTCGGCAGCTGTTTTAACAACCTCATAAGGCTTAACAATAACAGAATCGGCAGATGTGGAAATATCGGAAAGGATATTCACTTTTCTTGTTTCAAAAGGTCCCAGCTGCAAGTGAAAAGGAACAAAAGAAAGGATCAGAAGAATGACGATGGCTCCCAGGACAAGGAAAAAGGGCTCGTATACTTTATTTTTTTCGGTCTTCATGTTTCAGGGAACTGGTCAAAGATAAAAGGATTTCAATAGTCATGTGGTGGGCCTTTTATTATTTGCCGGTAACGAATGATTAAACGTGCTGTTCGGCCGGAATAAGAATCTTTCTTAACATATTAAGTGCAGCTTCGGCTGAAACTTCAATGTTCCGCTCCCTGTTATGTCCAAATTGAAATTTACGGGATTGCACAGCACCTCCCGAGGCAACGGCTATCCACACCGTTCCCACCGGCTTTTCGGGTGTTCCTCCCGATGGGCCTGCAATACCGGAAACGGCAATGGAGTGGTTTACTTTGAGCCTGCTGAGTGCACCCAATGCCATCTCTTCCACTACTTCCTTGCTTACGGCACCGAATTGTTCAAGGGTTTGTTTTTTTACTCCTAATAAGTTTTCCTTCTGCTCATAGGAATAGGTTATCACCGATCCTTCATAATAGTCGGATGATCCCGGAACCCGTGTTATCAGATGAGAGATATACCCTCCTGTGCAGCTTTCTGCAAGTCCCAGCTTTTCTCCACGCCGGCGTAATTCCGTGCCAACAATTTCTTCCAGCTTCTCCTCATCGGCTCCGAATATATAAGGAGCAATAAGTTTCCGAAGCTCCGCTTCTTTTTCCGCCAGATGTTTTTGCAAAAGCGACAGATCCGGTCCTGAAAGTGTCATCCTCAGGCGAACCTTATAAGGCGAGGGTAAGTAAGCCAATGAAATACTGTAAGCTGCCAGACTATCTTCCCATGCCGATATTTTTTCAGCAAGATCGGATTCTCCTATACCTTGGGTAAGAATGGTACGGTGAAGGATATGTGGTAGTTTGAATTGTTTTTTCAAACGGGGAAGGACTTCTGATTCCATAATCCCTTTCATTTCATACGGTACACCGGGCATGGAAATAAACACAGTTCCTTTGTCTTCAAACCACATACCGGGAGCGGTGCCTTGCTTATTCCGGAGGGCGGTTGAGTTGGAAGGGATATGGGCCTGGAGTTTGTTTATTTCATTTACTGTTTTCCCATAACGGGCAAACATGGCGGTAACATCTTCAAACACTTCGGGATTAAACACCAGCGAGGTGCCGAAATATTCACAAAGGGTTGTCTTGGTTATATCATCCCGGGTTGGCCCCAGTCCTCCGGTCATCAACACAATGGTGGCCCGTGAACGGGCTTCGTCCAGAGCCTTGAGGATATTTTGCTTCTTATCGGATACAGAGCTGATCTGGGTAACAAAAATGCCTATTTTGTTCAGTTCCTGAGCCATCCAGGCTGAATTGGTATCCACTATCTGGCCGATGAGAATCTCATCTCCTATCGTGATGATCTCTGCTAACATAAACCTAGAATTAATTTTAAGCAAAGATACGGGTTCTCTGGCAGCTGCTTAAACACGTGTAAATGAGTTTATAACCGATTGTCAGGTAGCTTATCAGGCTCCTTCCGGGTTCATAAGATCATCAAAAAGTTAAACCTGAAAAAAGTTTGGCAGAATATTTGTAATTTGCCCGTCACAGACTAAATCTGTTAACCTATGAAAAAGATAATTTTCTCCCTCTTAGCGCTTGGCCTTTTCACTTTTCATGCCGGTGCACAGTTCAATCTGAACAAAATAGAAAAGCAAGGCCAGGATGCGATGAATAAGGTAGAAGGTAAAAAAGGCGATAGCACCTCTGCCCTTTCTAATGAAGATGTGGTAAAAGGATTGAAAGAAGCCTTAAAAGTAGGAACCAATAATTCAGGAGATGCAGCCTCCAAGGTGGATGGATTTTACAAGAATCCGAAAATTTTCATCCCCTTTCCTCCCGATGCACAAAAGATGAAAGATCGTGTTATTGAAATGGGAATGAAGGATCAGGTGGATAAATTTGAAATGAATCTGAACCGGGCAGCAGAAGAGGCAGCCAAGAAAGCGGCTCCTGTTTTTGTGAATGCCATTACATCGATGACGGTATCCGATGGATTCAGTATCCTGAAAGGAGCCAATAACGCAGCTACCCAGTATCTGAAAGATAAAACCTCGGCTGATTTGATTAAACAGTTTCGCCCTATTGTTGACGAAGCCATTAATAAGGTGGAGCTGACCAAATCGTGGACCCCTATTGTTACAACATATAACAAGATTCCTTTTGTGGAAAAACAAAACCCGGATTTGGGTGATTATGTAACAAAGAAAGCCATTGACGGATTGTTTCTGCTTATTGCCGATGAAGAGCTGAAGATCCGTAAAGATCCTGCAGCTCAGGTAACCGATATCCTTAAAAAGGTTTTTGGAAGTGTCATGAAGTAAGACCTAGCCGACCTAAAATAAAAGGAGCACCCGATTGGATGCTCCTTTTTATTTATGCTGAAAATGATTAACCGTTCAGGCTTGGACTTCCTGCAGGGTTATTGGAACTCATCAATCCTTCGTGTGGACGAATGCTCATAACCGGAATACGCGAATGGTTTACAATTTGTTTTGCAAAAGGACCCATATACATTCCGGTTAGTTTGGATTCATGATCGGTCATGATTACAATCAGATCGGCATTGATTTCCTTTGAATATTTCAGCGCTTCGGCTGCCAGATGATCGCCTTTAATGATTTTGCGGCTAAGTGGAAGACCTGCTTTCTTAATAGCTTCTTCAACAGCATCAATCTTTATATTGAACTTACCTTCCTCGTTATCTTCTGTTGTTTCAAGCAACCCAAGGATATGGATTTTAGAAGTATATTTTTTAGCGAGTTCAATGGCATAATCCACTTTCTGACGGGAATGAATGGCGTCATCAATGGGAAGTACGATATTGGTGAATCCTAATTTCTTGGCATGAGTCTGAACACTGATGACGGGGCAGTTAGCCTGATTCACAATTTTATGTGCATTGCTTCCGATAAAATATTCTTCAAATCCGCTGGCTCCATGTGTACCCATGATAATCAGATCGATCTTGTTCTCATCTGCATAGTCTACTACTTCTCTTGCAATTTTACCTGTTGTACAAAGGGCAACTGGTTTAATGCCAGATTCCTTATAGATGCCTTCAGCTGTATCTTCCATTTTCTTTGCGGCAATACCTTGTACAGCTTCCAGATTGGAAAAACGAAGGATAGGTTCAGGGATATCAAAACTATATTCGTTTACTTCCAAAACATGTAGCAGGTGAAGTTCTGCACGGAATAGTTTGGCCATAAAAGTGCCATGTTCAATGGCTAATAACCCTGTCTCAGAAAAATCGGTTGGAATCAGGATGCGATTTACATGAAAGTCTTTCATAATCTGTTTTTATAGGTGTTAGTACAATTTGTGAGCTAAAATACTTCTACTACATATGCTCCTTTATGAGAATGCTTAGCAGGAGCGCTGATCTATATCATTACTTTTTTCCGCTTGGCAACGCCAAAGGCTCCTTGTATGACCCCGGAATTATACTCAGTACCGGCATTTCGGCCCGGAGAATAATTTCCTGGGCAGATGAGCCGATAAAATAATCGGTAAAATCAACTTCCTGTTGTGTCATCATCAGGAGTAAATCGCCTTCTACCTTTTCGGCGTAATCTACAATACATTGTGCGAGGCTCTCTTCCCCTTTAATGCCTTTTATTATTTCAGCAGTACATTCGATGTTCGACTTTTCAAGATACGTCTTTACCTGTGAAAGCTGACGCGTGAGCCTGTTAACAATAAATTCATCTTTTGTAAAGATAACAGAAACAACCCGGACAGCAGCGCCATAAAGACGGGCAAATTCAATTGTTTTCCCAACCTTCTCCCTTGTTTCCTTGGTCAGATCGAGCGGTAATACAATGTTTTTACATCCTTTGCGGTGATGCTTTCCTTTCACCGAAAGCACAGGACATTTTGAAGAACGTACAACCTGAAGGGTATTGGATCCAATAAATTTGAATTTAGACTTCGGTTTGCCATTACAACCCATTACAATAAAGTGACTATCCAGCATTTCGGCCACTTCCAGTATCTTTTCATATACCCGGCCACGGGCTACCATTTTATCAGTCTTGAGCTGTTTGTATTCGCTTTTGATGTCTTTGAGTACGGCATCCAGTCGTTTCTCCACGTCGGCCCGGATGGAAGTATACTGGCTATCGGTAACATATTTGCCCAGAATACCGGTATCTTCAATAACATGAAGCAGGATAACTTCGGCCTCTATCTTCTGGCAGAAATTAAGCCCTTGCTTTAATGCAATGAGGGACTGGTCTTCGAAATCAAATGCTATTAATACTTTTCGGGAAGCTGTTTTCGCCATAAAAAATCAAAATAAAACAAGCTTTTCTCTCTCTACCTTTGCTATCTTCGTCAGCAGACGAGCAAACTCTTTATAAAATACAATATTAACTCTTATCACCATGAAATCAAAGGATAATTTACAGGCAACGGCTTCCCGGGATCAGATACCTGATTCGGAACTGATACTAAACCCCGATGGAAGTATCTTTCACCTTCGTCTGCAACCGTCACAGCTGGCTGATACCGTATTGTTGGTAGGAGATCCGGGTCGTGTGAAGAGCGTTTCCCGTCATTTTTCAAAAATTGAATGTGAAGTGAGCAACCGGGAATTTATCACCCATACCGGGATTTATAAGGGGACGCGAATAAGTGTATTGTCAACTGGTATAGGAACTGATAATATAGATATTGTCGTTAACGAACTGGATGCGTTAGTGAATATCGATTTAAAAAACAGAGTTCCATTTGAGAAACATCGTAGTTTGAATCTGATCCGTTTGGGAACATCCGGCTCCCTGCAGGCCGATATTGATACCGATAGCTTCCTGGTGTCTTCCCATGGGCTTGGAATGGATGGCCTGCTGAACTATTATGGTAATCTGGATAAGATAAATGAAAATAAGGTTTCGGAGGCATTTATCCGGCATACGGGATGGAATAAGCAACTGGCTTTTCCTTATATCGTTAAGGCTTCCGATCACCTGCTGGAATTACTTGGAAAAGGACATAAAACAGGCATTACTGCCACTGCTCCAGGCTTTTACGGGCCTCAGGGTAGGGTGCTTCGTATCCCATTAGCAGTACCTGGTTTGAATGAGTCTTTTACCAGTTTTGAGCATGAAGGCCTCCGCATCACCAATTTTGAAATGGAGACATCGGCCTTATACGGCCTCTCGAAACACCTTGGGCATGAAGCCTGTACCATGTGTGCCATCATTGCCAACCGCCTGGCGGGTAAATACAGCAAGGATTATAAGGTAACAGTGGACCAAATGATTGAATTGGTACTGTCCAGGCTGACAATGGGTTGTTGAAATCTTGGTCTGACTGGAGTAACAAAATGCAATAATTCCCGTTTAATTTGCATAGAAAGTTTCCTTTTGCATGTTGAAAGAACAAGAACTAAATGCACTTATAAGTTTGCTTGATGACCCGGATGAATCCGTCTATGACGAAATTCAGGCTAAATTGCTTTCTCTCGGTCATCCTGTAATTCCTTTGCTGGAACACGCCTGGGAAAATTCCTTTGACCCTGTTCTCCAGCATCGCATAGAAAATATTATCCATAAAATTCAGTTTGACAATATTGAAGGCCAGCTTCAAAACTGGGTTCGGAGGGACCAGGATAATTTACTTAAAGGAATCATGCTGGTGGCCCGCTATCAGTATCCTGATCTGGATGAAAAAAAAGTAATACGTCAGCTGGAGCAAATCAAGCAGGATGTATGGCTGGAGTTGAATAACAACCTCACGGCACTTGAAAAAGTAAGGGTGTTGAATCACATTCTTTTTGAAGTTCATGGTTTCAGTGGTAATACCTCCAACTATCATGCACCTCAGAATTCCTATATCAATAATGTACTGGAATCGAAAAAAGGAAATCCGATTTCATTATCCATCCTTTATCTGATCATTGCCCAGGATCTTAATATCCCTATATACGGAGTTAACCTGCCGGAACATTTTGTGCTTGCTTATGTGGACGAAGAAAATCCGTTTCAGGTTTACGGAGATGATGGTAAAGGAAAGGTGTTGTTTTATATCAACCCCTTCAGCAAAGGAGCTGTTTTCAGCAGCAAGGAGATTGATGCCTTTTTGAAGCAGCTTAAATTGCCTCTGGAAGAGAATTATTATGAACCTTGTGAAAATTCGGAAATTATCCGGAGGGTGTTCCGGAATCTGATACTCGCCTACGAAAAGCTTGGATATCCGAGTAAGGTGAAAGAGCTTGAAAATCTACTCAAAGTACTTAATAAGGGTTAGCAGATTGTTTATTTAACCCCATGCATTTTAGCAATCCAGCTTAAATGCCCCATATGCACTCCTTCATGACGAATGCAATGATGCACGCAAATGCGTTTGCTTTGATCATCCCCGAACTTTAGGTTGATAGCATTCTGTTCGTTCAACTCGTCTTTTGTGAGGGTTTTCAGGTGACTGACAGATTGGGCATGTACTTCTCTCATGTTGTCCAACAAGGTTTTTATAGGAGGACATTCTTCTCTTGGGGGCAAAGTGGTACCAATGCTGAACCGTTTGAGCCAATCAATATTCAGATCAGGTCCGTTGGTGGCTTTGAGTAACAAGAAATCCTGAGCCCATACCAGATGCCCCATCACCCAAAAGGCGCTGTTAAAGCTTTGTGTACCGGCTGTAAATGTTTTATAAAGATCCACGCCCTTGAGCTTGGTGAGGTAGTACAACGTGAGCTCGCGTGTATTGTCTATTACTTCGCACAATACATCTGTTTCATTTCGTTGGGACATGGGAAGCCGTTTCAATCAAAAATATTAATTTATTCGGACATTCAGAAGCAATATCCCAAATAAACCGATCCGGTCTGAAACCATGTAAATCATTACATTTATACTTAAAATTAAGAACTATGCGTCCTTTCTGCCCTTTATATACCGTTTTGCTGGTCCCGTTTTTGTTGCTTAGTCATGAACAACGAGGTGCAGGCAAACCGGGGAATGAGCCGGTACATAAACACGAATATTCCGTTTCCGGTACCCTTACTCAAACGCACTCCTATTGCGGAGGAGCCAGACCTCCCGATGAATTGCTTGCCAAATTGCAGGCCCCTCACCCTTTTCCGGGTAAAAAAATCTATTTCCGGAAAGGGGATGCGAATACGGTGGATATGAAAACGCTGAAAGAAGCGGTAAGCGATTCTGCCGGTCATTTTCATGTGATGCTGTCACCCGGAACCTATTGTGTTATTGAAGAAGACCAGGTGAAGGCACTTGATACGGTTGCTTATCGTAAAAAATATGCCACCAAATATCTGGTTGTGGATGACGCCTGTCTGAAAGAATGGTGGGGGAAATGTTTGACCACCCTTGTGGTTGAAAAGGCAGATAAGAAAGATCTGACATTAAATTTTCATATACCCTGTTTTACACAGGGCATACCTTGTATGAAATATACGGGACCAAAACCCCAGTAAAAAGGAGGCAGCTGCAGGAGCAGTAAGCAGCAAAACTTGTTTGCCTCCTGCACCTGCCTCCCGCCTCCTTTTTTCTGCTTCCTTTACTTATCCTGCCATTCGGGAAGACGTCCTTGTGTATAAGGAGCCTTATCGGTTTCAAGTTGAGTTTCCAGCTTCATGAGATCGGTGTTAATCGATTTTATCTGGCTCAGGATGTCTGCAAATCCTTTTGCTGCTGCTTTGTATGAGTCTAGCTGAGTCCCGGTAGGAGCCGATGTTACATTCCATACTCCATAAACCACTCCTTCAATACGATCCGATATGGAAGGTGATGTAGGGAATTCATGTTTTGCCACACTGGCATCTCCGATTAGTTTTACTTCCAGCTCTTTTAATTTTTTATCTGTTGCCACGATCTGCGACTCCAGATCCATCTTACTTTGAGGGGAGTTGAATACAGCCTTTCTCACCTGTGACACCCTCGTCTTCATTTCCGATTCAAACAGGATCACTCCTTCTACCGCACGACGAAGCTCTGCCACTTTCTGGCTGAATTCCAATACCGCTTTTTTATCGGTTGCCGTGAGTGTGGCTGCATTGAGTGCTACGGCCTGGAAAGTCTGAGGCGAAACAAGGTCCGTAAACTTACCATCTTCGTATTTGGAAAGAGTCACGGTGTATTTACCGGGTAATGCCAAAGGTCCTTCATCAGGTTCTGCATACGGGTTTGACAAGTCCGGCTCGGGATTGCCTGCAGGTGCAGTGGTAGGGTAACGGAAGTTCCATACAATTCTACTCAGCCCTTTGCTTGCCGGAGCTTTCATACGACGCACTACCCTGCCCCCTTCATCCGCTACCGTAAACAGGAGATAAGGAGCTTCTTCATTATCCTCTTCTCTCATCTGATCAAAGGAAGGATAATCAACAGGTTCGCCCTTCTTGACTTTTTCTTTTTCAAGTTCTTGTCTTTTCTGCTTTTTTGTCTTCAGCGATTCTTTCAGATAATAGGTAAATACAGCTCCTACAGGAGGATTTTCGGCCGTATAAAAACTTTCTCCCTGAAAAGCTTTGCCTCTGTGTCCGTAAGGAGCGCTTTGCATAAACATCAATGCATCTTTTATCGGAAACACATGAGCTGTTTCATTCAATGTTTCAGGTTTAAGATAGCGAAGCGGAGAATAGTCGTCGAGTACATAAAAACCGCGACCAAAGGTGGCCATGACCAAATCGCTTTCTCTTTTGCTTATTGCCAGATCGCGAATAGGAACCGTTGGTAATCCGCCTTTGAGCTGGATCCATTTTTTCCCTCCGTCTATACTGAAAAAGAGACCGAATTCTGTTCCGGCAAACAGCAGATCGGGATTGACAAAATCTTCAGCAATGCTGTATACTGAACCCCTTTCCGGTAAATTGGAACTGATAGAGGTCCAGCTTTTTCCACCATCGCTGCTTTTAAACAGATAGGGTTTGAAATCGCCCATGCGGTGGTTATTAAATGCTGCATAAACTACATTTTCCTGATGTTGGGAAGCCAGCAGAAATCCAACAAAACTATGTTCGGGAACTCCCCCTACTTTATCAATCTTGGTCCAGCTTTTGCCTCCATCGGATGTGATCTGAATAAGTCCGTCATCTGTACCGACAAAGAGGAGATCTTCTTTAATAGGAGACTCACTGAAAGAAATGATGTTTCCGTAAATGGACGTGCTTTGGTTTTTAGCAACGGCATCTATGCTCCATACCTTGCCCATTACCGGTAATTTGTTCCGGTCTATCTGTCTGGTCAGATCGGGGCTTATCGCTTTCCAGTTATTGCCTCTGTCATCTGTCCGGAACAATTTATTTGCTGCAAAATAGAGTCTGGTAGCCGAATGGGCACTCACCTGTAAAGGGGCATCCCAATTCCAGCGCAGGGGCTCTTCGCCGGGAGGATCAACCGGACGAATGTCTGTTGCTTCACCGCTTTTACGGTCGTAACGAACAAGTCCTCCGTATTGAGATTGTGCATACACGATATTGGGATCCCTTGGATCTACCTGTGATTCGAATCCATCGCCTCCGGTAGTAACGAACCAGTCGGCATTGATGATTCCGGAAGAACTGATGGTACGTGATGGTCCACCTAAGCTGTTATTATCCTGTGTTCCTCCGTAAATATTATAAAAAGGAGTAGCGTTATCGAGGGCCACTTTATAAAACTGGGTGATAGGCAAGTTTCCTTTATAGCTCCAGTTTTGAGCCGCATCAAAACTTTCATACAATCCTCCGTCACATCCTGCGAGGTAGTGATGATTGTCGACCGGATCAATCCAAAGTGCATGGTTATCTACGTGTTTGTCTTTTTCACCCAATGCGGCGAAGGTCTTGCCTCCGTCTAATGAAACCTGGTTGATGGTATTGAGTACATAGATTTTTTGGAGGTCAACAGGGTCGGCAATGATTTCCGAATAATAGTTGCCGGCGGTATACATGCCATTGCGCTTTTCCCAGCTTGCTCCACGGTCGGTTGACCGGAACACGCCACCCTTATCACCTGCTGTTTCCACTACCGCATAGAGGTAATCGGGGTTTACATCCGAAATAGCCAGGCCTATACGGCCTATGTCTTCAGTTGGAAGACCATTCATTATTTTATCCCAGGTTTCGCCTGCATCATTGCTTTTGTATAAAGCTGATTCAGGTCCGCCACTTATATATGTCCATTCATGCCGGCGGCGTTGATGGGCACAGGCATACAGAATCTGAGGATTGGCCGGGTCGATATGTATCTCATTGAATCCGGTACGATCACTTACATTCAGTATTTTCTTCCAGTTCTTACCTCCGTCCATCGTTTTGTATATACCCCGTTCTCCACCGTCAGACCATAAAGGACCATAAGCAGCCACATAAACGATATCCGAGTTCTGGGGATCAATTGCAATCATGCCGATATGCTCGGATGTTTTCAACCCCATATTTTTGAAATTCTTTCCTCCGTTTTCCGATTTGTAGATACCATCTCCGTAGGAAACACTTCGTTGATTGTTATTCTCTCCTGTTCCTACCCATACTACATTTGGATTGTTCGGGTCGATGCTGATACAACCGATGGAGAAAGATCCTTCATCGTCAAAAATGGGGTTAAACGTAACCCCTGCATTGGTTGTTTTCCATACGCCTCCGCCCGCTGTGGCGAGGTAGTATTCGCTGTGATTTTCCGGGTTAACGGCAATGTCGAGTATGCGGCCCGAGGTCACTGCAGGGCCTACGTTTCGGAGACTAAGTCCGCTGAACGTGGCGGAATTGAACGGAGAGTTATCAGTAGCAGGTGCTGCTCCCTTTGTTTGCGCTTTTGCCGACGATATAAATAAGATCGTTACAGCAGCTACGAAGTGTGTGATTCGTTTCATGCTTTTTTGAGTTTAAAGCATCAAAGATATACGAAATAGAAAAGTATGGGCGTTTTCTTGATGAGCGGTAAAGATCCTAGACAGGCTGTCTAAAAGAGTGCTTAAAACCAGTGGTACTGTTTCGGTTTTATGCCTCTTTTGCGGTTATGATGCAGGTTGGGTTCTTTCACCGGGTTATTACCTATTGTGAATAGATTTTTCTTGACCCCGAGGGTCACACAGGCATCCATGATGGAAAATGAATCGGAAAGATAATCCCTTCCGAAGCGGAATTTGAATTCTCCAAAAACACCAAAGTATTTGTAATAGCGTTCAAAACCCATACCCAGATTCATGCTGAGCCAATTAAAAGTATAGGACACTCCGCTTTGATAATCGTATATGTCCCTGTCAAAAGCCGGAGTCCCTAGATAAGTTCCTTTCCATTGCTGATAACAAGCTCCTATGATACCGTAAAATTTTGTTTTTGATTGGCCTACGGTTAGGTACATATAGGTCAGATTGAGATCATAATTGCTTGCCCATATGTTTCCCCAGGCGGGAATAGCATCATGTGGCACCTGATAGGTATATTCTCCGATCAGACCGAGTCTCCGTTTAAAACGTACTGCCAGTCTCCCGTTATAGCCTCTTTTGATTTCGCCTATGGGTTCTATGCCCATATTGACTGTTGAATAGGCAAGACCTCCACCTGCAGAAAAGGTGATTACCGAATCTCTGGAATGTGGATTGGGTGAATAGCCAAGCAACATCTGGGCCTGCATATCAGGCAGCATAAAAAACAAAAGAATAAAGAAGCCCAGCTTTTGTACAATGGTCATGACATAACAAATGTACAAAAGCCCGGGCTTAAAACCTTACATTATCTGTTTATTACAACCCTGGTACTTTCGGTTGCAGCACCCATTTTCATCCAGATAATATAGGTTCCGTTTGCCAGATCGGACAGATCCACTCCCACATGGTAAGACCCTTCATACTGATTCTTTGTACTGAAGAGATGTTTGACAAGCTGTCCGTGTATATCATATACATCGCCCATCACATCACAGCGGTTTTTGATATCATACCGGAGGGTCATGGCACCATTGCTCGGATTGGGATAGCAATCGATGGCTTTTCCACCTTTTGTCAGGTTCTGGTCCGATATAACTTCTTTGGACGAATCTTTGGTTTCAGTTGCTATTGGAGTAAGAACATCCTCTTTCACGTCGACTTTGGTATAACAAACTGATACCGCTCCCATGGTATAGGATTGTGTTTGTGTACCTACTATTTCCACTGTCTGAAGCTTTATGGTGTCTGCTGATGGGGCCGGTGGTGTTTTTACGGGAGGTTCGATTTTTGCTTTGCCCATTATAAAGGATTCCTTTACCAGAACCGCTTTCGGTTCTTTAGCCGGCAAGGAATCTTTTTTAACAGGTGGCGTTGAAATTGTAGGCTCCTGGTTTGTTTTTACAGGAGGCCGGTATGCCACCATCCCCATTGTTTTATAATCTGTTTTGGGAGGATCTTTTACCGGTACCGTCTTTTTTTCAGGATGTTTAATCACAACTTCTCCCTTTGTCATATTACAATTTGATGGGGGTTGTGGCGCAGGGGCTTTCTTTTCCGGAACATACATCACATCACCTTTCAAAGATTTAGGTGTTGTAACCACTTCGGGTTCTGTTTTGCGGATACATACCTGTCCTTGAATCCCCTGTCCAAAGGCATCGGTAATACCGAAGAGTGCGGTGCCGAATACCAGAAATACAGCCAGGGCAAATGCCCGGAAAGGAGAAATATTTTTAGGTAACAAATGAAAAGGAATTTCAAGATCCTTTGGAGCCGGTATTTGTTCGGTGCTGAAACGTCCGCATACCTTCCCCTCCTCTTCTTTCAGGAGGATCTCTTCCACTTCTGCAGCGCTCTTGCGACTGAAATCATGAACCGATTTATTACATACTTTACAAAAAGCTCCTTGCTGATCGGGAGTCATTTTATTCCAATCCTCGTGACAGGGTTTTGGAATGCTGATACGTTCAAATACGGATTGTGGCATGACAGCGGGTTTTAAGTGTTAATTCCTTTCTTCTTTCCTAATGGATGCAGGACAAATTCATTTTCCACACGAAACGCATAAATAAATACCCGAATGCCTTATTTTCAATGTATTGGGATAATTATTGAACGTTAACAGGATAAACAATTTGTTATATATTTGAATCCATCCAATGGACTTATTCCCGATGAAACAGATTGTAGTCTTTTTTGCTTTGGTGCTTTTTCCCTTTTTCGGATATTCTCAAGGTGCCAGAAACGTATATTTTCCGGTAGACAGTTTTCATCTGAGTAATGAAAATGTGGTATTGATTTCCGATGCTATTTCCGGTATGGGTCCCGGCGATAAAATAGTGTTTCGTGTACTTATCCATGATGATGCGAAGAACAGACCGGCGATCAATGAGCTGGACAGAAAGCGATCGCTCGAGCTTTTTGATTTTTTTGTTGCCGAAGGATTTCCTGCGGGCAATATCAAGGTTGTCAAAACTCCCGGAAGAGAAGCTAAAGGCTTTATCAGTGATGATATGAAGAATCTGCTTATTTATGATTTGGAAGTTTATAAAGCATTACCCGCGGTGGATTTTACGGTAACAGATAGTCCGGTATTGTCTGATTCCGCAAACGAGACCTATTCGTTTAGTGCGGGTGTCGCAAGCACATTTAAGGGTAACAAGGGTATTGAGATATCCATTCCGGCTTTTTCATTTGAATTCAAAACCGGTGCACCTGCCAGCGGTTCCGTGTTACTCGAGGTGAAAGAATATCTTCATCCGGGAGAAATGGCTGCAGCCGGACTCATGACCATGAATGAAGAGTTTCCGGCACATTGCGGGGCGATTGTATGGATGAGGGCAACATCAGGAGGCACAGAGCTGAGGCTAAAAAAAGGCAAACAGTTGACCCTTAAATTACCTTCTGGTCTGGCCCCTGCCGATCCTAAACTATATATAGGACAAGAAGGCAACGGATTGGTCAGATGGTTTCCTTATGATCCGGCTATGGCAGGACAAGTTGATGCAGGTGGTACTTGTAGCTTAAGTACCCCCCTGCTTCATTGGATAGCTTGTGAAGGGATTGATAAAAAGCCGGATAACGGAGTATTGACCGTTAAAACCAACGTGTCTTATAACGTTGCTATCCGCTTAATCCTGAAAGATGAAAAAACAGTCATGGGTGCTTATATGCTTCCAGGCACAAAGGACCTGGGATTTTCACATATACCGGTAGGAAAGAAGGCTGTATTGGTGGCTTATGGGGTTAAAGACGGAAAGATGTTCTTCTTTTCAAAAGAAGTGGTGACACAAAACGACTGGAAAGAAAAGATTCAAATGAAGGAGTCGACAACAGAAGCGATAAAGACCTTTTTGACTGGTTTGGATAAGTAGCCGCATGATTACGGATAAAGAGGCCGGATAGCTTTTATATCATACCATGTAAGGTATTTTAGTTAAAAAGTGAGGGGAAAGAAAAATTATCCTATTTTTGCTCGCATTATAGTCCTTATTGTATGAATCCGGCGCTTTCTGTTTTACCAGTAATTTAAGACGAGGTATTCGCAAATAAGTATTCTTATTTAGATTAAAAAAAATATATAATATGAACATTTCTTTCAGGAAAATACTCCTTCCCTTTTCACTGGTTGCCGCATTAGTCAGTGGCGGTTGTGGAAACAAACCAGCCGGCGAGACTGCAGACAATATGGCTGATACATCGGCGGTAAAGGAACCTGCAAAAAAACCGGGAGAAGTCCAGAAATACTCACAGGTGCCTTCCCCTGGAGAAATGTTTTCGTTTATCAAGCAATTGGGCAACAAAGCAAAGGATGATGTGACTCAGTTGAACAGCCCCGAGAACCTGAAAAAATATAATGACAATAAATCCAAAGCATTGAACTTCGGAATCTATTCGGCCGACTTGCTTTTTTGCAGCACATTTAATCATGGAGCAGAAGCGCTGAAATATTTTGTGAATATCAAAAAGCTGGGCGATGATATCGGTATTTCTACCGCCATCAATGAGCAAACCGCTACCCGTATTTCCAACAATATCAGCAACCCGGACTCACTTGCCAATATTTCAAACGATTTGTACTTTACTACCTTCGATCATCTGGAAAGTAATGACCGTGGTAATACCTTAGCCATGGTTATGGCCGGAGGATGGGTAGAAAGTATTTACATGGTTACCAGCATGGAGCCTGTTTACAAAAAAGACAGCCCTGTTATTACCCGTGTGGCTGAACAAAAATACACCCTGGAGAATTTGATGGATTTCATGAAGAAATATGAAAAAGATCCGGACGTTGCTTCTGTTCTTAAACAACTGGATAACCTGAAAGCCGAATTCGATAAAATTGAAGATGCAAAAGGACCTGCTGCTATTACGGTTAAAAAAGGAAAGAAAATTCTGGGTGGCGGATCAACCGGTATTGCAGTAACAGCTGATCAGTACAAAGCCATCGTAGAAAAAACAATGGCAATCCGGAAAATGATGACCCAGAATTAATTAATTTTAAGAACCCCATGAACAAAATCAGATTAATTATTCTCGCTTCCGCCATCTGTTTATCAGTTGGAACGATGTCTGCTCAGTCTTGTACCGGCTTTCACAAAAAAGCCTGCAGTTCCGGAGCTTCCGAAGGCTGGGTGTACAACTCTCAGTCTAAAAGCGGACTCTTTGAAGCCGGCATGTCATCCGAAATCAAAATCGTCATTTTCAAGGATTTTGACTATGCCATGACCCTGTGCAATGAGAAAGCGCTGGGAAAAGGAGAGCTGAGCCTGTCCATCAAGGATGCAAAAACAGGAGAAGTAATTTATGACAATGCAACAGACGAACAATCTCAGCATATCGAATTTACCTGTGCCACTACCCGTAGCGTAATTGTTACCGTTACGGCTCCAGGCGGAGATGGAAACAAAAGCTCCAAGGCATCCGGAAATGATAATAAGAAAACAGCTTCAAAAACAGTTTCTGCAAAAAGCGCACAAACAGTTGACGGTGGTTGTGTAGGATTGCTGATAGAACAAAAAGCATCTTCTAAACAAGGATTCTGATACTATATTCTTAAAAACGAAAAAGCCCGTTTCTGATATGAAACGGGCTTTTTTGTTTTAAGGAATCTTATTTTCTCTTTTTCTTCCAGAAAGAATACACGAAGTGGAATCCAATACTGATATTTTGCGTTACCCCGCTCAGATCGGATTGGGTGAATACAATACCGTGCTGTTCCAACGCCAAGGCATAAGGATTAAATACGGTATTGACGATTTCATAACTCAGATTAAACCCGATGGCAAAATCCTCTTCGGTATAAAAAGACATGGTTAGTTCCGGCTCTATATACGTACCTTGTGCATTGGGATTCACATTAGCCGAACTGGTTATAGGCATAATCTCATAGGCATGAATATAACATTGCCCGAAATTAATACCCGGAGTAAAAACAGCTATCTTATTGATAAAGTAATCATAACTGAGGCGAACTCCGCCTACATTATATTGCTCTTTTGTATTAAGGCTGGCTATCTTGTCGGCAGGAGTCTGGAATCCCGAGTTTTTGCCCATCAATCCTACATTGAATCCTTTATACACTTCAAAGTTTACTGAGAGGGTGGCATCATAAATACCATCAAAGCTTCGGCGGAAAGCCGAGTTGCTGATGGGGTGTGGAATGAGTCCGTTGGCAACGATACTCATCCTGTAAGGACTGTGAATGGCTATAGTTGATTCATCCTCATCTCCGGAGCCCTGAGCCAGGGCGGAAGAACAGGTAAGTATGGACAAGAGTGATATAAGCGCGCTTATTTTCAAATCGCATTCATTACTTTTCCATTCCTTTATCAAACATTTCCATCAACTCCATGCTTATTCCGGTGTTGGAATAGCCACCATCATGGTACAGATTCTGCATGGTAACCATGCGTGTTAAATCGGAGAAAAGAGCGACACAAAAATCGGCACAGGATTCTGCGCTCGCATTGCCAAGCGGGGAAATAGAATCAGCAACCCGATAGAAATTATCAAATCCTTTGATTCCTCCTCCAGCTGTTGTTTTTGTGGGCGACTGAGAAATGGTGTTGATCCTTACTTTCCGGAACCGGCCATAATGGTAACCAAAACTTCTGGTAATCGATTCCAATGTTGCTTTGGCATCGGCCATATCGGTATAGAAAGGATAGGTACGCTGGGCAGCAATATAAGAGAGCGCTACAACAGATCCCCATTCACTGATAGCATCCATTTTATGAGCAACACTCAGCATTTTATGAAGGGAAAAAGCAGAGATATCAATACTCTTGGCGTAATAATCATAGTTAAGATCCGTATAAGGGATATTCTTACGGATATTAGGTGACATTCCAATGGAATGCAATACAAAGTCAATTTTCCCACCCAGGCATTCCTGTGATTTACTGAATAAATTAGTGAGTTCCTCTATATTGGTAGCATCGGCAGGGATAATCTCCGATCCTGTTTCAGATGCCAGCTTTTTAATCTCTCCCATCCTCATGGCAACAGGTGCATTGGTCAGCACAAATTTAGCGCCCTGAGCATGGGCTTTTTGAGCAACTTTCCAGGCGATTGAGTTTGCATCCAATGCTCCGGTAATAATTCCTTTTTTCCCTTTCAATATCATAACGAGTCTGTTAATTTTAATTTAAAAGAAGGATACCCTGCAAATATACTATGTTTCTCACGATCAATCAGCACGAAGAAGTTCCTTTGCATTTTTCATTGCTGCAGGAGTTGGTTTTCCGGAGCTCAGCATTTTGGCAATCTCTTCCACCCGTTCTTCTTTTTCCAGTTTTTTTATCTGAGAGAATGTTTTCGCACCTCTCACCTCTTTATATACAAACATGTGATTTCCGTTTTTAGATGCTATCTGAGGCAAGTGGGTAATAGCCACTACCTGCATGGTTCCGGCCATCTGCTCCAATATCTTTCCAACTTTATCGGCTACATCACCGGATACTCCCGTGTCTATCTCATCAAAAATAATAGTAGGAAGTGCAGTGCGATCGGCAAGCACCGATTTGATACACAACATTAACCGGGAAAGCTCTCCACCGGATGCTACCTTATTGAGAGCTTTGGGTTCCCCTCCTTTATTGGCTGAAAAGAAAAAGTTAAGACGGTCCGTTCCGCTTTCACCTACATCACCTTCCAATCTTTCGCACTTAGCCTGCAATACGGCATGAGGCATTCCAAGCTGAGCCAGCAGCTGCATCAACTCTTTCTCCAACGCAGGGGCTGTTTTTTTTCTTCTTTCCGACAGCTTCTCTGCTTGTTTTGTCAATGAATTCCGGTGCACCTGGAGGGCATTTTCTGCCGCTTGTATTTCCGTTTCCAGCGATGAGATACCTTCGAGTTTGGACGATAGATCGTCGCGGATTATGATCAGCTCCGCCACTGTTTCTACCTGATGCTTTTGCAGAAGACGGTAAAGAGCATCCAGAATCGTGTCCAGCTCTTCCATACGCCCCGGATCCAGGGATAAATCACTTTCCAGAGCCTCCAACTCCGTGGCAATATCCTTCAGTTCTATAAAGCTTATCTGGAGCCGTTCCGAAAGGGCGGCTATTTCCGTATTAAATTTTGCAATCCCGGCCAGTGAGGAACGTATCTCTCCCAAAGAAAGTAAGAGATTCTCCTCCCCTCCTTTTAAGCTATACGATGCTTTTCCTAGTTGAGATTTTATCATTTCTGCATTATTCAGCAGTTCCCGTTCCTTTTCCAGCTCCTGTTGGTTTACCTGGTTCAGATTGGCATTTTCAAGCTCGTCAAACTGAAACTGAAAATAATCCATGTCTCTTTTTGAAGCGGCTTCCCGTTCTTTTAATGCCGACAGCTCCCGTAAAAGACTCTTATATATAGTATACTCTGCACGGTAGGTTTTTAATAAAGGGATATTATCCGAAAAGCTGTCCAGAACGGAAAGCTGAAAGGCTGAATCGTGTATGGTAAGTGTTTGATGCTGAGAGTGAATATCGATCAGTTGTTCGCCTAATTCTTTAAGAATACTCAGATTAACCGGGGTATCATTAATAAAAGCCCTGCTTTTACCTTCCGGAGTCAGTTCCCGTCTTACGGTACTCGTTTGTTCATAGTCCAGATCGTGCAGCTTAAAAAAAGGCTCCAGCTGTAATCCTGTCAAGTCAAAACGGGCTTCTACTGTACATTTTTTTGTTTTATCCTGCAGAATGCCGGTATCGGCTCTCTGGCCTACCAATAATCCTAATGCACCCAGTAATATGGATTTACCAGCTCCGGTTTCTCCGGTAATTAATGTCAATCCCTTCTGAAAATCGATTTCCAGGTTATCCATTAAGGCATAATTGGAAACGGATAGTTGTTTAATCATATTATTTGTGCCGTTAATAAATAGTAAACCGGGGCAAATTTACGAGCATTTTAATAGGTGTTGAAATCTTGTGCAAAAAACAAAATTTCGATCAAGCCCTTCAAATATAAGGCGAGCAAGTGTCTGATTTCTTCCAAATAACCGGATAAAGTCTTTTTATTATCCTTTCGTTAATTTTTTCATACTTTTGGCCGCCTACATAGGATAATAACCGTTCGTTGAAAATAACTTTTTTTAACATACATTTACCCGCACTTCCTGGAAATGGAAGTCTTCGAGTTCAGGTTTAAAGTATACTGCGATTAGTCAGATTCTAAAATTAATCAAGTGCAATCAATACAATCAATATCAATAAAATCAACTCAAACAATGAAAAATATGAAACAAAAATGGCAAGCATTTCTACTCCTTTTCTTGCTTACGGCGGCTGGAGCCTTTGCCCAGACGACTGTAATGGGAGTCGTCAAGGGTGCTGACGACAACCAACCACTGGCAGGTGTAGTGGTAAAATTAGAAGGTACTAATAAAGGAACAGTTACCGATATGAATGGTTCCTTTAAAATGGACGTTCCTTCTGCTGAATCTAAGTTGGTATTTTCCTATGTTGGAATGCAAACCCAGACAGTTGCTGCCGGAACAAGCGGTATACTGAATGTGGTTATGGCCATCGGGGTAAATATGAAAGAAGTAGTTGTTACTGCCTTGGGTGTTTCAAAAGAAACGAAGGCACTTGGATATTCGGTTTCTACCGTATCCGGTGATGCCGTTCGTGAATCTGCTGAACCTAACGTAATCGAAGCTCTGGCTGCCAAAGCACCCGGAGTTGAAGTTATCGGTTCCGGCGGAACACCAGGAGCATCTTCTAAAATCCTGATCCGTGGTAATAATACATTAACAGGTAATAACCAGCCGCTGATTGTAGTGGATGGTGTGCCTATCGATAACAGCGTTAATAACGTGAGCGCTGGAGATAATCCATACAACCAAAACCTGCAGGGTGTAAACGAATCTAACCGTGCACTCGATTTGGATCCTGCAGATATCGCTTCTGTAACAATTCTGAAAGGTGCAGCAGCAGCAGCTCTTTATGGTTCTTCCGGTGCCAATGGTGCTATCATTTATACCACCAAACGTGGTCATAAAGGAAAAGGCCTGAATGCTACCGTGAGTTCCGGTGTTGAAATTGACAAAGTAAGTCAGCTTCCTAAACTTCAGAACCGTTGGGCTCAGGGTACCTGGGGTGGTACAAAAGGAGACAGTGCTACTTATAGTACTGTTAACTATGCTCCGGGAAGCAGCAATATGCTTACTGGTGGTACCGGCAGCAGCTGGGGACCTCTTGCTTCAACTGTAGGAACAGGAAAAACTTATGATAACGTAAAGAATTTCTTCCAAACCGGTGTACTTATGAATAACAACGTTTCCATCAACGGTGGAAATGATAATTCTTCTGTACGTCTGAGTGTTGGTAATACACACCAAACCGGTATCATACCGAATTCCAAACTGGATCGTACCAGTGCCCGTTTAACTGCTGATACCAAAGTAAACAGCTGGTTTGATATGGGAGGTACAGTTAACTATTCAAATACTGCTACAGAAAAACCACAAAACGGTTCTAACCTGTCCGGTATCATGTTATCACTGCTCAGAACACCTATCTCTTTTGATGCCAGAAATACTCAATTCGTAAATGGTGTACAAAGACAGTATTTTGCTGCTTATGATAACCCATATTATACTGCTTTCCAGGATCCATTTACCGATGAAACAAATCGTGTAATGGGTAATATGTTCTTTAACATTAAGCCTGTTGAATATTTCACCTTTACCGGCCGTTTCGGTATGGATGCATATCAAACCAACAACGAACAGGTTTATGCTGTGAGCTCACTTGGAAATGACCTGAGCGATGGAACCGGTCAGGTTAATCGTACCAGCATTACTTCCAGACAGCTTTACACCGATCTGATGGGTAAATACACTAAACAGATCAATGAAAATCTGGGTGTGAATGTCCTGATGGGATATAACTACCAGTATTTTGAAAACTCAAGCGTGTTTACACGTGGCAGAGGTCTTGCAATCCCAGGATTCTATAACTTCTCCGGAGCATCTACACTTTATACCAGCAACAGCGAAGCATACCAGCATGAAAGTGCATTATTCCTGGATGCAAGTTTCGACTGGAAACGTGCCCTTTACCTGAGCGTAACAGGACGTAATGAGTGGAACACTGCTTTCGGTCAGAATTCACCAAGCTTCTTCTATCCAAAAACTGACCTTTCCTGGGCTTTCTCAGAAAGCATCAAGCTTCCAAAATGGTTCTCTTTTGGTAAAGTACGTGCGTCTTATGCCAGCGTTGGTAAAGCGCCCGGAGTATACACAAACAAGAACTACTATGCTGTACCTCTTATTGCTGATGGATGGACAAATGGTTTTGGCTTCCCTTACAACGGAAACCCAGCCTATGCTCTGTCTTCTACATTGAATGCTCCAAACCTGGTACCTGAGCGTACAAACGAAATGGAATTCGGTACGGATATTCGTTTCTTTGATTCCCGTGTTACTTTGGATGCTACTTATTATACACGTAAAACAACCAACGTACTGCTCTTCCAACCGGTTGCTGCTAGTACTGGTTACTCTTCCGAGTATACCAATGCAGGGGAAATTGATAACCACGGTGTGGAATTAGCGTTGGGTCTTGTTCCTGTTAAAATAAAAGACTTCAGCTGGGAAATCATGACCAACTGGTCCAGAAACATCAGTGAGGTTACTAAACTTGCCAATGGCGTTACACAGTATAGCATCGAGTCGGGCTTTACCGGCATCGGAAGTTATGCAATCGTTGGTCAGCCTTATGGCGTATTCTACGGAACAGACTGGCAGAGAAATGCAGCCGGGCAATTGTTGATTGGTGCTAATGGTATTCCATTGCAGACTACTACTTCTGTTAAAATCGGAAACCCGAATCCTGATTGGCTGATGGGTATCAATAACAGCTTCAAATACAAAGCCTGGACTTTCAGCTTCCTTTGGGATATTCGTCATGGAGGACAGATCTGGAACGGTACATGGCAGAGTTTGAACTCCCGTGGTCGTTCTATCGAATCCGATGCACGTGATGGAAGCAACTCTACCTATGTAATTCCAGGTGTTTATGCTCCAGGTACACCAGGTGCAGGACAAAGTAATTCAACTGCGATTACCGCCTTCTCCTATTTTGCTAATTACTTAGGTCAGAATGGTGCAGCATCGAATGCTATCCAGGATGGTGGCTGGGTTCGTCTTCGTTCTATCGGTGTAAGCTATCACCTTAACCTTGCTAAAGGAGAAAAGAAGAGTTTCGTACAATACGTTGATTTAGGCGTAAGTGCACGTAACCTTTATCTGTACACCAAATACAAAGGTGTAGATCCTGAAACAAGCCTTACCGGAGCTGGATCCAATATCAACGGGTATGACTATTTCAACAACCCTGGAACCAAATCCTTTATGTTTAACGTGAAATTTGGCCTGTAACCCCGGCACCTTAAAAGACAAAAAAATGAAAACAAAGAAAATATTTATTTACGCTTTAGCAATCACTGCCTTTGCTGCTTGCCGCAGAGGAAATGATCTGTATACGAGCCCAAATGCTCCTTCTGTCGCATCTCCGTCCACTATGTTAGTTGGAATTGAAGCGAATACGTTCATGAACTACGAAGGTGGATTAGCCCGTATTGCTTCTATCATGATTCAGCATAACTCGGGTGTAAGTGCCCAGTATTCTGCAACAGATGTATACGACCTGAATTCCAGTGATATGGATAACTACTGGGGTGGTGCAGGTGGAGGCGGTTTATATACCGGATCCATGGTTAATGCAAGAACCATGTATTCCACTTATGAAGCAGCCAATCCATACTATGGTGGAATTGCCAAAATTTTGATGGCAATGAACCTGGGTATGGCCACACAAATGTGGGGTGATGTTCCATACAAAGAGGCTTTTCAATTGGCCAGTGGAATCAATGCTCCGCATTTTGATCCTCAAGTTCAGATCCTGACTGATATTCAGGCTTTGCTTGATCAGGGTATTGCAGACCTTAATCAACCAGCTACAGCCAATGCATTTTCTCCCGGTGCTGATGACCTCATTTTCGGAGGAAACACTACAGCCTGGTTGAAAACAGCATATGTGCTCAAAGCCCGTTACCATATGATGATGACCAATCACGATGGGTCTGCAATGGGTACTACTACTGCAACACAGGTTTTAGTTGACCTGAGCAATGGTATGACTTCCAACGCTGACGATTGCAAATCAAGCCACAATGGTACTCAACAGAATCAGTGGGATGCATTTCAGCTTTCCCGTGCTCAAAACGTACTTGCCTGTCAGGTGCTGATTGACTCCCTTACCCAGGCTGATCCACGTACCTGGATGTATTTCGATACAACCGGAGAAGGAAATATGGCTGTAGGTAATGCATTGGGATCACAGAACGTAGGAGCTTCCCAGTGGGGACCTTACTTCATCTCTGCTTCCGGATCTAACCCTACTCCATTGGTTACTTATGCAGAAGCACAATTCCTGGCTGCTGAAGCAAATATCAGACTTGGAAATGCTGCCGCTGCTAATACCGCTTTGAAAAATGGTATCATGGCGAGTATTTCTGATGTAACCAGCGGTGCTTCTACCGGAACCGTTCAGGCCAATGTTTATACAGTGGTTAATACAACACTGCATACCATTATGCTTGAAAAGTGGAAAGCGATGTTCGGACAACCGATCGAAGCATATACCGATTTCCGTCGTACCGGTTTTCCTGCTTTGAAACCAAATCCAAGTGGTATCCGTACCTGGATCCCATACGATATGCCAACTTCGCTCGGAGAGCAGACCAACAACCCGAATGCTCCCCCAACAGACTATAGTAGAAAACCCTGGTTCATGTAATCAGGATTATAAAAAGGGCTGCCCGTCACACAGGCAGCCCTTCTTTTTTGTGCCAAACATTGGTTTTGAAAATAAATAGATCCCTATCCTTTTTGTTGGAATGAATACTGGTAAACAGGCTTGGTCTTCCCATTGGTTAAAACCATCAGCCGTATTTCCCGAATTGTAAATTCTTCCTGCCCTCCGCTCTCTTTTTCCATATCCATTATCATATTCATTTCCCTGGCCGAAAATCCTCTCCCTATACTTATATGAGGTGTGGAAGGAATAGACATGTTTCGTTTCAGAGACGGGAAACCGTTTTTTAATGCTGTAATGACACCCCCTTGGAGGGCATTGAATTCATCGTTATTATATATGCTCAGATAAGCAGTTTGATTGTCGGCAAAGGTTTCCAGCGCCTGGGTTCGAAAGGAAGGGAATTGTATGGATTCCAATGTAGTGTCGAGAAGTTTTTTTAACTCCTGGAATTTTTCTCCCCGAAGCGAGAATGTGCAAAGACTCAGGTGGGGAGGAGCATTCATGGAGGTATATTCCCTCCCTATCAATAGCCTTATTTTATGTCGCAGCGGATATAACAGATCGGAAATATTTTCCGATGGGATGGCGAGCAGATAAAAACGATCTTTCAATAGAATGACTTTATATGCAAAGATCTAAAGAATAAGATAAAAGGGTCATTCAGGCAAAGGTTCTTTTCCTTACAATGCAGTAATAGTAATTTTCAAGGGGTAAGTATCCGTATTCGTAGCAAAAGAAATACAGTTCGTTTTTCTTGTTTTTATAGGTACTGGTAAAATGATTAAAATCGAACCCCAACTCGATTAACCGGGTTCTGGTGCATCGGATAGTTTCTGTTGTTAAAAGCAGATCATGAAGTATCCTGCGGTTCTTTCTCAGGATATTATTCACATTTCGGACATAATTCGTTTCATCACTGTTATGGCGATTGTGAAATGCATTGCGACACAGATCCGAGCAGAATTTCTTATCGGCCCGGCCGGCTATACGTTCTCCGCATTCTATACACTCTTTTGTATTCATTGTCAGTTGTTTATTAAATAGAATAGCCGTTTACAAATGCTTGCAAACATCTGTATACGGATGCAAATGCTTAATAACCGAATAACCCGATCTGTATGACCCACATTTGCATCGTCAACAAAAATGCCGGCCGGCTATCAATGAAAAACAAATTTGGAAAAAAAATAACAGTCTGTCAATCTCCAGACATAAAACGTAAGAAAAATGAAAAACATCAACAACAATGTTCAGCTCATGGGATACCTGGGCAAGACTCCGGAAATAAAAACTTTTGAAGGGGGTAAAAAACTGGCCAAAGTAAGTATCGCTACTTCTGAAACGTATAAAAATCAAAAAGGCGAACGGGTAAAAGAAACCCAATGGCATAATCTTATTGCCTGGGGGAAATGCGCAGAGATTATGGAACGTTATTTGAAAAAAGGATCTGAAGTAGCCATCCAGGGGAAACTGACTTCCCGTAATTATGATAAAGACGGGATCAAAAGATACATCACAGAGATACAGGTGAATGAACTGAAAATCCTGAATGCTAAAACGGAAAATGATGTCAGGGAATAATTGCCTGGTGGCAGAAGAACCTGCCATCATAAACAGGATCCGGAATATCAACCTGGTGCAGCTGCTTGGCAGATTGGAAAAAGATCCTGAATTCCTTTCCCATCATCGGGGAAAGATGGCCCGGTTAACTGTGATTACCTCCGAGCTGATAAAAAATGAATACGGAGAAAAAGGCTGTAATATACAGCGGCATATTCTTACTGCATGGGACGAACAGGCCGAATTGGCAGCCACCATCCTGGTGAAAGGACAGTTGATATATACAGAAGGCCGTTTGGTACATAATTCCTTTCGTGACAAGCAAGGATGTACCCGGGTGATGACAGAGGTTAAAGTAAGGGTGATAAAAGTACTTGCCTGAGCTATTCTGAATAAGTACGAAGCCCGGGAGGCTCCATACGATCTTCCCGGCTTCGGCTTATATCCGGACAGAACCTTTATCTTTGACTTTTCTCCGGAAAATGATAAAAGAAATAAGCATATTACTTCGTAAGGAAATCCTTTTGGAGAGGAGACAAAAGCATACACTCAACAGTCTGATCCTTTATCTGGTTTCAACGGTTTTTGTGTGCAAACTCTGCTTCCGCTCTGTTCCGGAACCTGGATCCTGGAATGCGCTTTTTTGGATCATTATGCTTTTTTCCGCAATCAATGCTGCCGGAAAGAGCTTTGTTCAGGACTCCCGATCCCGCTTTATCTATCTCTATTCTGTAGCCAGTCCCCAGGCCATTATTCTGGCAAAAGTGATTTATAATATGCTCCTTATGCTGCTGCTTACGGGTATCGGATTTCTGGTGTATATTATATTGTTAGGGAGCAATCCTGTTCAGAATATGCCACTCTTTATTGTCAATGCTCTGCTGGGTAGTATCGGTTTTTCAGCTGTTCTTACTACAATGTCGGCTATTTCAAGCCGGACCAATAACAGTTTTACCCTGATGGCCGTACTTAGCTTCCCGTTGATCCTGCCTTTATTGATGACTTTAATCAAGATCTCCAAGAACGCTATTGACGGTCTTGATACCACAATCAGCTATAAATATCTACTCGTATTGGTAGGTATAAATGTGATCAGCGGGGTTCTCAGTTATCTCTTATTTCCGTACCTTTGGAAGGACTAAACCCGATATGAATATCCAGAAAAATTGGTGGAAGTTTCTTGCCATCATCTTGCTTTTATACACGGTTATCATGGGATTTCTGGGAGAAGTTCCTGCACGGGAGATTCTCAATGAAACGATACGGAATCTCTATTTTCATGTGCCTATGTGGTTCGGAATGATGACGTTGTTGTTTATTTCCGTTGTTTATGGCATCAGATACCTCAGCAGCGGTAAGACAGATGATGATATTATAGCCCGGGAAGCGGCTCATGCTGGTGTGGCTATGGGAATTCTGGGATTGATCACCGGTTCTTTATGGGCTCGTTATACCTGGGGCACCTGGTGGACACAAGACACCAAATTAAACGGAGCCGCCATCACCATGCTCATTTATTTTGCCTATTTCGTTTTGAGGGGATCTGTGGAAGATGAACAAAAGAAAGCCAGACTATCAGCCGTTTACAGCATTTTTGCTTTCGTAATGATGGTGGTCTTCATTCTCATTCTTCCTCGTATGGAAGACTCCCTGCATCCGGGTAATGGTGGTAACCCTGGCTTTAATAAGTATGATCTGGACAGCAAAATGCGTATGGTGTTTTACCCTGCCGTGCTTGGCTGGATATTACTCGGTGTCTGGATACTGAATGTAAGGGTTCGCATAACACGTATAGAAGAGCAAATATTGAACGACTATTCCGGAATGAAAGATCAGATATTATGAAAAAATTATTATCCCTGTTTTTTTTGATCGTACTCAGCAAGTTTAGTTTTTCACAAAGCGGAGCTCCTGAAATGGCCGATGCGATGAGATCGTCCGGAAAGATTTATGTTGTGGCATGTGTTGCAGCAATCGTTATGATCGGCCTTATTGTGTATCTGGTAACGATTGACCGTAAGGTTTCCAAACTGGAACGTGAAATCAAAAGCCGCAAAAAGACGTCCTAAAAGTTTCAAAATGAAAAGAACTCATATAGTCGGAATCATCATCATTGCCCTGGCAATCGGAATGATTATGACCTCCCTTGTAAGTACAAGTAAATATGCCAGTTTCACAGAAGCCTCCAAAAGCCCGGACTCCGATTTCCATGTGGTAGGAAAATGGGATAAAGAAAAAGGAACTGTTTATGATCCGCAACAAAACGCGAATCTGTTTGTTTTCTATATGACCGATATTGAGGGAGTGGAAAAAAAAGTACTTCTTCACAATAACAAACCTCAGGATTTTGAAAAGTCTGAACAGGTAGTTGTAGTAGGGAAAATGAAAGACGGGGAGTTTCAGGCAAGTGAAACACTGGTTAAATGCCCTTCCAAGTATAATGACAATAAGCCGGTACAATAAATTGCTACGGCTCCAGCGTTAATAACAAGCACCTACGATGCAAATGAATTATACCGGTGAACATGTCTGGGCAGGTGCTACCGGACATTTTTTTATCATCCTATCCTTTACAGCGGCTATTCTTTCTGCAGGATCATACTGCATGGCTGCCCGCGAATCCTTACAGGAAGACGCCTGGAAGAAATTAGGACGGCTTGCATTCCGGATACATTCCCTGGCGGTAGCAGGCATCATGGCCACCCTTTTTGTGATGCTTAAAAATCACTTTTTTGAATACCAGTATGTATGGCAACACAGTAATCTTGCGATGCCTGCCAAATACATATTCTCTTGTTTCTGGGAAGGTCAGGAAGGTAGTTTCCTTTTATGGACCTTTTGGCATGTGGTGCTGGGCAATATCCTGATTCGTTATGCAGGTAATTGGGAAGCACCGGTAATGACGGTCTTTTCATTGGTTCAGATCTTTTTAGCCTCCATGCTGCTGGGAATTTATTTCGGATCGGTACATATCGGAAGCAACCCGTTTTTATTGATGCGTCAGCTACCCGAAAACATCGGATTGCCCTGGACCAAACTTACCGATTACCTCCAAAAGATTCCTCTTTTTCAGGATGGACGAGGATTAAATCCTTTGTTACAGAACTATTGGATGACCATCCACCCTCCTACTCTCTTCCTTGGTTTTGCATCCACACTCGTTCCTTTTGCCTATGCAATAGCCGGCTTATGGAAAGGTAAATTGAGCGAATGGCAAAAACCTGCTCTGCCCTGGACATTTTTTGGAATCATGATCCTGGGTACCGGTATCCTCATGGGAGGAGCATGGGCCTATGAAGCACTCACCTTTGGTGGTTTCTGGGCCTGGGATCCCGTAGAAAATGCTTCCCTCGTACCCTGGCTCACCTTTGTAGGTGCCGGGCATGTCATGCTTGTCAATAAAAACAGAAACATATCTCTGTTCAGCACCTTTTTTCTGACCATCATTACGTTTATTCTCGTCCTCTACTCCACATTCCTTACCCGAAGCGGTATCCTCGGAAATTCGTCCGTTCATGCCTTTACCGATCTTGGAATGTCCGGGCAGTTAATGTTGTACCTTCTCTTCTTTGTTTGGATGAGTGTATGTCTGATACTCATTAATAAAAGATTGAGAATCGGCTATACCATTCTGTCTGCCTGTCTGTTGCTCATCGGTATCTTTACCGGGGCCAAAACAGCATCCGTTTTCTCCTTTGCTTTGCTTTCCATATTGGCGCTTGGAACCGGATATCATTACTATTTTCCTAAGGAAGAAAAAGAAGAAGCCCTTTGGAGCAGAGAGTTCTGGATGTTTATCGGAGCCATTGTTTTAGGCATCGCTTCTTTCCAGATTATACTTTATACTTCTATTCCGGTATTGAATAAAATAATTCAGGTCAATTTTATCCATCACCCGGTTGAAGTGATTCATCATAAAATGCAGCAATGGTTTAACTATAACGGCTTGGCTAACTTTGCCTCCGGCAAGCTGGCTCCTGAAAAAAACGCCATTGGATTCTATAATAAATGGCAAAGTGTTTTTGCTTTTGTGGTAAGTTTTCTTGTTGCCTTTGGCCAGTATCTTAAATATAAAGACACTCCCTTTCGTGAATTTTCAAAGAAGCTGATATGGCCTTTCTTTGTTTCTCTTGTATTAGCTATCCTTATCGGATACGGAATTCCCCGTACAGGCTCCCTGCAGTTTTTTCTGAATGAGTTGCTCTTATTCAGCTGCCTGTTTGCCATTTTAGCCAACCTGGATTATTTCAGAAGAATTGGCAAATGGAAAATCGGCAAGTCGGGAGCATCCATTGCACATATCGGGTTTGGACTTATTCTGTTGGGCTGTCTTATCTCCAATGCCGAGAAAGAGATCATTTCGCAAAATTCGGGAATGGATCTTAAATACATCGATAAAGAGTTGTCTAACAGTAACAATATACTGCTTACGCAGGGCGATACCCTTAAAATGGGCAGCTATTATTTAACATTCACCGGAAGGAAAAAAGAAGGTATTTATATTTATTTTAATGTAGAGTATCTGAAAAAACAGGAAGACGGAAAATATGTGTCATCTTTTGTTTTGAAACCTTTTGTACAATTGAACGACCGCATGGGCAATGTAGCGGAACCGGCCACAAAACATTTTGCCTATAAAGACATTTATACCCATGTCAAATTTGCCGAACTCGATGTTCCGGATGATATCAATGGCCAGGATTATACAATCCCCGTTGCCAAAACGATGGCTCGTTTTGATACGGCTTATAGCAGCAATGGAATGTTGATCCTGGATTCGCTTACCACGCATTTCAGCCATAAAAAATATGGTTTGCCGGATTCTGTTCCTGCTGTTCAGGCAAATCTGAGAGCGATTGATATCAATAAAAAAACATATGCGGCACAACCTGTTTTTGCCATCATTGATAATAAAGTTCATTCTGTAGATGATACCATAAAAGCGCTTGGACTTAAACTCAACTTCTGGAATGTTGATCCTGCGAAAGGAAAAATCAGTATCTACCTTTCGGAACGAAAATCCAACAAAAGAGATTTCATCGTGATGGAAGCCATGATCTTTCCATGGATCAATGTACTCTGGATTGGCTGTTTGGTAATGATAACAGGAACGATACTGGCTATACGTGACAGGCTGAAGAAATTGAAAAAGTCGGTAGTTACCGATTAATAAAATGCATATCTGATTATGCTTAAAAGGACTCCGGTTCCATATATACGTATCGTTTTGCTTGGATCAGGCAATCTGGCCACGCAATTGGGATATGCATTGAGGCAAAGCGGGTTTCATATTACACAGGTTTACAGTCCGAATCTGAAACATGCAAAGGCGCTGGCCCGTCCTTTAAAAGCAAAAGCAATCTCTTCGATAACGCAGCTGGAAAGTGCTGCTGATGTATATATCCTGGCTGTAAAAGATGATGTGATAGACCGCCTTGCCAAGAAACTGCATTTAAAGGATAAGCTGGTCATCCATACTTCCGGCGCTGTGTCTATGGATGTACTTCAGCCGGCATCCTCTTCTGTAGGGGTGTTTTATCCTTTACAAACTCTTTCCATAGACCGGAGAGCATCCTGGAAGCAAATTCCCATCTGTATTGAATCGAATACGAAATCAGGTAAAGCCTTGCTTAATAAAATTGCCGGCCGTTTGAGCGAACAGGTTGTGCCGCTGAATTCACAAGCCAGAAAGCAATTACACCTTGCTGCCGTGTTTGCCTGTAATTTCAGCAATCACATGTATACCATTGCCGAGCAACTGCTTAAAAAAGAAAAACTTTCATACCGGCTTTTGGCCCCTCTTATCAGGGAAACAGCTGAAAAAGCAATGGAGCTGGGACCCAAAGTGGCTCAGACGGGTCCTGCATTAAGGGCAGATCAGAAAACAATGAAAAAACACCTTAAAATGCTTTCGGGAAATAAAAATTACCGGGATCTTTATATAGCTATCAGCAGGAGTATCAGAAAAAAATGAAAAGAGCCCCGCTAAAGGTTCGCTTTTCATCCTAAATTCGCAGACTATGAAGTCCTTCTTAGCATTTCTTAAGCTGATCCGCCTCCCTAACCTTCTTATTATTGCTTTCACGCAGTATATGGTGCGTTATTGCATTATCTATCCGGGGTTAAAAGGTACGGAACTCACCCTGGGAAGCTATTGTCTGAGCCTGCCTCTGGAAGGGTTACAACTGATCATGAATAATCTTGATTTCTTCCTCCTGTCGCTCTGTACGGTTATGATTGCCGCTGCCGGATATATTATCAATGATTATTTTGATGTAAAAATTGATCGTATCAATAAACCGGATGATATGGTGATTGATAAAGGAATTCGCCGGAGAGTAGCTATGGGAGCACATATAGTCATTAACTCCATCGCCTTTATAATCGGATGCTGGCTATCCTGGAAATACGACTTTTTTTACCCGGGTACTTTTATCTTCGGAATATCCATCGTCCTGCTCTGGTTTTATTCTACCAATTTCAAACGTATGTTCCTGATTGGAAACCTTACTGTGGCATTCCTTACGGGTATGGTACCGCTTATCGTTGCCTTGTTTGAACTCAAGCTCCAGCTTCATGCTAACGGAAGGTGTTTTGTGCTGGCAAAAGCAGATCTGAAGCCTATATTCATGATTGTTTTTGTTTTTTCCGCTTTCGCCTTCCTGGTTACTTTGCTACGCGAGATTATTAAAGATATAGAGGATTATGAAGGAGACAGTGAATTGGGTTGTACCACCCTTGCCGTTTCTTTCGGAATTAACCGATCAGCCAGGCTGGTGGCCTTGCTCAGTTTTGTGATTATGATTATTCTGAGCCTGATTCAGATGAAACAGTTTTATCATGATGATACCCATGCAGCGGATATGAGCTCTTTCTGGTACTTCACCTTTGCCCTGCAACTTCCTTTTCTGTTGTTGATTATCCGCTTGCTCACGGCCACCGAAAAAAAGCACTTTACACTGGCCGGAGGATTTACCAAGCTGATCATGCTTAGCGGTATCTGTTATTTGTTTCTGTACCGGAAGTTGATCCTGGATGCATTGCAAATAATACACGATCAAATGGAGCAATAAGGTATGAACAAACATCGGATCATTCTTGCTTCCAAATCACCTCGTCGTCAGTATCTGTTAAAGGAATTAGGACTTGATTTCGAAATCAGGACCAAGGATACGGATGAATCATTTCCTCCCGGTTTAGTGGCAGAAGGCATCCCGCTTTATCTGAGCAGGAAAAAAGCCCTTGCTTTTAAAAATGAACTTACCCCCGGAGAATTACTAATCGCGGCCGATACCGTTGTATGGATCAATAATCAGGTGCTGAATAAGCCGGTTGATCATGCCGATGCAGTACGTATGCTAAAAATGCTTTCTGGCAACATGCATCAGGTGTTTACCGGTGTTTGTCTTTCTTCAACGGAGAAAACAGTTTCTTTTTTTGCTGAAACCAAGGTGTATTTCAAACCACTTACGGATCAGGAAATAGATCATTATATACATCATTCCAAACCTTTTGATAAGGCAGGATCATACGGAGCACAAGATTGGATAGGGCTTGTAGGCGTAAAAAGGATAGAAGGAACCTACTTTAATGTCATGGGCCTGCCCATGTTTGAATTGTATCAGGAACTTCAGAAATTCTGAACCGAAAATCCGATATAATCAGAGATTATCCCCTACTTGGTTTCGTAGATATGGTTTAACAGCAAATCCTTCAGCAGCATCCGTTTCTTTTTGTAGACAGCCGTTACAAACGCATCTTTAATACCTGCATTAACCACCTTTTTCTTTAATGCATATACTTCATTCAAGGTGTTTACCTTTCCAACAGTGAAGCGTGTAATTCCATCTTCTCCCTTATTCTTCTGAATCTTTCCGATTTTGAACAAGGCCGAATAATTGAAGTGTTCGGAAAGATTAAAGGCTCCTACCTGCACCCTGTATTCAAGCCCTTCCACCTTCACATCTCCGTATTTGCTGATCATTTCAGCAAGGGTCATGGATGGGGTCTTACCCGCTGTTGTATCTTTTATAAGAGCCAATGAATCCTGAATACGTTTCATCCGGGCTTTATAGGCTTCTGTAAAAAACTGCACGTCAATCGTTGATTCCAGGAATGAATCAACTTTCTCGGTATTCAGATGTTTCACTTGTTCGTCAAAGCCATTGGTTTTATACACAATTTTGAAATCACTGCCCGGTTTCATATTCATGAGGTATTTTCCGGTCACTGTGTTGGAATGGCGGGTAAACTCTGTTTTCTTTTTTTCATCCACTACTGTAATGGTGGCATCTACCGCTTTGTCATCAACCGTTACGGTACCTTTTACCATAACCAGACGGGTTTTGCGGCCTAAGCCTTCTACCAGATAAATATCCTGCTGTCCGAATCCGCCAGCTTTTCCGGAAGAGTAATATCCTCTGTTGCCATCAGCTACCGGATAAAAATACAAATCATCATCAGGCGTGTTAATCGGGTAACCCAGGTTAATGGGATCAAGCCATACCGAGTCATCTACCTGTACCGAAACAAAAATATCATTCCCTCCCATCCCCGGATGGCCGTCTGAATTAAAGAAAAGAGAAACTCCGTCAGGTGCTATCACCGGGCTGTCATCATTGTATTCTGAATTGATCTTTGGTCCGAGGTTTTTAACATTACCCCAACTGCCATCAGGTTGCAATACCGCCGAATAAATATCCCTGCCGCCGAAACCTCCGGGACGTTCACTTGAAAAGTAAAGGGTGCGTTCGTCAGGTGAGAGAGAGGCACTGCCTTCCCATGCATCGGTATTCACATCTCCTTTTAATCGTTCCGGTTCGCTCCAACGCGTACCTTCCAGCTTACTCATGTAAATATCCCCGATATCTCCGGGTGAGTTACGGAATACCAGCAATTTCTGTCCGTCATTGGACAATGCTATAGCAGCATCCGGTCCGTCGGTATTAATGGTTGAAATAGGATCCGGGTAAGCCCAATGGCCAGCACTGTCTTTATGTGATTCGAATATGTCTTCCAGATACTGACCTGATTCATCCTGTTTGCCGGGTTCACTTTGAAGTCCTCCCATACAACGCGGCCCCGTATAGGTATAGATCAATGTATATTCATCCGATGAAACGGTGGGGCAATATTCTGAATTCTCAGTGTTAACAGGTGGTCCGAGATTCGTGATTTCGGCCTTTACCGGATGAGAATACATTTCTTTTCCGGTAATGCAATCGGCAATCATACGATCTACCTGTTTCTCCTTACCCTTGCCCCTTTTTGAAGCTTTGAACTCATTATATAGTACAATAGCTTCATCAAAACGATAATTCAGGTGATTGGCTCTTCCAAGATAATATAGAAAGTCGGTTTTTTTAAATTTTTTCTTATCCAGACGGCCCAGATAATCAAGGGATTTGGATTTATCGCCGGCCGAGTTTACATAACATACTCCTAAACGGAAAAGCAATACCCGTTCTTCCGGGAAATCCTGTTCCAGCTTCTTATACAGAACCATTGCCTGGGTATAATTCTGCTCTCCGAAATAATATTCTGCCTTATCAAAAGTCTTACGATCTTCTTCTTTCTGAAGAAAATGTTTTTTCTTTTTCTTGGCTTGTCCGGAATCATCTCCCTGGGAAAAAACTAAAAATGGAAGAGCGATAAGAACAAATAATATATAAAATCGATGTTTCATAATATAGCCAAAGATAGCTTAATTTGTCAAAATAACAACTGTATAATCCGAAGTATCAATTCATTCGCTCTGATTCACGTCTGACATGGCATGCGCTGCAATCCATCCAGTGGTCCAGGCCGACTGGAAATTAAAGCCTCCCGTCAATCCGTCAATATCAAGCACCTCCCCGGCAAAATAGAGATTGGGGCGTATTTTGCTTTCCATCGTGCGGAAATCAACTTCCGACAATTTGATGCCTCCGCAGGTTACAAACTCATCTTTAAAAGTGGTTTTTCCGTTTACAGCATAGGTATCTCTAATTAGTTTTTCTGTCAGGTTCTGTATATTCTTGTTTGTCATTTCAGCCCATTTCAGGGTAGGAAGTATTCCTGCTTCATCCAGCAGATACTCCCAAAGCCGCCGTGGAAGATTAAAAAGGGGATGTGAATAAACAAGCCGGTTGTTCCAATCCTTTCGGAATACTATTAATTCCTGTTTAAGCTGCTCTTCATTAGCCTCTCCGATCCAGGAAATACGAATTTTAAAATTGTAATTCATATCCTTCAACTCCCTCGAAGCCCAGGCCGAAAGCTTTAATACGGCTGGCCCGCTAAAACCCCAATGGGTTATAAGCAAAGGGCCTTTGATCAGATAAGAAAGTCCTTCAATACGTATCAATGCTTCCGGAACGGATAATCCCATCAGCTTTCGTACTTCGGTGCCGGGAACATTAAAAGTGAATAAAGAAGGTACGGGAGGCTGTATACTATGCCCCAGCGAAGTGAGCCAGTCGTAAGAAGCAGCTTTGGGGCTGCCACCAGTAGCAATCAATACTTTATCTGCAAAAAGGGCAGCTCCAGTAACAAGCTGAAGAGAGAATCCTTCTTTATCGGGAAGGAGTTGTTTAATATCTGTTCCGGTTTTAATACGAACTCCCAGCCGGTCAGCCTCCTCCATCAAACACCTCACGATGGTTTCCGATTGATTGGTTTCCGGAAACATGCGTCCGTCTTCCTCAGTATGGAGGTTTACGCCTCTCGACTGAAACCATTCCACGGTATCGCGTGTGCTGAAACGGCTGAAAGCACCTCTCAATGCTTTTGCTCCCCGTGGATAATAACCGGTGAGCACGGAGTTTTCAAAACAGGCATGGGTTACATTACAACGCCCACCACCCGAAATTCTAACTTTAGCAAGCAGCTTTTGGGTTTTCTCTACAATACATACATCGTATTCCGGCTGCAGTCTTTTTAAGTTGACTGCCGCAAAAAAGCCAGCTGCACCACCTCCTATGATCACCACCCGTTTATTCATCGGTCACAATTTTAATGAATTTTTCTCCGCTACAGACAGATATTAAATTTCTTTCTGCATTTGCCGGTTTCATAAAAATCGCTTAGGTTTGATTATTCTATTGAAAACCACCAAAACCTTCGTCCATGGGCTTATTTGACAAAATCAGAAATGAATTTATTGATATAATTGAGTGGCAGGATGATACCAGCGATACCATCGTATGGCATTTTCCCCGTTACCAGAATGAGATCAAAATGGGAGCTAAACTCACTGTTCGTGAGTCTCAGGTAGCGGTATTTATGAATGAAGGTAAGATTGCCGATGTGTTTCAGCCTGGGATGTATACCCTGGAAACACAGAATATGCCGATTATGACCACCCTGAAAGGATGGAAATATGGCTTCAACAGTCCTTTCAAAGCCGATGTGTTCTTTCTCAGCACCCGTCAGTTTCTGGATCAGAAATGGGGCACTAAAAACCCGATTACCCTGGATGATGAGCGTTTTGGAATGATTGAACTGCGGGCTTTCGGATCTTTTGCCTTTCGTGTAACCGATGCCGCAAAATTTCTGAAAGAGGTATCAGGTACAGAAAGTACATATACAACGGAAGAAGTAACAGGCCAGCTGAAAAGCTTGATCGTTACGAAGTTTACCAATGCCGTTGGAGCCGGAAATATTCCTATTGAGAAATTCGCAGCCAATCTGGAAGATTTAAGCAAACTGGGGCAGGATAAACTCAATACCGATTTTGCCGATTACGGTTTAACGATCATGCGTTTTCTGGTAGAGAATGTAAGCATGCCCGAAGAGCTCAAGAAAGAGATCTTTGAATACAGCCGTCTGAATAAAATAGATATCAATAAACTGGCTCAGATGAAAGCAGCCAAATCCATTGAGATTGCTGCTGCCAATCAGGGCACCATGGGTATGGGCATGGGAATGGGTATGGGAATGGGCATGGGAAATATGATGACCAATGTGATGGGATCCAACATGATGGGCAACCAGCAGAACCAGAACCAACAACAGCAGCAAACAACGAATATGCCTCCGCCAATGCCGGCACAGGTTCAGTATTTTATGGCTGTAAACGGACAACAGGCCGGTCCATTTAATGAGCAGCAGCTGATGCAGATGGCTCAAAGCGGCCAGCTAACCCGTGAAACGCTGGTATGGAAAAACGGAATGGCAGCCTGGCAAGCAGCTGGACAAGTAGTAGAGCTGTCCGGGCTTTTCGGTAGCATTCCTCCTCCAATGCCTCCTGCTGTATAATATTATACCGGTAAATCATAATTCTTAAATCTTAATTTATAATTCCTAAATCCTGGTATGGATAATTTTGACGAGAAGACCGCAGAAATAAAAAATGAAACCAAGTGTAAAAATTGCGGAGCCATCCTCAAATTCGCACCAGGAACATCCAGTCTTAAATGTGATTATTGCGGTGTACAAAATGAAATACAAAGTGCTTCCGATCCGGTAGTAGTGGAGGAAATAGATTTTGAAAAATTCATTCATGAACAGGCCGATTCTGCCGAAACGCATGAAATCAATACCGTTAAATGTACCAGCTGCGGAGCCACCACCACCCTTAAACAGGATGTGAGTTCCGACAATTGCCCTTTTTGTGATACCCCCCTGGTCGTTACTTCAGGCAGCTCTACCAAGATTATCAAACCTAAATATATTCTTCCGTTTAAGATCGATGTAAAGAAGGCTAAGGAATCGTTTCGTAACTGGATTTCAGGTCTCTGGTTTGCTCCGAATGATCTCAAGGCTTATGCCGACAGGACCGATAAGATTAACGGAATGTACCTCCCCTACTGGACTTACGACTCCAATACCACCAGCAATTACGTTGGCGAACGTGGTATTTATTATATGGAAACCGTATCGTATGAAACGGTTGATAAAGACGGAGAAACTGTAACGGAAACAAAAGAGGTGCAGCGTATTGCCTGGACTCCTGCTATGGGTACCGTTTCCAATACTTTTGATGATGTGCTGGTGCTTGCCAGTCAGAGCTTACCGGATAAGTATACCCGTGGATTGGAGCCCTGGGATCTGGATCAGCTGTCCAATTTCGATGAGAAGTTTCTGAGCGGTTTCCGTACCGAGAGCTATCAGGTGGATGTGAAAAACGGCTTTGAAAAAGCCAAAGAAGTAATGGCATCTTCTATTGAAACAACTGTAAAGGAAAATATAGGAGGGGATATACAAAAGGTTATTACTGTTGATACAAGTTATAGAGACATTACATTTAAACATATTCTGCTTCCGATCTGGTTAAGCGCTTATCGTTATAACGACAAGGTTTATCACTTCATGGTCAATGGCCGAACAGGAGAAGTTCAGGGTGAACGTCCGTATAGCACTATTAAAATTGCATTGGCCGTAATCGGTGGAATTGCAGTTTTGGCTACAGCGGCCTACTTTTATCTCCATCACAAACATCATTAATCGAAAATAACGGGCGTCAAACCTTGAAAAGAGCCCATTGATCTAATTTTTCCACCCCGAAGATCGGAGCGGCTTATCTTTGCATCCGATTTATGAAACCATCCCTTTGTAAAGTTCCTTTTATTTTAGTATTAATTTTCTTTGTCCTGTCGGGCGGTTTGTTTGCCGGTAATGACGTGAACAAAGAGGATATAGGGAAATTCTCATCCGGACGTATCGGAAAAGAAGATCTGCTTATCGAACTCCCGTCTACCATCCTGAAAGGCAAATCGGAAGAAATCAAGATAAGTTTCAAAAACCCTCACCATGTAAGGTTAAAAGACGGAAAGGGAACCATTACCATTATTGTGAATGGCGTTCCTTCTCCCCTTCAGTTTGAAAACGGAAAAGCTGCCCTGAACCATGTTTTTAATGAAGCCGATATCTCTATTTATGCCGACGATTTCGAATTTCATGATCAGGTTCATTTTACTACCTATTGGATATTCCTGGTACCGGCAATAGCTCTGGCACTTATCTTTCTGGGAATCCGTTACCGCAAATCAAAAGTCTGAGAAGCGTCGTATCTTTGCCTACCTATCCTGGCAATGATGAAATCGTATAGCGACGAAACCATTAAAAAACTGGCCGAAACCCTGCTCGGGAATACCCTTGCCTATAACTGGCTGGCCGAAAACGCATACAATGAATTACTCGTTCTGGCTTCCCTGATTCGCGGAAAAAAAGAATCCCTCCGCTGGCTCATGGAAAACAAATATCCTGAACTCGGAGCCTTTGGAAATGCCGTATTGGGTGATAAAAATGCTTTTGAATGGTTGCTCAAAAACAAAGTAGCGTTGTGGGCCCTTACCGCTCATGCCGGCGACGGAGATAAAAATGCCATGAAAATATTGCTGGATAAAAAACTAAGCGCTTATGTCTTCCTGGCCCAGGCCATTCAGAAACTGAATGACAGTGATCAGATGGGAGATCTGGAAGCGGCACATAAATTCCAGGGCTGAACTAGAACCTTAATGTATTCTATATGAGAATCGTATCAACAATCCCTCATCCTTCCATGCGCATCAGTATATTTCACATGAACGAGAAATACATGGTGAAGTTTGAAGCTGGGCCCATGGAGCAGACCTATAAATTTGAACAGGGAGAAGTGAAAGGACCGGAAGAGATTGAGAAAATAATGGACGAGGAATTCATGAAAAAAGTACTTGCGCACTTCAATACCATGTTCCTTTCTTTTAAGGAAGCGAAACAGAGAACGATTTCAGAATAGTAATCCGCTTAAAAGGCAGCCAATGCCTTTCTGATAATGCCCACACACTCCATCAGCTGATCCTGGGTAATAACCAACGGAGGCGCAAAACGGATGATGTCACCATGAGTAGGCTTGGCAAGTAATCCCAGCTCTTTCATCTTCATACACACTTTCCAGGCATTGCATGCTTCTGTCTCAGCTATTACCAGGGCAGCAAAGAGACCCTTACCGCGTACATTCTTTACCAGTTTAGGAAATTCAGACTGAATCTTTTTAAGTTCAGAAAGTAACACGGTTCCTAGCTTTTCCGAGTTTTCAGAAAGCTGCTCATCTCTCAATACCGTTAAGCCGGCAATTCCCACCTTACACGCAATCGGGTTACCTCCATAAGTGGATCCATGCTGTCCGGCTTTAATACCCAACATAATTTCGTCATTGGCAAGCACTGCCGAAACAGGATAAACACCGCCTGAAATGGCTTTACCCAGAATCAGGATATCGGGATGTACCTGTTCATGATCGCAGGCCAGTCTTTTGCCGGTACGTCCTAAACCAGACTGGATTTCATCGGCAATGAATAATACATTGTGTTCTTTACACAGTCTGGCACAATCAGCCAGATAACCTGCATCCGGAATAATAACACCCGCCTCGCCCTGCACAGGCTCTACCAGAAAACCTGCTATGAGCGGATCGTTTTTCAATACGTCTGCCAGCGCCTGTTGGTTATTGTAAGGGATCTTTATAAAGCCCGGAGACAATGGCCCAAACTTTCCGTAAGAATCAGGATCGGTAGACAGGGAAATAATGGCGATGGTACGTCCATGGAAATTGTTTTCACAGACTACAATTTTGGCTGTATCCTGTGGGATATTCTTCTTTTCATAGCCCCAGCGGCGAGCCAGTTTAATGGCTGTTTCCACCGCTTCGGCCCCTGTATTCATCGGTAATACCTTATCAAATCCGAAATAGCCGGTGATAAATTTCTCGTATTCACCCAGACAATCATTATAAAATGCACGACTGGTAAGGCTCAGTTTCCCGGCCTGTTCTATCATCGCACGCACGATATAAGGATGACAATGTCCTTGATTAACAGCAGAATACGCTGATAAAAAATCGAAATACTGACGTCCTTCCACATCCCATACAAACACACCTTCCCCTTTTTCCAGTACAACCGGCAAAGGGTGGTAATTATGGGCTCC
>JABDCB010000015.1 GCA_013288325.1 Bacteroidota bacterium
GTTAGGCATGTTTATCGGCATGATCCTCTTCATTATTATTTTGCTCGATCATCCTTATTCCGGCAGCCTCGGCATTAAACCAAAATCATACAAACAGATTCTCAGTATGGAGCGAATGAACAATGATACAAACAAACAACAACCTCTATCCACCACAACCCCATGAATTTCATTCAAAAAAACATTCGCAGCCTCTCTTTCTACACCATAACATCCTTATTTCTGATAGCCATTTCTTCCTGCCATTCGCATGAACAAAAACCGGATGATGCATTTGAAAATATCAAGGAGCAAAAAAAATTAAATAAGGATAGTGTACCGCCTGTCCCGGAGATTATATCCGACCAAAAGAAAACAGAAATTATATCCAGCCAAAAGAAAACGGAAGTTGTTCCAAAAAGTGAAAACCAGGACTGGGTTTCCTTTCGGATGGGGATGGAAGAGAAAATAATTATGAATACATTAAAAATAAAATCGCTGAAAGCTGCTCCGGAAAGCAATACAAAACAGCTCAGGAAAGTGGCCCGTTTGGAAAAGAATAATACGGATCTGAGAAAACAAATGGATGATTACGCAGCAGATGCAAAAGCAAGACAGGAAAAATTCAGGACTTCCATGAATCAGGATGTGAATGATATAGGCACGGAGCTCAAGGATATGATTGCAAAAGAAAAGCGATAGGCCGGGGGCTATATAAACAAGGAAGGAGAGCATTAAAACATGATTTTATTTTCATGTAAAATTCATATTTGCGCGAAGATGTTCTTTTTTTTTATGATCTCCGGAGGACTTGAAGGAATTCGACTATATTTGTTTCACAACTATAAATCGAAAACTATATGAAAACAGTAAAACTATCCCTGGGGGTTCTGCTCCTTTCGTTTTTTGCTTCCTGTACAGGTCCTGCCGGCCCAGATGGTGCTCCTGGTCAGAACGGTCTTAACGGAGTTGCAAACATTACAAACGGAACCATTACGGTACCTGCTGCATCCTGGAACAGCTCCAGTGCAAATTACTGGAACTACGGTGTTGCAGACAATGCAATCGTAGACATGAATGTGGATGCTGTTATGGTTTATGTACTGGCAAACGGTAATTATTTTGGACTTCCAAGCGCTTCTTTGCTTACCAGCGGCGATGTAATGTCTTTCGGTTACCAGAACAACCTCGTATCTCTGATCTATAACAACCCTTCAGCACCAACAGCTGATCTTCAATTCAAGGTTGTTGTTATTCCTCCGGCTATCATGAAGAATAATCCAGGTCTTAACCTGAAAGATTACAATGCTGTTCAGCGCGCGCTGAGCAAACGCTAATCGTTCTCCTTTCAAAATAAAGAATCCCTCTTCGGAGGGATTTTTTATTTACGTGCATTTGTGTTCAACCCATTCTTACAAGGCATAAAAAAACCGGGAAGATATATCCCGGTTTCTTTTATTGCAGTTCCTTACTTAGGTCTGAGTTCGTTAGGCTCGTTTGACTTCTTGGGAGGAGGATTGTTTTTCGGTTTCGGTTGTCCTTTACCCTGATTAGCAGGAGGCGGCTGTTTCTTATTTTGCTGAACCTCGTTACCATTCCTGTTTTCATGCGCAGGAGGAGGGGTGTTGGCTGCCGGATGCTGCTCATTGGACGGATGATTGTTCTGATTGTTCCGGTTTTGCTCTTCTACTTCCCGGTTATGTTTGTTTTGTTCTTCTACATCGCGGTTATGTTTGTTCTGTTCTTCCGCTTCGCGATTCTTGCGATTTTGTTCTTCCGCATCCCGGTTATGTCTATTCTGCTCTTCTACATCCTGGTTGTGCTTGTTTTGCTCTTCCACTTCCCGGTTATGTTTGCTTTGCTCTTCGGCTTCGCGATTGCGTTTGTTTTGTTCTTCTACATCACGATTATGACGGTTTTGCTCGTCCAGATTCTGGTTTGAACGATTTTCGTTTCCGTGATTATCATTGCGTGGAGTAAATGTGTGATAATCATGATTTGCAGGGGCCGGAACCGGGCCCATTCTGTTGTGGTCGTATTGATAACCGGCAGGATAAAGGGGTACAGAACTATTTTCATTGTACCCTCGACGTTGAACTGTATTGTTAACAGCCCCACCACCATTATTATAGTATCCGCCACTTCCTCCTACTGCATTATTTACAGCACCACCTCCGTTGTTATTGTTGTAATAACCACGGGGATAGCTGTTCAGATAGGTGGTGTGACGGGTCCAGGGTTCTCTGGTATTGGCATTAAGCACCACCACATATCCGCTATTCATATTATAGCTGCTATAGGCCGGAGGTTGTGCCATGCTATGGATCCACATCCCATTTTCTTCATATACATACTGCTGGGCATATACATCGTAATAGCACTGCATATCAGGTATATAGTAATATTGGACGGTGCTTGGGTTTTCATAGTATGGAGCCCATGGCGGAACGCCCTGATACGTATTATATACAGGTGCCGGAGCCACATAAACAGGCTGCGGAGGAGGCGGAGGGGGTGCATAACCCGCTGTCCGGGGTCCATAATAGCAAGAAGAAAGAAATGAAAGACAGGCGATGCAACAAAGAGTTACAAATTGCCGGATAGGTAATGTCTGTTTCATTTGGGGTTTTTTGGGGTTGGTATTGAGCGGTTTATTTCGATAAACCAGCTTTAATATAGGCAAATATATTGATATTTAATGAACTAATCATGAATTTTGGGCTCCAGGCCATCCTTTACGACAGAGAAACAAACAAATACATGAATCATACCATGACTATCAAACGGCATTTTCCCTATCCTGTTGCTACCGTATGGAAAGCCCTTACTGATGAACAGCTGCCACCGGTGCTTTCTTTAATTTCGAAAGAAGACACAGTAAAAAAATAACTAATACCTCTTTCTTTGTTTTTATTTGATTGATCCGCTATTTCCTCCATATAGCTCTTTGTTAAACCTCACCACAACACTTTTCCACCCTCTTTATCATTAAAGCTCTGACTTTCATCTTGTTTCTTTAACAAGAAATAGAATATCATTCGCAGTGATAAAACAAATATCCACAACTCCGTCTACGTATTTAAACTTAAATATTAGTCTGAATTTTATTTTTTAATTACGATTTTCTACGGATGCGCTCTGTCTCCCGCCGGACTAATTTTACCTAAGTTTTTGCAAAAACAACAAAATGGGGAAGCCGAAAACCATTCAACAGAGTAGGCAACCAATTTATCAAAAAACAACAACGTCATGAAATTCTCAAAAAAAGATGCTGTTAAAAAACGGCTGTCCCTCGAAGATTTTAAAGTAAAAAATCAAGCTGTAAACACTGAAAAAGCACTTGCCAGCATCGTTGGCGGAGCTTTGGCTGCCTGTCACCCAGCTTAGTCATAAAAAAGAGCCGCAGAGGACCTGTAAGTTCTTTGTGGCTCTTTTCTTCTTTTTTTGTTTTTTTGAATTCCCAAGATTCCGCTTTGATAAAAATGGAATATGGTATGAAGATATGCCAGAGATCTATTATCCAATACTCCGCCTCCTTAAAGTAAAGATATGCTTGCTCAAGAATATTATACTGAAACCGTGTCGCTGGCCATTGAGAGCGGACAGGGAAAACTGGCTGATGCCATCAAAACTTTGGTTTATCAAAACAGTCCCGACTACTTTGAATTACTTGACTTTAATAATGACTTCATTTTTCTGGAGCCATTGCTTTTTGCCTGGTTTAACCAACCCACCAAAGGTTCATTACCCTTAGAACAACTCCTCATCGGTTATATCGAAGAAAACATCCGGCCAAAAAAAACGGCTGTCCACACTGATAAACAAGGTATACTTTATATCCCTTCCATTGGATATTTCAAAACCTCGGTACCTGATACTGACTTAACACTTATATGGGATCCCGCCTCCCGCTCATTTAGTCTTACTTCCCCCAAAGGACCCGTTCCATTTTCCTTTGAGCCTTTACTTTTTATACCAAACAGCAGGATAGAAATTCTGCTTTATGATCATCCTTTACATCAACCTATCTTTTCAGGTTCCCAACAAAGTATTATGGATATGGAGGAAAATGGTGCACGGGGTGCAGAGCCCCCTGAAGTGGAAACCATTACCCGGTTTCAGATCGGAAACCTCAAACAGGCCTGGAACACACTGGCTGTTGCCTGTCCCTATCAGTTTAACGATATTTCGGCTGTCGCACGCCGGGTGGTGATATTTTCGTGTAGCAGCCTATGGTCCTTCGCCACCGTATCTGCACACGGCACTGCCTTTTTTTCCTGTACCCCTGCCGACGGAGAATTGTTTTTTATTGCCGAGCTGGCTCATCAGTTCGGACATAATGTGCTGAACGCTTCCTTAGCCGACAAAGAAGATTATTTCAAAGTTAATCCCGATGAAATTTTTGTTTCTTCCTGGACCGGAAACATGAAAGATGGAAGAAACCTGTTTTCTGCCTTTCATGGCTTATATACGACTACAAAAGTGGCGGAAGCACTGGATGCCTGCCTGACAAAAGATGTATTTCCCAAAGACATTGATAAACATGAACTAATCGGACGAATTGCTGATAATAAGAGAAGATACAAGACCGGGCTTGAAAAAGCGGATCATTCAAAATTATTAACCGAAGCCGGAATGGAGATGTACCGGGAAATGGATAATCTATGCGGATCTATTTATGAAGAAAGAAAAGAACTGATAGCCAACCTGAAAGTTTCCAATCAGCCTTTTGTATTTAATTATCCTCAGTACGTTTCTGAAAATCCAAGGGAATAGGAAGCTCTGTCGTAACATATCTTTCTATTCTATCAACCCTTCATCCTTTAAAGAATCATTGCATTTAACATATATCCCTGCAGAAGCAGGGCACCGATAAAAAATGGAAGGATCACTGAGTCAGATTGTATCAGCGCCCGGTTTTCTAGCAGCTCAGGAAGACCTGATATGTCTTCATTGCCGTCAACCCCTGGAACTGCAAAGCCACCAGGAATTATTCCTTTGCCGGCGTTGCCCTGTCTCTTATCCCATGCCCGGCGGTATTCCCGTATTACTGAAAGATAGTAGTACATATATAACCAGTATGTTTTCCCAATACAGCCGCCACCTTTTATCAGAAAGTCAGCTAGCCAAAGAACTTGAAATAAGTGCGGAGAAAAATCCACGTCGCAAAAACATGTTGCTAAACTGGAAACAGGCGATGGATGGGAACTCCTTATACATAAAAGAAATACAAGATACCCTTCAAAAATCAGCCGATATCAATCAGCTGGCTTCCTTGCTTCTTCAGCCTTCTGAAATCAGCTATGCAACCGGGTTTGATTATCTGAGAAGAGATTGGTGCTGGCTTCCTGAAGGAGAACAGGAAATAGAAGCCATCGAACAAAATATTGAATCTCAAATTGCACGTTATGCTCCTGATTTTGACAATGTATTAATAATAGGTGCCGGCGCAGGACGGGTGGCCTGGGACATGAGAAAACAATTTTCCCGTGTTTTTGCCATGGATAAATCATTTTTAATGGCACATCAATTTCATCGTCTGTTTAAAGAAGATATCCGCTTCTTCGAAATAAATACAAAAAATCTCATGCATAACGGAGATGGAATCCGTATGCACAGAGCCTCGCTTCTGCCTCCCTGGGAATCGGAACAGATCCTGCCCGAAATGGATACGGTAAATTATTTTGTAGGCGATGCATTATCGGTTCCTATCAGGGATCACAGCCTGTCCTGTATTCTTTCTGTCTATTTTACCGATCTCGTCCCTTTACGTTCTTATCTGGGAGAAATAAAGAGATTATTAAAACCAGGAGGTCTTTTTATTCATTTCGGACCACTTGATTATCATTTTGAAAACCTCTCCGACCGTCTCAGTGCAAATGAAGTAAGAGCTGAATTTTCCGCCGCAGGCTTTTCCTGGGGAACCGAAAAAGAAGTGATTAGTACACACCTGAAGTCGTCCGTTTCCATGGTGTATAAAACATATAAAAACTGGATGTTCTCGGTTAATAGAAAACCGGATACCGATTATTCCGCCGGGCTGATAGAGTCGTCTGTTATCCGGTTAAAAAGAGAAGTTCTTTATGAAACCAAGGGGAGTATCACAGTTGACACAGAGCTGCTGAAAGAAGTCAACATTGCATTGCCTGCAGGCGACACCTATCAGGGCGCCGATTCGGTATTGGACATCCTCCGGCTGGTGGATGGGCAGAAAACAATATCAGAGGTAGTGGATATGCTGGCAACCGAGTACGACCTGAGTAGTCAGTCCTCCCGACGCGAAGTGGTGGATATCATCCGAAGCCTGATTGATAAAGAGATAATACAGATCATACCATCATGCTAAACGTAGTCTGTTTTCGATTTCAGCATTATAATGAAAATACTTATCTGGCCTTTGATTCCACAAGGGAATGTGTTGTTATTGACCCGGGGTGCTATTCGGAAGCCGAAAAAAGCGAGCTGCTGGACTATATACAGTCCAAAGATCTTAAACTTACAGCTGTACTGAATACGCATTGCCATATTGATCATGTTTTTGGGAATGCCTTTCTGATGAAACACTTTTCTGTTCCGTTACATCTTCCCGAAGGGGAGTTACGTTTTCTGGAAGCAATGCCTCAATTTGCCCTTCGTTTTGGTTTTCAGTTTGAACAAGCCCCCAAAGAGTATTGTTTTCTAAAAGAGGGGAACCAAATTCGTTTTGGAAAATCCGTTCTTGAAATAATATCCACTCCCGGTCATTCTCCGGACAGCATGTCATTCTTTTCAAACGAGGAAAATCTTGTTTTCGGAGGTGATGCGCTTTTCAGAAATAGAATTGGCCGCGTAGACCTTCCAGGCGGGAATTATGAAACTCTCTGCAACAGCATAAAAACAAAACTATTTGCGCTCGGTGACGACGTTACCGTTTTCTCCGGCCACGGTGTATCTACGAATATTGGATACGAAAAGGATACATCCCGCTTTATCTGCTGGATGAAAAACTAGCATTGATAAAGGAAACCGTTATGAAAAACAAAGCCACCCAACGTTTAGAATTACCTGAAATCAGCCGCATCGGTTTTGGAGGACATCTTACTTCTGTAAAAAACAAAACACATCATGAGGCGCTGGAACATGCATTGCTGGCAGGATGCAACCTGCTCGATACTTCTGCCAATTATATGAAAGGAGAGTCGGAAGAGCTGATAGGAGCCGTACTGCAACAAACGCAGCTTCCTGCATTCGTAGTTACAAAATCCGGATATCATCAAGCCGAACGACGAAAACTTCAATTTCTGCTGGACAGAGTTTCCTCCAACCTCCTGCATCCTGATTTTCTATCCAATCGCATATCCGTTTCACGGTCCCGTCTGAATGGCCAGATAGATGCCTACCTGCTGCACAATCCTGAACACTATTATACCCATCATCCCGCCAAACCTCAACAGGAAGAATTTTACACCCGCATCCAACAAGCTTTTGAATTTTTAGAACAGCAGGTACAGGAAAAAAAAATCAGATATTATGGTATCAGTTCCAATACATTTGCTCTCTCTACGGAAGATGAAAAGGTAATCCGGCTTAAACGGGTTATGGAGATAGCCAACGCTGTGTCAACCTCTCATCATTTCCGCTTTATTGAATTCCCTTTTAACCTGGCCGAGACGGAGGCTCTTTCGCCTTTGCAGCAGGGAACAAGTTTATTGAACCTTGCCATGGAGTATAATCTTACCACATGCTGCAACCGGCCTCTGAACGCCTATGTGCCGGAAGGCGCTTTGCGGCTGGCTTATTACCCATCACCTGCCGATCAATGGGAGGAGCTCTCTCCTGAAAGCGACAGCCACTATTTTGAGGATGTGCTTGAGCTGCTTCGCAAAGAGCTTCACACGCAGGGAGAAGATACCGATATCATGGATTTTCTGATTGTCAAAAAACTGCAGGAAAGCTGGATGCACATCGGTAATCCCCAAGGAGTAACGGAATTGTTTGACGAATATTTTTTCCCTTTTGTTAAACAGGTATATGGAAGACGCATTCCCTCTAAAGACCGGCTGGTATTTGGTCGCTTTTATCAGAAGGCATCTCATTATGCAGCCCGCGAAATGCATGAGCGTACACGACGCTATCAGCTCACGTGGGTAGATCAGGGTCTCCTGGAGCCGCATGATCACCGGTCTCTGCCCGTACAGGCCTGCGAATATTATTTACGTTCCGGAATCGGACACGTATTGCTTGGTATGAGAAACAAAAATTATGTAACAGAGATGAAAAATCTGTTCCTCCCCCTTTCTTCTTCAGATACGAAGGCTAACAAAACAATTTCTGTTACTGACGGGATCGATGTAAGGAAATAGCGATGAAAAAATTCCCTTTCTACCAGCAGTTAGATCAGATGGATTGCGGGCCTACCTGCCTGCGTATGATTGCCAAATACTATGGCAAGGTATACTCAGCCCAGTATTTAAGAAACAAATGCTTTATCGGCAGAGAAGGTGCATCGATGCTCAGCATCTCGGAAGCTGCGGAATCAATCGGCATGCGCCCTTTGACAGTAAATGTCAATTTTCAGACACTGAAAGATGAAGTCCCTATGCCATGTATTGCTCACTGGAGGCAACGGCATTATATTGTTATATACAAAGTAAAAAAGGATTATGTGTATGTAGCGGATCCGGGATTCGGTCGCATCCGGTATACACAAGAACAGTTTCGGGAGGGGTGGCTGCATAATACCCGTTTGCAGGAACACACAGAAGGGCTTTTGATGTTGCTCGAGCCCACTCCGGAATTCTTTGATGCAGAAGATCACAAAAAAAAATCGGGACTCGGGCTTCGTTTCCTTCTCCCTTATTTCCGCCCTTACAAACCCTATCTCATCCAGCTTCTTCTGGGGCTGTTTGTAGGAAGTATCATACAGCTGGTTTTTCCGTTGCTCACCCAAACAGTAGTGGATTATGGTATCAATAACCAGAATATTTCCTTCATCACCCTGATCCTCCTGGCTCAGCTCATGCTGTTTTTTTCCCAGACTTTGATTGAATTTATCAGGAGCTGGCTGCTGCTTCACATGGGGTCGCGAATTAATATCTCCATCATTTCCGATTTCCTGTTCAAAGTCATGCGGCTTCCTATTGCCTTTTTCAATTCCAAAGAAACAGCCGATATACTACAACGTATCCAGGATCATGAACGCATCGGTACGTTTCTTTCTGCATCTACACTTACTGTTGCTTTTTCGGTTTTCAATCTGCTTATCCTGAGTACCATTCTGGGTTATTACAATACCACTATCCTGTATATTTTTCTCATCGGCACAGCACTTTATATAGCCTGGGTGCTGGCCTTTATGAAAAAAAGGGCGGAGCTGGATTATCGTCGGTTTGATCAGCAAAGTGAAAACAGAAGCAATATACTCCAGCTTATTTACGGCATGGAGGAAATCAAACTCAACAATTCCGAAAAGAGAAGACGATGGGAATGGGAAGGAATCCAGATCAAATCATTTAAAATATCGGTGAAAGGTCTTGCGCTGGAGCAGGCCCAGGCTCTCGGTGCTTCGTTCATCAATCAGCTCAAAAATATTATCATCACCTATTTTGCTGCCAAAGCCGTTATCAGCGGCCAGATGACACTCGGGATGATGCTGGCAGCTGAATATATGCTGGGGCAAATGAACGGCCCTATCAACAGCTTTATTTCCTTTGTTCAAACGACACAAAATGCCCGTATCAGTCTGGAGCGTCTTGGCGAGGTGCATGATAATGCCGATGAAGAGGATAAGATGGAAACAAAGATCACCGTTCTACCGGCCGATCATACCATCCGGATTACCGATAGCATGAAGTTCCAATACGGAGGCCCTAAGTCGGCAGTGATACTGGATCATATCAATCTTGAAATTCCGCATGGGAAAGTAACAGCCATAGTAGGTGCCAGCGGAAGCGGGAAAACTACCTTACTGAAGCTGCTGCTTAAATTTTATGAACCTACTCATGGCAAGATCCGAGTCGGCAATGCCAACCTGAGTGAGATCAGTGTTAAAACCTGGAGAGAGAAATGCGGTGTAGTGATGCAAGGAGGATTCATCTTTGCCGATACCATCTCGCGCAATATTACCGAATCCAGTTCGGAAGGTGTTGTGGACAAAGACCGTCTGCTGATGGCAGCGCGTATTGCCAATATAGAAGACTTTATTGAGTCCTTACCACTGGGTTATAATACACGGGTAAGCCTGGGAGGAATCAGCCTGAGCGGTGGCGAAAAACAAAGGGTGCTGATAGCCCGTGCCATTTACAAAAATTCCGATTATCTCTTTTTTGATGAGGCCACCAGCGCCCTGGATGCCAATAATGAAAAGGTGATCATGCATAATCTGAAGGAATATCAAAAAGGAAAAACTTCCATAGTGATTGCGCACCGGCTTAGCACCGTAAAAAATGCAGATCAGATTGTAGTGCTCGACAAAGGCAGGATCATAGAACTGGGCACACACGACGAACTGACAAGGATAAGAAGCGCTTATTATACACTGGTAAAGAATCAGCTGGAATTAGGAGCTTAAATGCACTGAATATGCCAGAAATAAGACGCATAGATGAATTGGACGAACGCAGCGATCAGGTGCGCGAAGTAATGGGCAAAGCACCCGGCTGGACCATTGCATGGGGCACTACAGTTATCTTCATCTGTTTTGCACTGCTGCTGTTGCTCCTGTATATTGTTAAGTACCCCGATCTGGTACAGGCCCGCATCGTAATCACCACTCCCCTTCCTCCTACCGGTATTGTGGCTCAGGCCGATGGCAAGCTGAATCCCATTCTTGTTCAGGATAAACAAAGCGTGGAATCGGGAACACTATTAGCAATCATTGAAAATCCAGCCAGAACCAAAGAGGTGCTGGAACTTAAAAATCAACTATTGGCATTGAATATAGACCGGCTGAATGGGGACAGCCTTCAGCAGTATACCCCTTTTGCCGAGCGGCCCGAGTTGGGAGAGATACAAAAAGACTATTCCTTATTTCTGAAAGACTATAATGCTTTGCGTTCTTATTTTGAGCTGGATCCGCTTAACAAAGAGATACATGCCGTCCGGAAACAGGAAGAAGCCTATCAATTATTGGTTTCGGAACAGAAGAAACAAAATGAGATGTTTAAACAAGAACTTAGCTTTGGAGAAATTGAATATGACCGAAATAAAAAGCTTCACCAGGCCAATGTTATTTCGGACAAGGATATGGAAGACAAAGAAATGGAACTGATACGAGTCAGACGCGGCTACAAAACATTTCAATTGGAGATGGCCAATACAGGCATACAGTTTGCCGAACTGGACAAGAATCTGACCCAGCTTCATGTTCAGAATTCGGAGTTGAGCACCCAATTGTTTCTTGCTCTTAAAGAATCTTACAAAAATATGCTCAGCGCCATTGCATTGTGGGAGCAAAAATATTTGCTCAAAGCACCTATCAGCGGCAAGGTTACCTTTTTCAAATACTGGAGCCCTAATCAGTTTGTTAAAACAGGAGAAGAAGTGCTGATTGTAGTTCCCAAAGAAAGCTCCGAAGTGATAGGCCGGGTGACCATGCCCGTAATGAATTCAGGAAAGGTAAAAAGCGGACAACGTGTAAACGTGCGGCTGGACAGTTACCCGGCAGCCGAATTCGGATCGCTTACCGGACAGGTGGAATCCATCTCCCTCGTACCCAGAAACAATATGTATGCTATCTCGGTACGTTTTCCAACCGGCTTACAAACCACTTACCGCAAAAAACTACAGATGATGCAGGAAATGGAAGGCAGTGCAGAGATTGTAACGGAAGATCTATGCTTACTGGAACGTATCTTTTATCAGTTCAGATCCATTTTTAAAGCAAGACATTAACCAAGTATAATGCTGATCTTTGTCTGACACAACTCTGTCAGACATTATGAGACTCTGGTCCCTGCATCCCCAATACCTCGATAGCAAAGGCCTTGTTGCGCTTTGGAGAGAAGCATTGCTTGCCAAACATGTATTGGAGGGAAAAACAAAAGGGTACAAAAATCATCCTCAGCTAAACCGTTTTAAGGAATCATCCTCTCCTACCGATGCTATACATAGTTATCTTCAAAATATTTACAAGGAAGCGTTAAAGAGAGGGTATCATTTCGATCCTGCAAAATTTGATGCCAACAAAAAACATCCAACCATATCCGTAACCCAGGGCCAGTTAGATTATGAGTGGAAACACCTGCTTGGTAAATTAAAAGTAAGAGACAAAAAGCTATACAACAGCCTGAAAGGAACAGACAAAATCATTACCCATCCCTTATTCAAAAGAGTGAAAGGGGACGTAGAGGATTGGGAGGTTATCTAATTGTAACCCTTAGCTACACACTGGTATATATTGAGCCTGCCAACTGCCGCTTGTTCTGCCTCCTGCCGCTGCCAGCTGCCGCCTCTTTCAGCTCGTCTTCCGGTAATTCCAGATAGCCCAGCCATTCAGAATCACTCCCATACCAAATACCACTCCGGTATGATAGAGGATATGGCGAAGACCGCTGCCTTTGAGAACAATCATTCGCATTACTTCAATAAAATAGCTGATGGGAATAATTTTGGTGATTACCTGAGCCCAGCCTGGCATACTTTCGATAGGAGTAAACAAGCCACCCATCAGATTAAAAATCATGACAAATAAAAACATAACCGAGTTGGCTTGTTGTTGTGTTTCCGAATACGTGGAAATAAGGAGTCCGAATCCCAGCACAGCAAAAAGATAAACACCCAGAAACATATACAGAACAGGGATACTTCCCAACGGGATGATACCATATACAAAGCGCGTAATGAGCAAGCCTACGGTAAAGATGACAATACCAATGATCCAGAAAGGGATCAGCTTACCGAGAATAAACATGGTCTTACTTACCGGCGTCACATTGATCTGCTCGATTGTTCCTACTTCCTTTTCTCTTACAATATTCAACGCCGACATATTACCTGCTATCATCGTAACCAGAAACACGAGGATACCCGGTACCATGAAAATATAATAGGTAAGCAGGGGATTGTACCAGTAGGAAGAAATAATATCGATTGTTGGTTGCGTATTCATCGGTCCCGGCTGTATCCAGTCCATTCGTATCTGGTTGTTGAAATCCATCAGAATATTTCCAAGGTAATTGTTTCCGACACTCGCTTTCACCCCATTGATGGCATTAACCGCTACTGCCACCTTTTGACTGTTTTCTTTTATCAGGTTATCTTCAAAGCCATGTGGAATAGTCAGGATGATATCGGCCTTATCTTTTTCAATCAGCTTGTAAGCCTCAGCCGTGGAAACAGGATGGCCGCTGCATTTGAAATAGCCGGAAGCAAATATCTTATCCTGCAACTTATTCGAATACGTGGAGTGATCCAGATCCACTACCGAAAGATTGATGTTGCGGATGGTATAGTTAGCAGCCTGAGGCAGGATAAGGAGCTGAATGATGGGCGCCATAAACATCATGGGCAGGATGGCCTTGTTCCGGAAAATTTGCCGGAACTCCTTTTGAAGCAAAAATTTGAGCGTTCTCATTGGAGGCGGATCTTAAAGTTTCTGATACTTACAAGCAGGAAGAAGATGGTCATGCCCGCAAGGATCAATGTCTCTTTCCATATATACGAAAAACCAAGTCCTTTCAGCATGATGTTTTTGACTATTATATAGTACCATTTAGCAGGTACTATATTGGAAACAATCTGTAATGGTTTAGGCATGTTCTCAATCGGGAACATATAACCACTCAGCAAAATGGTTGGCAGCATCATCCCCAGCAAAGACAGGAACATCGCTGATTGCTGACTTTCGGTTACCGTTGAAATAAGAAGACCGAGCGAAAGGGCGGCAATAATAAGCAAGGTGCTTTCGGCAAAAAGCAGAGGGATACTTCCCAAAATGGGCAAATCCAATGCATACACACTTAGCAGCAAAATCACCACCAGGTTAATCATTGACAACAACAGATAAGGAACAGCTTTGGCCAGGATAACCAGGATAGGGCGAAACGGAGATACCAGCAGGATCTCCATGGTACCCAACTCTTTTTCTTTGACAATGGAGATAGATGTCATCATCACACATACCAGCAGCAATACCATAGCCATTACTCCCGGCACAAAATTGGGAGCTCCTTTCAGATCCGGGTTATACAGCATCCTTACTTCCGGCACAATGGCATAAGGCATAGGACCAGCGCCTGACATGGACGCCTGATAATCATTTACTATAGACGTGATATAACCCACCAGCGTGGTGGCTGTATTGGGATCAGAAGCATCGGCTATCACCTGCACCTGTGCTTTATTGAAATGCAAAAGATCCTGATAAAAATTAGCCGGGAAAATAACCACCAGTTTAGTCTTGCCTTGTTTAAAAACCTCTTCTGTCTGATGAGGATCCATAAACGTACGGGTGACATTAAAAAAGCTGCTGCCTTCCAGTTTTTGAATGATCTGTGTGGATGCTACATCCCGTGCATTATCCACCACCGCTATATCGGCATGCTTCACCTCGTTGGTAAGGGCAAATCCAAACAACACAATCTGTATGATAGGAAGGCCGAAGAGCATCAGCAAGGTTTTCCGGTCACGGAACACGTGCGCAAATTCCTTTTTTACAAATGTCAGAAACTGTTTCATGGTACGTGGTATTAGTCTGCCTGACGTTTGGCTTTACGTGCCAGTTGATAAAACACTTCATCCATATTTTTAGCCGAATATGTTTTCCTCAATCCGGCCGGGGAATCCAGCGCCTCTATCTTTCCATCCACCATAATAGAGATGCGGTTACAATATTCCGCCTCATCCAGATAGTGTGTGGTAACAAAAACGGTTATTCCCCGTTCTGCTGCTTCATAGATCATATCCCAAAACTGCTTGCGGGTTACAGGATCCACGCCACCCGTCGGCTCGTCGAGGAATACAATTTTAGGCTCATGAAACAAAGCCACTGATAAAGAAAGCTTTTGCTTCCACCCCAGTGGTAAGGAGGCTACCAGTGTTTTCGCTTCTTTAACAAGACCCAGCTGTTCCAGCACAGCAGCGCTTTTTTCCTTAATCACCTTATCGCTTAACCCGTAAATACCGGCATAAAAACGGATGTTTTCAATTACCGTCAGATCTTCATACAAGGAGAATTTCTGACTCATATATCCTATACTCTTCTTTATATCCTCCGGGTGGCTGGAAACATCCCATCCGGCTACCGTTGCAATGCCCGATGTAGGGGTAGACAAGCCGCACAGCATACGCATAGCGGTAGTTTTACCCGCTCCGTTGGCCCCCAGAAAGCCGAATATTTCTCCTTTATATACATCAAAGGAAATGGCATCCACGGCTATAAAGTCGCCAAAATGTTTACTCAGTTTATCCGCATGAATCAGTACTTCTTTCATCGCTCTTATTTTAATAACCGGATAAAACAATCTTCAACGGTTGGCTCTGTTTCCTTGATCTCTATATTCTCATGCCCCTCGGCCTTCAAATACGCCATAAGTTCTCCGGGGCTGTCAGCATCATGATCTTTAAAAAGAAAGTGCACATATTCGCCAGATGAATAGCTGTCGGCCATATCAGGGTAAGCATTCAGATCTTTCAGCAATTTGTAAGGCGAGCCGGCTTTCACAGCATACAGCGGACCCGGGTATTGCTTCACAATATTTGCAGGGGTATCTACCGACAATAATTTACCTCCCTGTATAAGACCGATACGATCACATAGATTGGCCTCATCCATATAAGAGGTGGAAACCAATACGGTGATTCCTTCTTTCTGCAAACGTTTCAGCATTTCCCAGAATTCTTTACGTGACATCACATCCACCCCGGTGGTGGGCTCATCCAGAAAAAGTACTTCCGGTTTATGAATCAACGCACAGCACAGCGCCAGCTTTTGTTTCATACCACCCGATAGCTTTCCGGCCCTTCGGTCCTTAAAGGGCTTTAACTGATCATAGATATCCTTAATGAGGTAATAGTTTTTTTCAATGGAAGCATTGAAGAGGGTGGCAAAAAAAGTCAGGTTCTCTTCCACGGTAAGATCCTGGTACAAGGAAAAACGTCCCGGCATATAACCTACAATGCCCCGTATGGTTTTATAATCTTTCACCACATCATGGCCCGCAACCATTGCAGAACCCTTGTCGGGTAATAATAAGGTGGTGAGGATTCTGAAAATGCTGGTCTTACCTGCTCCATCAGGACCAATTAATCCAAACATCTCTCCCTTCTCTACCGAAAAAGATATATCATCTACCGCAAGGACTTTCCCCTTGTTATATGTTTTTACAATATTGGTGATGCGAAGGGCTTCCATAGTTATCAGAATTTCAACTGGCCATACATACCAATTTTAATATAGCCATCGTTTGGCACCCGTACTTTAATGGCATATACCAGATCGGCTCTTTCCTCTTTAGTTGGAATTGTCTTGGGTGTAAATTCCGACTTATCCGATATCCAATAAATCACTCCGGCATAATTCCGGTATTTTTTCTCCCCGTCATCAATTTGTACGGTTACCTTCTGACCTAGTTTTACCTGGGTGATTTGTGTTCCGGTAATATAAGCACGCAAGATCAAGGTATCGGTAGGTGCAATTTTATAAAGGGCTTTTCCGGGGCTGGCTACTTCATGCGCCTGTGCATACTTACTCAGTACCGTTCCTTTTACCGGATTAATAACTCTGCATTTGATGAGCTGATCATTGATCTGATCTATCTGACGTTGCAAAGGGGTTGTTTCCAGATGTAGAGAATGCGACGTAATGCCCAAGGAAGAACGTTGTGCCTCAATTTGTTTTTTCAATGTCTCTACCTGAGAATTCATATCATCCAGCTGTTGTTGCGTAGCCGCTTTAGCATTAAACAGATTAGCTGTTCGTTGCTGGTTTTTCTCCGCCTCTGCCAGCTGAGTTTGCAAGGCAGCCACCTGAACGGGAATATCAGGAGTTTGCCCCAACGTAGAACTTACCTGAGCCATCAGCTGCATTTTACGAAGGTAAAGCTGCGTGGTATCCACATAGCCTACCCATTGTCCGGGATTAAGTGTTTGTCCCTCTTCTACATTAAACTGCATGAGGGTTCCAGCTGCTTCCGTAGAGATAATAGTTTCTACTGATTCGAATGCACCGGATGCATCCGAATCGGATCCCGACTTGGAGCAGGAAGTGAGCAGGGTAACGGCAGCAAGGGTTAAAAATGAATACGTCTTCATGTGTCTCGGATTAATATTAATTGCCTGATATTGTCTGATAGTTATATTGAGTAAGTAGCAGCTGCACCTGATGCAGCAACAGATTTTGCTTTGCCTGATCTTCTTTATCCAGCTGGGTTATATAATCGTTTACGGTAATCACTCCGTTTTCCATCCTGGCCTTATCCGAAGCTGTAATCGAAACCCGTTTGACAATGATTTCTTCGTCTTTACCGATCAGGTCCTTTAACTTTTGAATATCCTGTTGTTGCTGGGTAAGGCTGATTTTTGTATTGAACAAAAATGTTTCTTTCTCTACGTCTTCCGTCTGACGGTTTACAACCAGCAATTGCCGTTGTCCTTTGAGTGTATACATTCCTCCCAGAGCCCAGCTGAAACGAAACCCACCTATATAATAAGGATCAAAATTATTGTCGAAGAGATTCAAAGCCGGACGACCATATCCTCCCTGAACAAAGAATGAAAGATGGGGACGGTTGGCAGCATTTAATATTTTATCCTGTACATCATAGCTTTTTCTCCGGCTGTCATATAAGCTTAACTCCGGTCTCTTAACTCCATCCTGCATCAGCAATCCTGCAGGAACCTGCAACGCAATATTATCCGGCAGCACCCGGTTCATAAACTGACCCAGCATGGTGAGATAGGTCTTTCTCGAAGCTACCAACTGCAACCTGTTTTGTTCCTGCAACAAAAGCTCCGCCTGTAGTTCATCCAGACTGGAAGGAATAGCGGTTCCATTTTCCACATTGGCGCGAATAAGGTCTATACTGTTCTTGATGTCTTTCTGCAGCAGGTCATTCTGCTTCAGTTGCTCATCCTGCAGAAGCACCCCGAAATAAACCTGGTTGATACGATCACGAAGTGCATAAAGATCAACCTCCAGACTTTGATTCTGGATGTCCGCATTGGCCGTAGCGGCTTCTTTCTGATATTTGATAGCCCCCCCATCATAAATGGTCTGATCCAGTTCCGCATATGCCTTGTACTGATCCTTACTGAAGGTAGGAAACGTAACACCCCTTATCGGGAGATCGATTTCCGTAACCGCCGATTGATAAGTCGCCTGTCCGCTCAAACTAAGCTGTGGAAGAAATCCCTTGGCTGCATTGGAAACGGTATAAGCCCTGCTCTTTTCGATCAGATCCCGTTGTTTGATTAAAGGATATTGTTCCCGGGCTGTTTTGTAACAAGAATCCAGAAAGAGTAACTGCTTTTGTTGTGAAAAAGCGAAGCCTGGAAAAAGAATCCCGAAACACACCAACAGGATCCCGGCGCGGACGAAGTATGTGTTGTCAAACCGTTTCATCTCTATATAGGTATTATTAGTTAACATTCCATGCACTTATTTTTTACGGAGGATTGCATCAATCCATCCTGGAATCATTTTCTTTCGTTCCGCCATCAATGCTATAAAGGCATCTTCTGTAATGCCTTTTTCATTTTGAAAAATATGGCGGCCTATAAATGGAAATATGCTGAGTCCGACTATATTCAACATCAGATTCAGGGGATTAATAGGTGCAATCTTACCTTCTTTTACCGCCTCCTGAATCTGTTTCATGAAATGAGACTGGGCAAATGTTTCTCTGAAATTCAGCTTGCTTCCCTTTTTCTTGGCATGACTCAGCACAAACAAAGGCATGTCGGGGTTGCTCATGAGCATATCCAGATAGTATTCAACCAGTCGTTTTATTTTTGATTCCAGGTTGGTTTGCTCATCATTCACAATTCCGCTGATTCCCTGCATAAACTCCTTCATGTTTTCCTGCATGATTTTTTCAAATAGCTTTTCCTTGCTTTTGAAATAATAATTCAGGAGGGCCAGATTAATACCCGATTCGGCAGCGATATCTCTTGTCTTCACCGCATCGTATCCATGACGGGTAAAGAGTTTACGGGCAGCCACCCGTATCCTTTCTTCCGTAGTTGAATCCTTGCTTTTCGCTTTTGCGGCCATGACTTTTATCCCTTTACAAGGCAAATGTAGATTATTTATTCAATTTAATCAAATGTTTAAAACAAAAGATTAATATTGAAATACCAGCTAGATGTCAAAATGTTTAACCGACACGCCCGCTGAAAAAAGAAAGGACACAAAGCAATGGTTGGAAGCACTTGTCCTTTTAGCTATATACTTATCTTTGTAGGGTAAGTTATGGAGTACTGATATAGTAATCTGTTTTATTCATCTTAAACAGTGCGTGCGTATGATGAAATCATCCCGTTCATTTGAAATTTTTCTTATCGCCTTCTTTGTTACCGTATCAATTGCTGTTGTGCTTTTTGCCACCGGCGTAATCCGGCTTAAAGGTTCAGCAGGGCCTCCGGTTAAATACGGCTTTCTGGGCCCGGACGGGCAGCTTGTTATTCCTATTGATTATGACAGTGTATCCGATTTTCATCAGGGATTAGCTACCGTTTATAAAAACGGGAAGCCTTTTGTGATAGACCGGTCGGGTCATAAAGTAGATGCTCCTCCGTTTCATTATCGGATTGACAGTCTTAACACAGCTCATATCCGGGTTTCATCCGATGAGAAAGAGAAGGCAGAACTAAATCATTTGTTTACACCTATTGGAGGGACAAATGACGGAACTACACTTTTCCGGATTCTTCGCAAACAGGGTCCCGGTAAAGGGAATGAACAAGTTTATGATTTTGCTTATTTCTTTGTCACGCCTTCGGCTTCGATAGCAAAAGCCAAACTATATGAAGAGGCATTACCCTATCATGAGAATCTGGCTGCCGTAAAAAATGAAATCGGAATAAACAGGAAGACCCGCTGGTATGAGAAATGCTGGGGGTTTGTTGACCGGGATGGTAATTACAGAGGAGGACCTTATTATTGTGATGTGCATAGTTTTAGCGAAGGGCTCGCTGCGGTAGCCATTAAAATGGTTCCTCATTCATTGTAGGAATCCTCTATACTTATATCCGAAGTAGTTACGTGTTTAAACGTAGAAGCTTTCCTGTGAATGAACCAAAATGCGCTCAGATGCCACTCATGCAGACAATTTGTCAGCAAATTTTATTCTGAAACTTCAAAACAGGTCGTGCATCTATACTCATCCGTACTCCATCTATAGATGTCCGTACTGCATCTACAAACATCCGCTCTCCTTCTACATTGATTTTACCTCCATGTAAACAGATTTGCACTTATTTGTCATAAATCCTGACAATTTATTCGAGGGTTTGCATTTTCTGTACGGTGAATGTGTCTCCAGGTAAATAAATCCGTTATCCATATTCGCAGAATTTTCTTTTTGTAAAGAAAGACGTTCTTCAACTTCACAAATCTGTTCTCCTTGTTCACTGATACCATCTCCGACGATAAAAATTCTGTCAAAATGTCCGAAAATCTGATCAAAATGTACAAACAGAACATGTATGATCTTACATACATGTACGACATCTATAGATGGAGTACGGACATCTATAGTCGTCGTACGGATGGCGATAGATGTCCGTACGATTTGTAAAGTCGGAGAGCGGATCGGTAAAGAAATTGTCAGGATTTGTGACAATGGAGATGGTATCGGTGAAGATTGAGTACGGATCGGTGTAGTCGGAGATCGGATTTGTATAGTAGGAGGTGGTAAATGCGTACTTGGAGATAGGACTTGTGTGCTTGGAGATGGTAAATGCGTACTTGGAGATAAGATTTGTATCGTTGGAGATCGGATTTGTGTACTTGGAGATAAGATTTGTATCGTTGGAGGTGGTATCTGTATACATTTTGTATCAATCGGTGTACCTGCTTATACAAAAAAGGCCGGAGCAAACGCTCCGGCCTTTTTTAAACACACACTCATTCCTTCTTATTTGTTTTTTATATCAAAAGGAATAATCAGTTTGAAACTTACATTCCTTCCCATATTAAATACACCTACCTGATGGGTGGTATAATTAACCGGATAATATTTAAACCGGCTCATATAATCCATATACGGTGTATCCAGCAAATTGGTCACATTGATAAATGCTTTGCAAAGCACACGTCCATGACTCATGATATCTCCACCCACTCCGGCATTTACAAGGGTATAACCGGCAGCAGCAGCGCGACTGGCGGCATATTCAAACGGAGTTTGAGCAGAGCTGAGTCCGTTATAAATTGCATACTGCTGATAAATATTATTTTGCTGAGCGCAATTCAGGATACCTGCTTTTACATAGATATTCTTTATGGCCTTGCCCATTTTCTTGATGTGGAACTTCAGATCTACAATAGTCCGCATAGGTGCGATAAAGGGTAGCACTTTTACCGAATCCGGTGCATGCAGCAAACCACCGTTTACCATACTCACCGATGCATCCAGCTCCACCCAGGGAATAGCAGCCGGATGAATATCCAGCGCCGCTTCTCCACCATACAAACGCGCATCACCTTGTGAATATTTATATACCGGAGCAGAACCCAGCCCTACATTGGCAAACGTATTGTTGATAGAATCTCCGTTACCGGGAATCTTGCTCAGCAATCCTTTGGCATAAATAAAATCGCTGATACTGTTGTTGAACGCATTCAACTCCACCCGGAAATTTTTGCTGTTAAACACCAAAGAGAGGTCTTCTTCCAGACTGCTTTCCGGCTTGAGTGTTGCATCACCCAATTCCCAAACAATGGTTCCGTCGTGTACCCCGTTAGCAGCACACTCAGCTACGTTTGGTGCACGGTATCCGCGGGCTACATTCAGCTTCATCAAAAACATTTTGTTGAAATTGTAGACCATCCCAAAGCTTCCCGACATACCGCTGAAATTGGATTTAAAGCCCTGGAACTCATGAACGCCGCCGGGAGTATTGGGTGCAACCGGTACCTGGGTAGAATCCACCCAATGATCTACACCCGTAAACGTACGGGTATCATACCGTATTCCTCCTGTCAGATCCAGTTTGCCGATATGTTCATTGGCAATTGCAAAACCGCCAATCTGGAAAATATTGTAATTGGGGATCAACATAAGAGAACCCAGACTCTGTGAGTTCTGATTCATTCCGTTTGCACCGGCAGAGAAATTAAATCCACCCATCTGTTTGGAGATATAACGCAAATCGTAGGTAATGGCATCCGAGTAATAATAGATATCAGATATATTCGGAATAGTAGGGTCGTTATTTTCCTGACGCTGGTTTTTCTGGTAAGAGAATACAGCTGCAATACGGCCTTCTCCCACAGCAATGCTATTATCCCAAACAACTTTCGTATGCTGAACACGTTGATTGATCAGGAAAGGCGTATACGAATGCAATTCTGCAGCAGTAGGAATTACATAAAATGGCTGACCTCCGTTCACTCCGGGATATGCTACGGGTTTCATCATGAGACCGGTTGCCGAGTCGCGTGTACCATCTACGATTCCGGTGTGCAAATCAAAATAGCTCACATGCACCTGGGAGTATCCCCAACTGCGGTGAATACCGATTGTTCCATCCGTATTGAAATTGCTGAACTGGGAATTGGCCACATACCCATCGTTTGAATTCTGGTATGCATGAGCCATAATATTATCCACCCGACCGCTCCATGAAATACCATTGCTGGTACCGGCCATGTGCATCATATTATTGATAAGGCCATTGTTGGTTTGATAGTTAAAAAGCACATCGCCTTTTGTTTCTCCTTCCGGAAGCGGTTTCTCCGGTATCAGATTGATAACTCCGGCAAGAGCATCCGATCCATAGGCAAGAGAAGCAGGGCCTTTCAATATCTCTACACGCTCTACGGCATCCGGATCGGCTTCTATTCCGAACTCGTCAAACCAGGGCTGATCGGCTTGTACAACACCGTCGTTTACGGTAAGCACCCGATTGTATCCCAATCCACGGATAAAAGGTTTTGAAATACTTTGTCCGTCGGTCATGGCCGAAACACCCGGGATATTTGCAATGGCATCAATCACATTGGTGGATGAATGTTCATTCAGGTAATCATTGGATACCTCTACAATTGATTGAGGCGAATGGGCCGCATCCGTTGCCGAAGAGGTACCGGTGATAACCACTTCGTGTGCCTCCACATCATCTTCCGTAAGACTGAAATTATGAGTCACGGCTCCTTCAATGTGAACCGTTTGTGCTTTTACCGCATAACCCAGTAAATGTATTTCCACCAGAAAGGTTCCTTTGGGCAGATTGCTGAGTGTATAAGCACCATTTGTTCCGGCCTGAGCGGCTACTTTTAAATCGGGAATATATACGATTGCTCTTTCCAGGGCTTTGCTGGTAGCAGTGTCCAGAATAGTTCCGCTGAGTGAGTTCTGCGCAAAAAATGGCAAACTGATAAATAAGCTAAAGATCAGTGCAAGCTGTATCCTTGTTTTCATAATAGGTGTGTGCTGTGAGTGAATAAATAATTAAGAACCCTTAAAAAAGGGAAATCAATACAACATCCGTACGGATGCGATTTAACTAAATGGGAATGTTAAGAAAGGGGTTCGGGCGGGGGAGCCACGATAAGGGATGGGGCACTGGTGTAAAAGCAATTGATGCGGCAATTAATACTGTTGTTGCGGTGATCAAAGCGAAAAGAAATTATAGCCGCCGGAAAATACTTCTGTACTACAGGAACTTTGGAATGATGTTTTGCCCCATGATGCGTAGCACCTGTATTGATGGCTGTTTCGGATTGATTATCGGTATGCGATTTCAGGTCGTTTACGAGACCCTCTTCCTTTTTATCATTCAGTACATATATGACTATGGAGTCTGCCTTTTTCTCCGCCTTTACGATATCATACAGCTTACCGTTAATCCAGATTTCTTTTTCCAGGGTTTCTTCCGACCGGCTTAATGGCAGACGGAAACATTGTGTCCCTTCCAGGGAATGCATCCCGGCAATAACAGCACCCATTTCCGATTTGGCTTCATTATCAGAAACTCCGAAGACCGTATAATAAATAACTACGTTGAAGGTAAATACCAGGAGGAAGAAAACAGCGAATATGGATTTAAAACGGTTCATCCGGAAAGCCTGGTTCATAACAGGAGACTCAAAGATATAAAAATATTTGTTCCGGTGTTCTTCATCATCAGGATAAGCCTAGGTCATTTTTCAACCCTGCTTGAGCCCTATTAAAGTCTCGTTTCGTTTTAGCATCCATAGCTAACCGTCAGCCAGTTACACATTCTCAAGACACCCTGCTTCCACATTTTTTAAAACCGACATGTTGCATTTTTTCTGCTTTTTCAATAATTTATTTGATTTCTTATATGAAAAAGATACCTTTGAATTATTAAGATAGGCCCGTGAAAAAAATAATTGCCCTGTTTTTTCTTTCTGTTTTCCTCTTCAACAGCCTGGGGTATTTTATTGCATTTAAGTTTAGTCAGCTGGAAATAAAAACCGAAATGCGTGCCGAAATAATGGCTGCAATACCCGATTCCAGGCTCATCAGTGTTACCATTCCATCCGAAGAAGTAAACAATATTTCCTGGACCGAGCAGCATGAATTTTCCTATAAAGGAAATATGTATGATGTGGTTCGTTCAGAAAAAAAGAAGGATGGAAGCACCTGTTTTTTTTGTCTGAATGACTCCAAAGAAGAAGAACTTCTGAGCAAACTGGATGAAAATTTATCCTCTCAGCTGGATGCTAATAAAATGGCAAATGGCAAAACGGGCAAACTGATGCTTAAATTGCTGGCTTTTGATTACTGTGCAGAGCCTGCTCACCACACTTCTTTTCTTTCTGAAAAAGATTACCTGACATTTTCTTTTGTCCCCGCCTGTCTATCCCCTTCACAGGAAATAACGTCTCCACCACCCAGGCTGGTTTAACCCTTTGTGATTTCGTGTATACTAAAGTGCTGAACAGGTATTGTTCCGCTTTCGTTCGCGTTCTCCAAAGTATATCCTATTGCAGTAAGGCGGGAGTGTGTGCCTTCCTTACAGCAATGCAGCTCCTGCGGCTTCTTCCTTCCTGGGTTAACGTGCAAAAGCTATTTCAGGATTTCTCATAAGAACCGCAGGACTGCAATACATTCGGATATTGCAGCCTCTGCTTCCTCCCTCGCCTGCGTCTACGTGCAAAGTATAAAGTCAGGCACCGGCAGAGCTGCAATCCATGAAAGCAGGTTACGTGTATGTCATCGGTTCCGGTTTCATCCGGAACGATGACAGCACGAACTGCTTTATGTTTTTTTCTTTATGTCGATTATCAATTTAAAAAAACGTTGTTTGTAAAATGAAAATATTACTCCTTTCTTTGCAAAATAAATGAGAAAAACAGCATCAATATTTTTTCTTATTCTTTTCCTGTTCAATCTGTACGGGTCCTATTTCGTTTACAATCTGCTTTCTTACGACAACCGCAGCGAAATGAGATCCTTTACGGAAACAAGTGCTTCTTCCTCATTGACTGATATTGCCATACCTGCTGCGCTTACGGAGACCGAGAATACTATTTTTCAGCAGACCGGCGAAGACGAAATCAGGTACGAAGGCCGGATGTATGATGTAGCACGCTCGGAGCATACACCTGACGGGCTTGTTCACTTTTATTGTGTGAATGATACCCGGGAGGAAAATCTTCGTACCTCTTATAATCAGCAGATACTTGATCAGCTTGCACCTTCCGGTAAATCCGAGACAGGCAAACCGCATAAACTTGCGCTTCTTGATTTTCTGAAAGATTACGTCCCCTTTGTAAAAGAAACTTCCTTTGCTTTTATTCCCACTGCACTGCTGCATTTCAGCAACTATGCCATCGGGTATTACCATTCTATTTCTCCCGATATTATTTCGCCCCCTCCCCGTATTTCCTGATTCCTTTCGTTAAATCCTGACTACACTCATCCCTGATACCGGAAGTAAGCCCTTGTGCTTGTACATCCGTCTATCGCATTGAACCCATTCTGTACTAAACAGAACCTATTTATTATTCTAAAAAAAAGAAAATGAAAAAGATAATTACCACTTGTCTGGCGCTTTTCGTGTTGTTGAATATGGCGCAAGCTCAGTCCACTATAAAAGGAATCATTAAAGACATCCAAAACAATCAACCCATTCCGGGAGCTGCGGTTTATATTCCTCATACAACTACCGGTTGTACAACCGATGCAGAAGGAATGTTTACGCTGGAATCAAAAACCAGTTTTGACTCCATCGCCGTTAAAGCGCTTGGTTATCAGAAAAAGTCTATCCCCGTAAAAGACAAAGGACGTTACCTCACCATTACACTGGAGCCCTCCAATACCTCTTTGAATGAGGTACAGGTAGTTGGGCTGGCCAGTGACCGTAAAATTATCGGCACTCCCGGTTCTGTAGATCTGATGACAATGAAAGATCTGCAACGCAACGACGGGATATTTCTTCAAAACACCCTCAACCTGCTGCCTGGAATACAAATGGAAATGCGCAGTCAGGATCAGGGTGCACGTATTGTTATCCGCGGTTATGGAAACAGCACCAATTTCAATGGCGTAGGTTACAAAGCATATCTGAACGGCATTCCGCTTACAGATGCCGACGGAACAACCATTATGGATGATGTCGATTTCTCTTCGCTGGGAAGTGTGGAAGTAGTAAAAGGTCCATCATCCAGTCTCTATGGATCCGGAATAGGTGGGGTACTGAATATGACTTCTCAAAAAGCTTCTTTCGGAACAACCATTGGACAGGATTTTACAGCAGGCTCCTATGGCCTGTCACGCACCAATACATCGGTAGGTATAGGAACGGATAAAGTAAACCTCTTCATCAATTACGGACACCAGGAATACGGAGGATACCGCGTTCATGAGCATTCAGACAAAGATTATCTGACCATGAACGGAGATATTTATGCCGGAGAAAAAAGGACCGTATCTATATTCACTTCCTATTCCAATAGCTATTCTCTTCTTCCCGGAGAGCTGGACAGTGCTAATTTCAGGAATCATCCTACCATGGCTGATCCTGCCTACCTGGCCAACAATGCCTATGTAAGAATGGAAACATCGCGCATGGGCGTGTCACAAACATACCGGTTCAACTCTTTGTTCTCCAACCAAACCAGTGTATTTACATCCAGCACGGCTATTGAACAACCAACAGCCGTAGGACTTACCGAAACAAACAAAAGCAAGCTCGGAGCCCGTACACAGTTTGTTTTTACTCCTACTATCGGAAAAATGAAAACAAAATGGATCCTGGGTGGAGAATATGAAAAGAATAACATCTTCACCGAGTCGTACGGACTTACCAATACTATCCTGGGTCCGCTGAAAAGCGCTTTGCAGGTAAGACCCATGATGTATAACGCATTTGCCCAGGGCGAGCTGAACATCACTCCGAGCACATTGCTTACGGCAGGTGCCAGTCTCAATGTGGTTGAATATGGAGTAAGCGATATGATTGCAGCATCTGCCACACACGTGAGCGGATCGGGCGATAAAGTATTTACTCCGTTTTTAACGCCGCGTGTTGCACTGAACCAGATCCTGAATGATAAAGTATCTGTTTATATAAGCGCCAGCGAAGGTTATTCGGCACCGGCTACCAGCCAGGTGGTAATTGCTCAAACCGGAGTGGTAAATAAAGGGCTTCAGCCGGAGATCGGAACATCCTATGAAATAGGAACAAAAGGAAGTCTTCTTTCCAGAAGATTAAATTATCAATTGGCCCTCTTCTCCATGGATGTGACAAACAAACTTGTTTCCGAAAACTATGCTGCTTCAGGAACTACACCTGCTTATACCGCCACTGTCAATTCGGGTGATGTAAAGTATCAGGGAGCTGAATTTTCTGCATCGTATAACTATGTAAAAGATTCGGCGGCAACCATCAGTCTGGTTCGTCCTTTTGTTTCTTATACTTACAGCAATTTCTATAATGTAAGTTTCAAAAGCGACAACAATGACAACTCCCATACCATTGACTACAGCAATAAAAAAGTATCCGGAGTTGCACCCAACATGTTTAATGCAGGAATAGATCTGGAAACAAAATGGGGGTTGTATCTGAACACCACCTATCAGTATGTGGACAGAATGCCGCTTGACTTTATCAACAAGCATTATGCAGATGCATATGGCTTATGGAATGCCAAAATCGGATTCCGTACCCATCTTGCAAAACGAATCAGTCTGAATATTTACGGAGGCGTAAACAATATTCTGAGTGCCAACTATTCGTCTCTGTTGTTCCTGAACTGGAACCCCGCAACGGATCCGGCATCATTCCTTCCAATGGCTAAAATCAATTACTATGGAGGTGTTTCACTGAAATTCATGCTGAAATAAGATTAGAAGCCGGAGCTCTTGCTCCGGCTTTTTTTATAGGATCCTAAACACAACATACAATGAAAAATAAATTAATATTCCTGACCTGTTTTATTTCCCTGTTCATCCTTTTCTCCTCCTGTGGAAGATTCGGAAACAAAGAAGATGAAAACCGTACTGAAAAAGATCGCATTGTATGCGTATCCAAACAGCTTACCGAACTTATTTATGCATTGGGGGCAGGCAATAAAATTGTAGCCGTGGATTTGTCCAGCACCTATCCCGATGCCGTAAAAAAACTCCCCACCGTAGGTTATCACCGTATGCTGAGTGCCGAAGGAATTATAGCGATGAAACCCACTGTTGTTTTCTATAATGGAGGAACCGATGCATCTATCGGGCCTGCCACCGTTTTACCTCAGCTGGAAAAAGTAGGTATTCCCGTTAAAGAATGGAGCGGCACAGACAACATAGAAGATACCAAGAAACTGATCCATGAACTGGGCATATACCTGCATGCCGAAACCAAAGCCGATTCACTTTGCAACAAGCTGGATGCCGATATGAAGCTGGTTGCCGAAAAACGGAAGCAATACACCGATACCCCACGAGTGATGATTATCCATTTTGGGCGCGCTTCCAATATTTATTTCCCTTTCGGTCATAAAGGAGCCGGCAACGCCATGATTGAATGGGCCGGTGGGATAAATGCTGTTGATACCGCTTCTAAATTCAGAACATTGAGTCCCGAAATCCTTGTTCAATGTCAGCCACAGGTTATCCTTGCCACCGAGTTCGGATTTGATCGCCTGGGAGGTGTTGACAAATTCAAAGAGCTACCCGGCATTGCCCTTACCCCTGCCGCCAAAGACAACAGGATTTACAGAACAGAAGAACATGACTTGTTGTATTTCGGTCCCCGAACTGGCGAAAACATTTTGAAGCTGATGGATCTTATTCACAAAAAATAATATGCAACCATCCCGGCTTTCTTTTGGTTTGATATATGGCATCCTGGCCATTGGACTGGTGTTTTCCATATTTCTCTCCATAGGCTGCGGCGCCGTAAGTATAACCTACCGGGAAATCTTTATTTCTTTTTCCCGCCTGATCGGTTTTCATCCTGCACAAGCAATTGATCCTATACACGAAGGGTTGTTTATGCAAATCCGGCTTCCCAGGGTGTTGTTATGCGTCTTGGTAGGAGCTTCGCTTTCGGTATCCGGTGCACTGATGCAAGCCTTATTCAGAAATCCGATTGTGGAGCCCGGTCTTATCGGTACTTCTTCAGGGTCGGCTTTTGGAGCGGCATTAGTATTTGTTATCGGAAAAAGTTATTTCGTATCACTGAGTCCTGTCCTCGGAACACTTATTTTGCCTCTTTCCGCTTTTATATTCGGATTGCTGGCCACCTGGATTGTATATAAACTCTCATCCGTTGTAGGTAAAGTAAATGTGGCAACGATGATCCTGGTAGGAATTGCCATCAATGCGATTGCTGCCGGAGGAACGGGATTTCTGTCTTATATAGCCCGCGATCCTCAGGCACGCTCCATCACCTTCTGGAACCTGGGAACTGTTTCGGGAGCCGACTGGCCATCGGTATTGCTGGTATGCTGTTCAAGCGTATTGGCTGCACTAACAGCGTTGCGCTATTCCAAATCGTTGAATGCATTACTGCTTGGTGAAGAAGAAGCCGCTTATCTGGGTATCAATACCGAACAGCTTAAAATAAGAATCATACTCATCAATACATTACTGGTAGCTATTGCCACATCAGTGGTTGGAGTCATTGGTTTTGTGGGACTTATTGTTCCGCATCTGCTACGGATGTTTCGCAGTGCCGATAACCGGTTTCTTATTATCGGCTCCGCCTTTTTAGGAGCTATTGTACTGAATGCTGCGGATATGCTTAGCCGGATCCTGCTTGCCCCGGCCGAACTACCTATAGGAATTGTAACGGCTGTTGTAGGAGCCCCTGTTTTCCTCTGGCTACTGACACGACAGGGAGGCCCCGGAAAGAAAGGAGGGTTCTATGCTTGAAGTTAAAAATGCAGGATATCAGATTGGCGAAAAAGTGATTCTGGATGGAATCACCACCTCTTTTGAACCGGGCAAACTATCGGTCATCATAGGTCCTAATGGATCGGGCAAATCTACCTTATTGAAGATTATAAGTCATGAAATAACCCGTTATACCGGAGCCGTTTTTTATGACCATACCTTATTGAAGAATCTCAATCTGGCTGGTCTTGCAAAAAAAAGAGCAGTACTCTCGCAGCATTCAGAGCTTTCGTTTCCGCTGATGGTAGAAGAAGTGGTAATGATGGGACGGTATCCTCATTTCAATTTCAAACCTGCTGCGGTTGACTTATCAATCGTCAATGAGGTTTTGAATAAAATGGAAATTGCACATTTAAGACATCGGAACTACTTAACACTTTCGGGAGGAGAAAAGCAAAAAACACATTATGCCCGGGTTCTTGCACAGATATGGAACGTACCGGATAAAGAAACCCGCTATTTATTCCTTGATGAGCCTATTGCCTTTATGGACCTCAACTACCAGCATGAATTCTTACGCATTGCACGTTCCATGGCAGATGCCAATACGCTGGTGATTGCAGTGCTTCATGACCTGAACCTGGCTTTGCAGTATGCCGATCGGGTATTTGCTATCAATAAAGGAAAGCTTATTGCAGAAGACCTGCCTCAAAAAGTAATTACCCCTGATCTGATCCGGGAAATGTATGGTATTGCCAGTCGCATGATTCATGATAATCAATTGAATTTTCCATTACTCATTGCTGAGTAAAAGACAATAAAAAAGGATGCATGCCTGCCTGCCGGTTCTGTCGGGTCCTCCTTCTCATTGGGGCCTGGATCTGACAGCAGGAAATCTGCAGGGGGCATGACATCCGCCATTATTCTTTTTCCGGCACAGGTTTTTCGTGAACCTTGGCCGTTTTTGACCTCCTGCTGTGTGTGGCAGGAGGTTTTTTCATTCTAATGTAATATGTCTGAAATTGCTTTAATTTTACGGTATGAAAAAACCGCTCTACTCCATAGCCCTGTTTCTGGCAGCATGCTCTTTTGCCACCCAGGTCTCCGCTCAGGATCCTCAGCAAACATCCCGTTTCAGGGCCGGTTTAACATTTGGCCCGGTAGCATCTGATATTGCAGGGATGGATACCCGCGACAGGGATAATGACTTTAACAAACTGGGTCTTAGTTTCGGCGCTCTGGTCAATACCCGGATTAATGAAAAGAATGTCTTTCAGCTGGAAATTAATTATATCATGAAAGGTTCCTCCCAGCAGCCCGATTCGGCCAATAACGGCTATTATAAGCTGGGGCTGCAATACCTGGAAATCCCGATTATGATTCGCCACACACTGAGAATGAATATCCGAAGGAAACCGGTTGACAAGCTGGAGATAGAATACGGAGCGGCTTTTGGCCGTCTTATAGGATCTAATTTTACAGGCGAGGATAATTATCAGCAACAGATAGCCCCCAACTCCTTAAACAATACCGACGTAAGTATATTTGCCGGCCTCAACTTCAATTTAACCCCCAATATTTACTTTACCTTCCGCTACAGCAATTCTGTTATTCCTGTAGTAAAAAGAAATGCCATCAATCCGGCTTTTATCCGTTATGAATTTAATGACGGAAATAACCTGGTAGCTCTTTTTGCTGTGCATTATGTTTTTGGAAAAGACAGGCCTATTAAAGCTTCAGCCCAACCTACAGATCAGTAGTTTATCTTTATAGATATCCCGGCAGCTGATCCTTGGGTTCCTCATCTTTGATCACCTCCTGTTTCCGCATCCGGTAGGCAACAAACAGGAGCCCCCCTGTTAGTACGATGCTTATACCCGTAGCGAGCCAATTAGTTCCTGAATCGGCTGGGGTATCAGGTGGAGTCTGCACCACTTTATGTTCTATCAGATAAAACATAATGACTCCGTACGCATTATTGGCAAAGTGAGCCAGCATGGAAACATACAACGATCCGCTCCAGGCATAGAGATATCCCAACGCAAGCCCCAGAGCCATTCGGGGAAGGAAGCCATAAAACTCCATATGAAATGCGCTGAAAAGGATAGCTGTAAACCAGATAGCTGCATGATAATTGGGGAACCATTCACGACATACATTCTGAATCAATCCCCTGAAAAATATCTCTTCCGAAACAGCTGCCATAAATGCAATCGTAAACAGGTTGAGCAGCAGATCGCCTATATTACCTGCTTTTAGCATGGCATCAATTTGTTTGGAGGCATTATCCTCACTCCTGCGCATCCAGGCTTCCACTCCCGACCAGGAGGAGGGCAAAGTAAGATGACGGTTCCATTCTTCCATAGCTCCGATAAACGGAAGTGCCACCAGGATTAATACGCAAGCCAGCAGGTAATAAGCCGGTTTACCTGTTGTACCCAGACCAAGATATTTATAACGGGAAGGGCTGAGGAAATAAACAATGAGAACAGCAGGCAGAATAAAGGTGATAATGACTCCTATTACCTGACTGATCTTATCAAGCAATAATACCTGAGGATCTGTAAGATCCTGGGTAATCTCCATAAAACTTCCGGCCACGGTAAAGGCCCCGTTAAACAAAAGGATAAGCAAAACTGCCGTCAAACGGCCGATGGCTTTAGGTTCCCGGTTCATATTCAATGAATTCTCCTGATTTTTTGGTACTTTTGCCAAAGATAATCATTCAATAGCCCTGGTTAAAATCGGACATATAGAATTGGGAGAATTTCCTCTCCTGCTTGCACCCATGGAGGATGTGAGTGATCCTCCATTCCGGTATGTGTGCAAACAATATGGGGCCGATATGATGTATACGGAATTTATCTCTTCCGAAGGACTCATCCGGGATGCCGCCAAAAGCGTAAAAAAGCTTGATATTTTTGAATACGAAAGACCGATCGGAATCCAACTTTTCGGGAGCGATATAGACTCCATGCGGGAAGCCGGAAGAATTGCCGACAATGCCGGCCCTGATTTGATTGATATCAACTATGGCTGCCCGGTCAAAAATGTAGCTTGTAAAGGTGCCGGAGCTGCACTATTACAAGACATCCCCAAAATGGTGAGCATGACCTCGGAGATTGTCAAAATCGCCAACCGCCCTGTTACAGTAAAGACCCGTTTGGGATGGGATGATAAAACCCGGAATGTGGTTGAAGTAGCGGAACGGCTGCAAGACATAGGTATCAAAGCGTTGAGCATACATGGACGTACCCGATCGCAAATGTATAAGGGAGAAGCCGACTGGACCCTGATCGGGGAAATCAAAAACAACCCCCGTATCAACATCCCTATCTTCGGTAATGGTGATGTAAGCAGCCCCGAAAAAGCCAAATTGATGAAAGAGCGTTATGGCGTGGATGGAATCATGATTGGCCGCGCCAGTATCGGTTATCCATGGATATTCAAAGAGATTAAGCATTTTATGAAAACAGGGACACATTTGCCGGTGCCCCTTATAACCGACCGGGTAAAGGTGGCACTTATCCACCTCAACAAATCCATAGCCTGGAAAGGCCCCCGTCAGGGTATCATTGAAATGAGGACCCATTACACAAACTATTTCAGAGGCATTCCTAATTTCAAAGAACACCGCCTCAAGCTGGTTACTACCGACTCTTATTCTGAACTACTTGAGTTGCTTGAATCCATTCCAACCCTCTATTCCGAAACCCAGGTTTCGCAATAATTTTGGCTTGCCTGTAGTAAAGCATTTGACTATTTTGCCTGTCTATTCATATAACCCATGAACCGACTCCTCTGCTGCTTACTTGCTCTCTGCTTTCTCGGATCCGTTACAGCCCAGAATATGCACTTTTTCAGCATCCCGCTTAAAGGCACTTCCAATGTAGGCGCCATCAAAAACGATTGGAACCCCGTACTCCGCAATCTGGAAATGCCCTCTGTTATTCCCGGATCGGAAAAAGCAAAAGTAAAAGCCATTAAAGATAGTCTGGAGCTGATCTATTCAGTCAAGAAAGAATATAACCGGCAAATAGAAAATACCTCTTCTCCCGCTCCACTGATGAACCGTAATTTTCAGGGCAATGTATACAACTACAGTGTTCCGAATGATAATGAACTGGCCGTTTCTAACGGAGGCAAGATGGTATCGGTACAAAACTCCACCCTTTTTAAATACGACCTCAACACCAACGCAACCCTTGGCAGCCAAAGCCTCACCGCCTTTGCGACCATTCTTGCCAACCCGAATTTCAACTACGACCCAAAGGTTATCTATGACCCCGAAGCCGACCGCTTTATCTGTGTATTTCTGAACGGATCTACCGACTCCACCACCAGCATCACTGTTGCTTTTTCACAAACCGGCGACCCGAACGGCACCTGGAATTTCTATTCCCTTCCGGGCAATCCGCTTGCCAATCACCTCTGGACAGACTATCCTGCCCTGGCAGTAAGCGACAAAGAACTTTTTATTACTGTGAACCTGCTCCAGGATAATATGAGCTGGCAAACCGGCTGGGTACAAACCGTTATCTGGCAGATTAACAAACAAACAGGTTTTACCGGAGCCACACTCAGCTCGGTGCTTCATACCGGCATACAATTCAATGGCAGGGGCATCCGTAACCTGTGCCCGGTAAAAGGCGGCAGCTTTGTATACGGTCCCGGTATGTATTTTCTTTCCGATCGTAACCTGGATGCACATAACGATACCATCTTCCTGGTTCATGTAACCGATACCATTGGAGCCTCCGGGTTATCAGTAACAGAATCAGCGCTCATTTCCAATAAAGGGTATTATATGCCGCCCAATGCACATCAACCCGGTCCTACCATAACCAATACCATCGCTACCAACGATTCCAGAATCCTGGGTGCCTTTCAGGAAAACAATCAGATCCAGTTTGTTTGCAATACCCTTGATACGGCCCATGGAAAAACCGGAATCTATCACGGCACCATTCATAACCTGAGTACAACACCTGCTCTTACAGCTCATGTATTAGGCGACACCCTTTTGTATTATGGCTATCCGAATATTTCGTATACAGGTCTGGGTGCATCCGACAATTCTTCTATCATCAGTTTTGATCATTCTGCTCTTACCGTCGATCCCGGTTTTTCGGCCATAGCCTATGATGGAAATGGAAATTACTCTGCGCACACTGCCCTGAAAACAGGTGCAAGCTATATGAATATCATTACCGGTACACAACGCTGGGGCGATTACTCGGGCTCTCAACGCAAATACGATGAACCGGGTGTAGTTTGGGTAAATGGGTTGTATGGAAACAGCTCTCATCAAAACTCGACCTGGATTGCAGAACTCGCATTTTCTCCGGCGGGAATTGTGGAAGCTTCGAAACAAGCGCCTGCAGAACTCAGCCTCTACCCCAACCCCCTGAGTGAAACGATGGAGGTGAGCTTTGTTTTGCAGGAACACGCATACCTCTCTTTTGATGTATATAACATGCAGGGAAAACTGGTTAAAACACTTTTGCGAAACAAAGTCATGTCAGGAAATAATCTCTTCCGGTTTTCTATGGAGCCTCTGCCAGCAGGCACCTATATCCTCCAAATCAGCGACGGAAATAAACAGGTATTCAGTAAACGATTTGTGAAGAGCTGAGAAAATCAGAAAACCCTTAGTGATCAGGCAGGAATACGGATATGCTTACGGGTAAAGACCCTTACCGGATACCAGGCAGCAAGAAATCCGATAAGCATAACAAAGGCCAGGATGGCGATCAGATCAGATATCTGAATGGAGATCGGATAAGCCTTTACCACAAAGCCCTCTCCAAATTGTACCCAGCCGTAATGTATTTGCAGCATACAAATCACCACTCCCAATATCAGCCCTACAACCGATCCTAAGAAAGAAATCAGTAAGCCTTCGGTGAAAAATATTTTCCGGATCAACGACACATCGGCTCCCATACTGGACAAAGTTCCGATATCGTCTTTCTTTTCAATGATTAACATGGTAAGTGATCCGATAATATTAAAAGTGGCTATGATGAGCACAAATACCAATATCATAAAGGTCCACAACTTTTCCGACTGAAGGGTTTTGAAAAGTAGTTCGTTTTGCTGATATCGGTTACGAACAATAAAATTGTCGCCCATCAGTTCTTTTATTTCCTGCTGAACCGCTCGTTTATCGGCACCGGGTTTTAGTCCTATTTCAATAGCGGTAGCTGCGTTGGGCTGATTCAGAATTTTCCGGGCAAAGGCAAGCGACACAATCATGTATTTATAATCGAAATCATCGTTAATAGAAAAAGCTCCTGCCACCAACGCATTGCTTTTGTTAAAGGGTTCTTCCAGATTGGATGGATTCACACTCAGGTCGGCACCGCGACGCGGCACATATACTTTGACAGGAATATAACTGTTTTCGGTAGGGAGCTCCAAGCGTTGAGCCAAACCTCGTCCTAGTACGGTATAGGAAATACTGTCTCCGTCAAGCCTGAAATCACCTTTGCGCATGAGGGTATCAAACGAAGTCATTTCGCGATACGAAGGCCCTACCCCTTTCATGGTGGCAATAATTTGCCGGTCGTCATAATTCAGCAAGGCGTTTTCTTCCAGCACTTCCGAATAATGCGCCACCCCTTTCATGTGCGCTATCTTATTGAGATGAAAAGAATCCGTTTCAAATGTCTTTCCGGATTTAACGGTCACCTGTATATCGGTATTAAATGAGTTGTACAACGATTCAACCAGATCGGTCAATCCGTTCAGGGCACTGAGGATAATAACCAATGCGATGGTAACAACCGTTACACAGAATACCGAGATGAACGTAATTATATTAATCGCGTTATGCGATTTTTTAGAAACGAGATACCGCTTAGCAATAAAAAAAGGTAATTGCATGATCCGTTTTGAAACTTATTTCCAGGCTTTTACTATCAATCCGGTGCCTGTTTTATGCGTCTGTGCCGTATCAAGATAATTCAACAGGAAGGCAAAGGGATACGTGATGAGATAATAAAAAGGCAAAATAATGAAGAACAGTTTGCTTACCCCCAGCATTTGAATAGGGTATTTCATCGATAACCTCCAGGATATTTTACCAGGCGCACCGTATGAGTAGCGTGCTTCTACCTTTGTAAATCCGGCTGATTTAAGTTTTTCCTCTATCTCTTTGATGTTATATCCATCGCGTACATGTTCCTCAATAAAAGAAGTTTCTCCATCACCCTGCACATCCGACCCTCCCTGATCGGAAGGTGTTGAAATGAGGAGCATTCCTCCCGGCTTGAGCGAAGCACAGATATTTTTAAAAACAAGCACATCTTCCAGAATATGTTCCATCACATCAACGGAGAGTGCCAGATCATACTGATTATCCTGACGAAAACGGGTCAGATCGGCAACTTCAAAATGAACATGTTTCCGGCCTATGCTGCTAAAAAAGCGATTACAATCTTCCACCTGCTCCTGTTTCACATCAACAGCAAGGATATTCCAGTTCGGATTCAGTCCGGACAAATAAAAACTGTGCTGTCCGAAACCCGCTCCTGCATCCAGGATATTTATCTTATCTCCTTTACCAAGTCTCCACTTATTGAGTTCTTTATGCACATGCCATGCCCGCAGCAATAGTAAATCCAGCAGATGATAAAAAAGTTTGCGAAGGAAAGGGGAACGATTGAAAACATTTCCAAGACTGCGTTTGATCGGATCGTAATGCACTTGTTAGTTAGGATTTAGGGTTTAGGATTTAGGATTTGTGGAAATGGACAATTATAAATCCTAATTCCCAAATCCTAATTCCTAAATAGTTAACGTTCATTTTTTCAATAGCTCCTCAATATGTTGAGCATAATCAATAGAATCATCCAGAAAGAAAACGAGGTTTGGAACAATCCGGACCTGTTTTCCGATCAACACCCCCAGTGCTTTCCTGATTTCAAATGTCTTTGTCTTGATCTTTTGCAATACGGCTTCTTTATCCTTAACGGGAAAAAGACTGACATACACTTTGGCAATACCTAAATCAGGGCTAATACGGACCTGGGTAACGGTAATCATTACCTGACCGAACTGATTTTTGGCATCGCGCTGGAAATAGGTGCCCAACTCTTTCTGAACGAGACGGGAAACTTTTAGCTGTCGGGTTGAATCCATAACCGCAAAAATACGATTTCCGGGCAAATACTTCGTATCTATCTGAATACATGGCATATCAGGGGTTAACCATTTTTGGCAAAAAGCCTTCCTGCGGAAATATTATCTTTGCCTGAATGAAAAGCATTTTCGGGGTATTGAAATATGTCAGAGGCTATTGGAGCTATGGCATAGGGAATATCATAAGCAATCTCTTCTCTGTCATTTTTGGGGTATTTTCGTTGGTGATGATTATCCCTTTTCTTCAGTTACTGATCGAAGAAGGGGACACCCATTACCGGGAAATTGTAGCCAAAGGACAACCAGCCCTGGGCTTCAGTATTGATGCTCTTTCCGGTTATTTCAATTATGACCTGAGCTCGCTTATTCTCAACAAAGGCAGGGCCTATGCACTAATCAGTATTTGTGTAATTGGAGCCATTATCTTTCTTTTCAAAACACTGTTTCGTTACCTGGGCATGTATTTTCTGGCCCCTATCCGTAATGGAGTAGTACGCGATTTACGCAATACCATTTATTCCAAATCGCTGGAACTCCCTCTTTCTTATTATTCCAACGAACGTAAAGGCGATATCATGTCCCGCATCACATCCGATGTACAGGAAATCGAATGGTCGGTAATGGGATCTCTCGAAATGATTTTTCGCGATCCTATCAATATCATCATTCTGTTGGGAACCATTATTTATATAAGTCCACAGCTTACCTTATATGTCATTATCCTTCTTCCCATCAGTGCAGGTCTTATCTCCTTAATCGGAAAAAGCCTGAAGCGGTCCTCCGGCAAGGCAAAAGAAGAACTTGGAACCCTTTTCTCTATCATGGAAGAAACCCTGGGAGGGCTCCGTATTATCAAAGGTTTTAATGCCGAGAAAAAGATGGAAGGAAAATTTTCTTCTGTCAATAATCAGTATACCCGTGAAAGTATCAGCACCTACAGAAAGGTAGACCTGGCTTCCCCTGTAAGCGAATTTCTTGGGTCGGTTATCATGATGCTGGTCATGTATCTGGGAGGTGTGATGGTTTTCGGGCATCACCTGGACGGAAAACAGTTTATCTTTTATGTAATCACTTTTTCTCAAATCATCACCCCTGCCAAAACCCTTACCGGGGCCTATTCCAACGTACAAAAGGGGATTGCTTCTATGGAACGCATAAACCGGATCCTGAAAGCAGAGAACAGCATCAGGGAAAAACCAAATCCTCAACCGCTCAAAACGTTTAACAATGAAATTGAATACAAGAATGTATTCTTTGCTTATACGAAAGGAGATGAAGGGTATGTGCTTAAAAATATCAATCTAAAGATTGAAAAAGGTAAAACCATTGCAGTGGTAGGACAAAGCGGATCGGGCAAGACTACACTGGCCGATATGCTACCCCGGTTTTACGACACCGATCAGGGAGGTATCTTCATTGACGGACTTGATATACGCGAAACAAAGGTCACGGAACTGCGGAACTTATTGGGTATTGTGACCCAGGAAAGTATTCTCTTCAATGATACAGTGTTTAACAATATTGCTTTTGGGACTCCGGGCGCTGATCTGGAAAAAGTAATGGATGCCGCCCGTATTGCCAATGCACATGAATTCATCAGTCAGATGCCTGAAGGATATCAGACTAATATAGGTGACAGGGGTGGTAAGCTTTCCGGAGGACAGCGTCAACGTATCAGTATTGCACGGGCCGTACTTAAAAATCCGCCTATCCTAATTCTGGATGAAGCCACTTCCGCACTGGATACAGAATCGGAACGCCTGGTACAGGATGCGCTAAACAAGCTGATGCAGAACAGAACTTCGGTAGTAATTGCCCACCGCCTCTCCACTATTCAGCATGCGGATGAAATTATTGTCATGCAAAAGGGTGAAATCGTTGAAAGAGGCCGCCACAATGAACTATTGGAAAAAGGAGGTGTTTACAGGAAACTATATGATCTTCAAAGCTTTGCATAGGTTTAACAAGCATTTGTTCTTTACAGACTTCAAATAATAAGCTGCCTTTTCTCAGCTATATTTCTGAATTCTACGCATTTATGATACATTTGAACTAATAAAATCCAACAGATGAAAAAACTACTACTTTCTATGCTCGTACTTGGTACGGCAACAGTAATGAATGCACAAAGCCCTGTCGCTAACGGAGATATGGAAACATGGTCCTCCTCAGCCTTCAGCGAGCCTCAAGAACCAACGGGATGGGTGAGTGAAAACATCGTGTGTTCTCCTGCTCTGAAACCTGCCGATCCTGTATCCGTTACTAAATACACCTCCTCTCCTTTTTTACATACTGCTTCGGCACAAATTACTACGGTTGATATTTCAACCAGCACGAGCTGCCCTAGCTGCGGCAACCCGCTTCCTGGTTCCATTCCTGACACCATTGGTGTGCTTAGCCTTGGCACGATCGTTACTTCAGCCCCTTATATTATTCCGGGTGCTGCTTATACCAGCAAACCACAGACGTTCTCATTTGAATCTCAGTATACACCTGCAAACTTGCTTGATTCCGCTTATGTAGTGGTTCAGCTTTCAAAAAGTGTTTCCGGAGTACGTACGTTAATCGCTATGAATGCCCAGGAAATACCCCCTAGCTCTGTTTGGACAGCACATAGCTTCAGCTTAAACTACACCAATTATAGCCTTACACCGGATACCCTCTCTATTATCTTTACCTCCAGCTATAACCGCAAACATGCAGCTCCCGGAAGCACACTTTTAATTGATGCTCTTACCTTTACCGGCATCAACGGTATTCAGGAGTTTCAAAACCTCGTTAAATTCGACACCTACCCTAACCCATCTAATTCAGAGCTAAACCTGAATACCGATGCAGGAAAGGTTTCCCTGGTTAATATCTGCGATATGAGCGGCCGCACCATCGAAAGTCTGGCTATCACCTCCGATCATACTACAGTAAACACAAGCTCCTTTGCTGCCGGATTATATATCTATCATGCCGTAAACAAAGATGGCGTTGTTCAGGCCCGTGGCAAATTCAGCGTAACGAGATAGTTATTCAACCAAGCTTTTTGAAAAAGACCGCTTTAAAGCGGTCTTTTTTTGTTCTTTTTATTAACTGCCTGCAACTCTTGATTGATTGATGCGTTGAATACACAGGAATTATCTTCCTTTGTATGGTGAAAACCCTCCTCGGTATTTTGTTCTTTTCGTTTACGCTGGGTACCTGCCGCATGTGCCATCAGGAAACTCCTAAAACCGATCTGGTTGAAAAACCGGAAGAAATGGATGAGCATGTAAACAATCAGATTAAAAATCAGCTGCAAAATTCCGATACCGCCAAGCCCCTCCTTATCCAGGGATATAACATACCTGCTGTAAACATCCTGAGAAAAATATACAGCACTGAAAACTATGTAAGCTTCTGGACGCATTTCGGAAAACTGAATCAGCGTGCCGATACCTTTCTGCATGTATTAAAAAATGCACGTGAATACGGGCTTATTCCAAAAGATTATAAAGTTTCATTGATCGACAGCCTGCTCCGTATCTCTCACGATCCAAAAACAAACAAACTGAATGCCGTTAGCATGGCCCAAACGGATCTGCTGCTGACCGATGCTTTCATTGTATTTTCCGTTCATCTGAATAAAGGCAGGGTGAGAAAAGACACGATTTTGCCGGAACTGAAAATAAAAGAGTTCAGGCTTCGCTTTGACTCCCTGTTAACCGATGTACTGAAAAAAGGAAATTTCAGGGCCTGTTTCGATTCTTTGGAGCCGCATCAGGAGCAATACCTCTTGCTGAAAACGGAGCTGATGAAATTCAGGCAACGATGGGAGAAACATCCCTGGGATACGCTTCCGGCAATGGAACGCGATACGGCAGCCTTTTACAAGGCTTTGAAAAAAATGCTTGTTCAAACCGGAGATTACGATTCATTGGCTAAAGGAAACGACTCGGTGAAAATATCCAAAGCACTTAAAGGTTTTCAGAAAAGATATTATCTGGATGAAGACGGAAAGGTGGGAAAGAATACCATGCGGGTGCTGCATCTTACAGCAGAACAACGAATCCGTCAGATTGAGATGAATATGGAGCGCTGGAGACTGGAACCCGTAAAACTTCCAAAACGATATGTAATGATCAACATCCCCCAGTTTGAGTTAACTGTGATGGATGATGACACGTTGTATATGGAATCCAAAGTGGTGGTGGGGTTGCCTGAAAAGCCAACACCTTTGCTGGAAAGTATGATCCAGTATATTCTGCTATACCCTTACTGGAATGTCCCCAACAGTATTGCCACCAAAGAAATTCTGCCTGTATTGAAACGGGATACGAGCTATCTGCGCAAAAAGAATTTTGATGTTATTGATTGGAACGGGCAAATCGAGGATCAGAAAACCATTAACTGGAAACGGTATACAGAAAAATACCTCCCTTTCCGTTTCCGGCAACGGGAAGGTGAAGACAATTCACTGGGCATCATGAAATTTAACTTTAACAATAAATTCGGGGTTTATCTTCACGATACAAACTCCAAACGGTATTTCAAGAAAGATGTGCGGGCCCTTAGTCATGGTTGTATGCGTATTGAAAACTATATGGAGCTGGCCAAGTATCTCATAAAGCCCGACAGTGTTAAATATCCCGTTGATTCGCTTTTAACGGATATTCTTAAAGAACAGCAAAAACAGATTAATCTAAAAAAACAAGTTGCTATCTACACCAAATATTTCAGTGCTGTGGTGGACGAAGAAAAGGGGTTGATGCTGTTTACCGATATCTACCGCAAGGATGAGCAGATGGAGAAAGTGTTATATGGCAACTAATAAAGAAATTTATTGTGGGGATATCGTTTCAGATGCAGCTTACTCACCAATCCATATAGGCATTTCCGGAGTTCTTCCACATTTTCTTTCTGCATAGCCGATATAAACAGACAGGGCGTAGACAATTTACTCATCCAGCTTTTTTTGAGTTGTTCCAGGCTGTGATTTTTCTCCGTGGCCGGAGTCAGGTCGTCTTCTTCTTTGTGGATATATGTGAACGCATCTATCTTGTTAAACAGGAGTAAGGTTGGTTTATCATTAGCACCCAGCTCTTTCAGTGTTTCGTTTACCACATTCATCTGATCTTCAAAACGCGGGTGAGAAATATCCACCACATGAATCAGGATGTCCGCTTCTCTTACTTCATCCAGTGTAGATTTAAACGACTCCACCAGGTGATGGGGCAGCTTTCGGATAAACCCTACCGTATCGGAAAGCAGAAAAGGCAGATTTTCAATCACTACTTTCCGCACTGTGGTATCCAGGGTAGCAAACAGTTTATTCTCGGCAAACACATCCGATTTGCTTAACAGATTCATGATGGTTGATTTTCCCACATTGGTATATCCAACCAATGCCACCCGTATCATATCACCCCTGTTTTTACGCTGGGTACTCATTTGCCGGTCTATGATATGCAACTGATCTTTCAGTGCCGATATCTTATCGCGAACAATACGCCGGTCGGTTTCAATTTCCTTTTCCCCTGCTCCACCCCGGGTACCGGTACCGCCCCGCTGACGCTCCAGGTGGGTCCACATACCGGTAAGCCTCGGGAGCATATACTGATAAAAAGCCAGCTCTACCTGAGTTTTGGCATGTGCAGTGCGGGCCCGTTGTGCAAAAATATCCAGGATGAGCCTGTTCCGATCCAGCACTTTTTTCTGAAATGCCTTTTCTACATTTCGTTGTTGTGCAGGAGTCAGCTCATCATCAAACACCACCAGATCGATGTTGTTTTCCTTAATATATTTTTCAATTTCAATTACTTTTCCGGAACCGATAAATGTACTGGGATCGGGGTGATCCATTTTCTGAACAAAACGCTCTATAGGAGCAACACCGGCTGTCTCTGTCAAAAAAGCAAGCTCATCCAGGTATTCCTGAACAAGTTCAGCATCCTGTTTTCGATTGATAACGCCAATCAGAACGGCGCGTTCCAGCTTAGTGGATGTATCGTGAACTTTGGTCAAATCGTATGTATCCCGAATAAGGGATTATTTTTTCTGCTTGAATGACTGGATATAATTAACTACCGCATTAATTTCCTCCGAATTCAAATGATCGCCCACTCCGGGCATGCTTCCTTTTCCATCGGTAACAATGCCTTTCGCTTCCATAGCATCCATCGTAGATTTTGTTAAATCTGCCGCCCCGGCCTTGCCAGCCTTACCATCTGATCCATGACAAGCTACACAATTGTCAGTGAACAATTTCCCAGCACGGGCTACATTAAATCCATTCGGATCAACAGCGCCTTCAGGAGCCTTAGTCGTATCTGCACTGGGTCCTATCTTGGGTTCACTCACCTCAGTTGATGAGGAGCTCTTTTGTTTCTTACTCATCTCTGCCAATCCATAAGCAGCCACAATCAGCAGAAAAGCCAGAAGGGCCAGCCCTTTATTGTTTTTCTTAAACCCTACCACGGCAAGCGGAATAGATAAGGCTACTGCCACCAGCTTAATGATCAGCAAGCTCTTTATCTCCGGTATCTGGGTAATGAGATAAATACCGGTAACCAGAAAAAGAACACTGATGATCATTTCCGGCACTTTGGTAATCTTCTTTACTTTTTCCAGCCCGGCCGATTTATTCAACAAAAGCAGAGTCGTTTTGATCAGATAGATCAATAAAAAGAGGTTTACAGAAATAACGTGGGTCCAGTAGATGGCTTTAAACATGGGTTATGGTTTTTTATCCGCTCAAAAATACTAAAAATATGCTCCTTATGCCGCTCATCCCAAGTCTGTACCTTATTATCAAAAAAAATCTACTTTTGCCCGGATGGGTGCCATCTCCCATTATTTTGTCTGATAATATGAAAAAACTAACGCTGCTTTTCTTTTTAGGCACCTGTCTGGCAAGCCAGGCTCAGGAAACATTTCCTGTTAACGGGCCTTTTAATAAAACCCATACCTACTATGCATTTACACATGCACAGCTGGTAGTGGACTACCAGACTGTTATTGCGGACGCAACCCTTCTTATCAAAGACGGGATCATTGTGGAAGCCGGAACATCTGTAACAATCCCCAAGGGAGCCGTTGTAAGTGATATGACTGGTAAATCAATCTATCCTTCTTTTATTGATGCCTATACTACCTATGGAATTCCGGAACCGGACAAAAGCCGTAAATCGTTTGGAATGCCTCAGTATGAAAGCTCCAAAAAGGGTGCTTATAACTGGAATCAGGCTATCCGGCCGGAAACCGATGCAGTAAATATGTTTAATGCCGATTCAAAAGCAGCTGATGAACTCCGAAAAATGGGCTTTGGCGCCGCCCTTTCTCTTCAAAAAGATGGCATAGCCCGGGGATCTGCTGTTTTTGTATTCCTGGGTGATGGACCCGATCAGGAACAGGTAATAAAAGAAAAAGCCGCCGCTTGTTACTCATTCGACAAAGGAACCTCTACCCAAAACAATCCCGAATCGCTGATGGGTGCCATTGCCCTGCTAAGACAAACCTATTACGACGCTACCTGGTATGCTCAGGTTAAAAACAGAAAAGAAACCAATATCAGTCTTGAAGCCTTCAACAATCTTCAGTCCCTCCCACAGGTATTTGAATCCAACGACAAATTAAATGACTTACGAGCCGATAAAATAGGCAAGGAGTTTCAGGTAAAATATATTATCAAAGGAGCCGGTAATGAATATCAACGCCTGGATGATATACAAGCCACCTTTGATAAGTTTATCCTGCCCCTCAATTTCCCTATGGCTTATGATGTGGAAGATCCTTATGATGCTTCTCTGGTATCACTTACCGAATTGAAACATTGGGAAATGGCCCCCCTCAATCCCGGAGCCTTTGCCAAAAGAGGTATTTCTTTTGCACTTACCACATCGGATCTGAAAGACAAAAAAGACTTCTGGAAAAATCTTCGCAAAGCCATTGAATACGGACTGGATGAAAAAAATGCACTAAAAGCATTGACTGCTGTTCCTGCAGAAATGCTGGGGCTCTCGGACAAACTCGGAGCACTTAAGCCTGGAATGAAAGCCGATTTCCTGATTACGTCCGGAAATATTTTTGATGAGAAAAGTATTCTGTTTGAAAACTGGGTAGATGGTCGCCCTTACATTATTACCAACCGGAATATTGCCGATTTGCGCGGCACATTTGATCTGAAAGCGGGAGATCATACTTACAAACTTAAAATCAGCGGAGAGCAGGACAAACCAAAAGGACAACTCTATCTGACAGACACCATGAAAGTAAATGCGTCTGTGATAGAAAAAGGAAACAGCGTGTCCATATCCTGGGAAGTTAAAAGTCAGGGTACAACCCGGCTGGGAGGAAATATTGTAACGAGTCCGCTTTCTATGTCAGGAAATGGCCAACAGCCTGATGGCACCTGGATGCAATGGACTGCTACCTTGCAGGAAGCCTTTAAACCCGAACCGGTTAAAAAAGATACGGTTAAAAAGGTGTTGCCAAAAATAGAAGATGTTATTTACCCTTTCTGTGCCTATGGACGCAAAGCCGACACCCGCGACGTAGGGGAGAAAGCAACAGACAAAGCGAAGGATATATACAAAGAGGCGCGCAACAAACCGGTAGATCATTATGAAGGTATTCTGATTAAAAATGTAACGGTATGGACGAATGAAGCGGAAGGTATTCAAACAAACAAATGCGTTTATATCACCGGTGACAAAATTGTACGCATAGCCGACAAGATAGATGTTCCTAATCTGGCTCTTGTGAAAGTGATTGACGGCAGTGGTAAATACCTCACACCGGGTATCATTGACGAACACTCTCATATAGCAATCAGCAATGGGGTAAACGAAGGTTCTCAGGCATCAAGCGCCGAAGTAAGGATCGGAGATGTGGTGAATTCGGAAGATATCAATATCTACCGGCAGCTGGCAGGAGGCGTTACCGCAGCTCAGCTGCTTCATGGATCGGCCAACCCGATCGGAGGCCAATCGGCTCTCATCAAGCTTCGTTGGGGCAAAGCTCCCGAGGAGCTTAAAATTAAAAATGCCGACGGGTTCATCAAATTTGCGCTGGGTGAAAATGTGAAACAAAGCAACTGGGGAGATTTTAATGTGATCCGTTATCCTCAAACACGTATGGGTGTTGAACAGGTATTTGCCGATTGCTTTATAAGAGCCCGTGAGTATGATCAGAAGATGAAAGCTTATGCCGGTCAATCAGAAAAGGACAGGATTAAAAACGGCGGTCCGCGCCGCGATCTGGAGCTGGATGCTCTGGCAGAGATACTGAACAAAAAACGTTTTATTACCTGTCACTCCTATGTACAGAGTGAAGTGAATATGCTGATGCGCCTGGGCGACTCGCTTGGTTTTAAGGTAAACACGTTCACCCATATATTGGAAGGGTATAAAGTAGCCGACAAAATGAAAGCACGCAATATAGGAGCCTCTACTTTCTCCGACTGGTGGGCTTATAAAATGGAAGTAAAGGATGCTATCCCTTACAATGGTGCCATCCTATATAATGCCGGTTTGGTGGTAGCTTATAATTCCGATGATGCTGAAATGGCCCGCCGTCTGAATCAGGAAGCTGCAAAAGCCGTCAAATATGGCAATGTTCCGGAAACAGAAGCTTTTAAATTCGTAACCCTCAATCCGGCTAAGCTCCTTCATCTGGATAACAAAATGGGAAGTATAAAAGTGGGCAAGGATGCTGATGTGGTGCTATGGTCCGACAATCCGCTTTCAGTATATGCCAAAGCTGAAAAAACTATTATTGATGGTATTATCTATTACGATATGGATGAAGACAAACAAATGCAGGAAGATTTGCTGAGAGAGCGGGCACGCATTATCCAGGAAATGATTCGTGAAAAAAACGGAGGAGCCCCTGTCAGCAAACCCCGTCCTAAACGGCCTCATCTTTACACATGTGATGATATCAGCTCCGATTATATGACGGAATAAGGACCCATTATCACAAGCCTGTTCAAATATTGCATTTAATTAATAATAGAACAACCTGTTCAACCGTACTAAAATAAATTATCCATGCACAGTCATTCTCCGTTTCAAGGACTTAACAAATGCTATGCAAGCAGCCTGTTCTTACTCTGCCTGTCACTTTTTTCTTCTTTACTACAAGGCCAGAATCCCTATCCGGCAGCAGCGCAAAGCAAAAGCATTCTGATCCTGAATGGTACCGCTCATTTGGGTAACGGACAGGTAATAGAAAATGCAGCCATCGGTTTCAGAAACGGTAAGATAGATCTGGTGGCCGATGCTACTACCATCAAACTGGCAGCAAATGCTTATGACACAACCATCAGCGCAGTGGGCAAACAAATTTATCCGGGGTTCATTGCACCCAATACCACCATCGGTCTTATCGAGATTGAAGCCGTCAGGGCTACTGTTGATGACCGGGAAACAGGTGCCATCAATCCCAATGTACGTGCGCTGACTACTTTTAATTCGGATTCCAAAATAATTCCGACGATGCGTACCAATGGTGTGTTGATGGCCCAGATAGCTCCTCATGGAGGCTTATTAGCAGGCACCTCTTCTGTTATGGAAATGGATGGGTGGAACTGGGAAGACATGGCTTACCGCACTGATGATGGTGTATACATGTCCTGGCCCAAACAACAAAGCCGCACGTATACAGATGACGGACCGGGGCCGCTCATGCCCAATAATGATTTCAGCAAACAGGTAGTGGATCTTCAAAAGTTTTTTACCGATGCAAAAGCATATTGTCAAAGTGAGAAGAATGAAGAAAAAAATATCCGGTTTGAAGCGTTGAGAAATATATTCAATGGAACTGAAAATTTATATATCCGGGCCGATAATGTGAAAGAGATTACCGAATCCATCGATTTTGCCAATGCTTATGGCATCAAAAACATCACCCTCGTGGGGGCGATGGATTCGTGGATGGTAACTCCTTTGCTGAAATCTAATCAGGTAAAAGTTATTCTGGGCCGGGTGCATAGTCTTCCCGACAAAAATGATGATGCCGTGGATCTTCCTTTCCGTGTACCCTTTTTACTTCATCAGGCAGGGATTGTTTATTGTCTGTGTCAGGAAGGTGATCAGGAATATCATCAGAACCGGAACCTTCCTTTTAATGCAGGAACTACTGCAGCTTATGGATTAAGCAAAGAAGAGGCGCTGAGCTCTATTACACTTAATGCCGCTAAAATTCTGGGTATCGACAAAACGACCGGCTCCCTGGAACCCGGTAAAGATGCTACCTTATTTATCTCCGGTGGCGATGCCCTTGATATGCGTACCAATCAGGTTCAGGCTGCATTTATACGCGGCAAAAAACTGGATATGAATAACGAACAAAAAGCGTTGTACGAACGATATAAAAAGAAATACGGGCAATAGTTTTCTGCTTACCCTTATTTACCGGTATGAAAATCCTTGAGATAGCTGGGAACAAAATAGGCTATATCTTCTCTTTGTCCTGCCTGGAAGGCTTTCTCTGAAAGGTCAATCATAAACTGAGCGGAAGGCTCCAGATGATCTACAAACACTGCATTAGGGTGATGAATCAGTTCTTTGCACTTCGCTGCCCCATCACCAAAAAACATAATTTTCTGCCGGTCCAGCTCAGCCTTGAATGAATTGATGTCTATAATAACAGCTCCCGGAGCCATTACTTCGCTCCCTTTATCATCATACAAAGCACAATATACTTCCATGCGCCTGGCATCCAGCATAGGACAATAAAGACCTGTATGTTGCACCTGCTGCTTACACCCTGCCGTAAGGGCTTCCAATGTTCCGATTGCAATAAGGGGCTTTTCAAGTGCATAACAAAGTCCTTTGGCAACAGAAACGCCTATTCTAAGACCGGTATAAGAACCCGGTCCTTTGCTCACGGCCACTGCATCGATATCCTTTAATTGAATACCTGCAGTATCAAAAACGGATTGAATAAACAGGGTAAGATTCTCGGCGTGTGTATATTCTCCTCCCTGCTCCTTCAATGCAAGCAGTTTCCCTGCCGAAGAAAGGGCAACGGAACACATGCGTGTAGAGGTTTCAAGATTAAGGATAATCGGCATAGAGGTACCGGATCAGGAAATTGAAAAGGAAAGACAGCAACTGGTCCTACTTCTCTTTGTTTTTGTACAACATCTCTTTTTCTACTTTTTTCACTTTCGAGCCGTCTTTCAGCGTTTTGGATATAGCCGTATAAGGGGCGGATACCACCTGATCACCTTCTTTAAGACCATCCAGTATCTGAAAATAATTGGCATCCTGAATACCTGTTTTTACTTTTCGCAATTGTACTTTGCCGTTATTAAAAACAAATACGCATTCCTTTGGCTTTAGCTCATCCAGTGTTTTCTTTTCTTCTTTATTTTTCTCGTCCTTTACTACCAACTCCTCATCGTCATTGTTCTGCTTCTTCTTGTCTTTGCCTGTTTCGGCACTATCGCTGCGGGTAGTAACAGATTGAATAGGAACAGAAAGCACATGTTTCTCTGATTTGGTACGTATGTCAACGGTAGCCGACATACCCGTACGGAACGGTGACAAATGAGGGTTCCGTGCATCCATCAGATCCTGATAAGAAACAGACAGGATCCTTATTTTCACAGTAAAATTGGTTACCTGATCGGTGGATACACCGGTGGTGTTTGCAGAATTGGCAACCTCTGTTACAATTCCCTTGAATTTCCGGCTGTGATAAGCATCCACTTCAATATCTGCTGTATCTGCATTGTGGATCCTTACAATGTCATTTTCATTTACATCTACGTTTACTTCCATCGCATTCAAATCAGCAATAGTCATCATTTCCGTACCAGCCATCTGCGATGTCCCCACCACACGTTCTCCTTTTTCAACGTTGAGCTTGGTAATGGTACCTGAAACAGGTGAATAAATATTAGTCTTAGCCAGATTATCCGTTGCTTCTTTCAAAGAGGCTTCGCTGCTCTTAACGGTAAACTCAGCGGCGCGTACATTCTCTTCCGAAGCCTCCACATCTGCTTTTGCTCCTTCGTATGATGCTTTGGCGGCATCAAAATCAGACTGGGAAATCGTTTGTTGATCAAACAACTTTTTATTTCTTACATAAACAGATTCCAGATTAGCTTCACTTGCCTGACTCTGTAAAAGCCGCGCTTTGGAATTCTCCAGCTGGGCCCTGGACATGTTTACAGATGCAGCCATTCTGTCAACAGTGGACTGATAAATAACCGGATTAATCCGTACCAGCAAATCGCCTTTTTGAACCTTGGCTCCTTCCTTGAAAGGAAGCTCTACAATTTCACCCGATACATCGGAGCTTATTTTGACACCTACTTCAGGCTGTACTTTTCCATTGGCCGAAACGGTTTCCGTAATATCCCTGTTCGCGGCTTTCTCCAGTACCACATCTGTGGTGATCCCTGCGCTGGATGTAAAAAGGATCAGCAGTACGATTATTGCCAATGCGGGAATCCCGACATACAACAACAGTTTTTTGGTATTCATATGCTTTTATAATGTGAGGGGTTTGCCCTGGTAAAAATCAAGCACCTTGACCTTAAATATATAGTCGTATTTGGCCTGAAGTAAGTCGGATTCAGCTTTAACCAGCTTATTTTTTGCATCATCGTATTCAAAAGAATTAAGCAGGCCCACATTAAATTTCTGATCTGCATATTTGAATGATTCCTTGTTGGCGTCCACTGCTTTCATCGTTGCCTGATATTTAATCAACGCAGCATGTGCATCGGCATAGGCCTGTTGAATGGTTTTGCGAAGCTGTAGTTTCTGAATTTGCAGATTCAGATCTGCATTTTGCAGCTGTAGTTTAGCTTTCTCAATGTTGGTATGCGTTTGCCACCCATTGAATATCGGAATACTAAGATTCAAACCTATACTTCTGTTAAAATTGGAAGTGAGCTGATCGTTGAAAGGTGTAACCTTTGTTTGTGCCGAATAAATTGGAGTCAATACCTGCTGGGCGCCAGTGGTAATTTCCCCGTTAGGATAATAACCTGTAATAGTGGGTATACCCGCCAGTTGCTCATCAGCTCCTGAATAACCTGTTCCGATAGCTGCATTTAAAGAAAGACGGGGAGCAATACCTCCCTTTGCAATCTTAAGCTGCATCTCGTAGCTTTTGAGTTTGTATTCGGCGCTTTTTACTATCGGTTGTCCTTGCAATGCAGCTGTATATATTTGTGTGGCGCTCATGGTGAGCAATGATTCCGATGGAACACCCAGATCGGGCTTTACAATACTAAACGATCCGACGCTGTCCAGGTCAAGCAGCTGTACCAGGCTCAAGTAAGAAAGATCAACCTGGTTCTGAGCATTCGATTCTGACAGTTCGTCGGTTGCCAGCTGAGCAAGGAGCTGTAAAAGATTACCCCGGGCCTGTGCTCCGGCATCCACCAGCTTGCGTGTCCTTTCAACCTGGATCTGTGAAATCCCAACCTGGTTATGTGCCACAGCAAGTAACTCATCATTAAACAGAATCTGGAGATATGCATTGGCAATATTCAGGGAAATATCATTTTTCATTTTGTCGACATCCTCTTTGCTCGACAACAAATCATACTGTCCTTGTTTAATCGTATTGATTTTTTGCATTCCATTGTATAGAACCACACCGCTGCTCAATGAAAAGTTTTCGGACAAAACAAGATTCGTGGCAAACTCGTTTGTGTAAAGGTCTATCGTGCGGCCAAAATTATAATTGTGTGCTGCATTCCCGTTAAGGGTAGGAAGAAGGTTGGCCCTGTATTGGGTCAATGACACCTCATTGGTTTCGCGGGTTATCTCCGTTTGCCGTACCTGAAGATTATTCTTCACGGCATAATCAATACACTGCTGCAACGACCAGGGTGTACCCGTTGTTTGAGCAGTAAAAAGCAGGGGAAGAAAAAGAAAACCAATTAAAAACAGTCGAAAACAAATAACTTTTGCCATTATTTTAATAATAAAAACGATCAAATGTACGGATTCCGGTCGTATTTGAGCATCTCCCATCAATTACCTGATTTGAAATGGTATAAACGGTCTTTTGACCCTGTCAAGCGGTCGTTTTTTTTAACAGAAATGCCGGAATTGATATCTTTGAAATAAAATTAACGTCATGAAACAACTTTTCCTCCTGCCCTTATTAGGGGTACTCCTGATTTGTAATCCTGCTTTGGCGCAGAATGGAGTAATTTTTCAATACAAAATCAACTCCAGCGAAGGCGGAACAGGTACTGTTAAAGGCTATTATGCCGATGGCAGCTTCCGTTCGGAAGTGGCTATAACAATGCCTCAGATGCCCAACGGTGGCATTAATATGGTGAGCTTTGTCCAAAAGGATAAACCTACTACCAGTATCCAGCTTAATGACAAAAATAAAACCTATACCGAGCGTGAAATAAAAGAACGCCCTGATACTTCAAAAGGTGCGGAGGCTACTGTCAAAATTCTGGGGAATGAAAAAATAGGAAAATACAATTGTATTCATTCACAGGTAACACAGAATAATCATGTTTCTGAATTCTGGATGACCCGTGAAATTCCTGAATATGAAAAATACAGCTCTGTTCACCGCGGAAGTCGCTATATGGGACGGGGCAATACCATGGCAGCACTTAAAAATGCCAATGCCGATGGGTTTTTGGTTAAGACTTTTTCAAAAGATATGAGAGGGGTTGAAACCAGTGTGGAACTTGAAAGCTTTGAGAGCGGTACCGTTAGCGCTGACAAATTTGTTATCCCTGATGGGTATACCAAAGCAGCTGCCCCTGAAAAAGGAGCCGGTGCCGGACCTGGTGGTGTGGATTATAACAAGCTCAAGGATATGACTCCTGAGGAGCGTCAGAAATTTATCGATAACCTTAAGAAACAACAGGGAGGCGGCAACTAAGTATTTTGAGAACCTGTTTTGATAACACGATGCCAGCTGCGTGGAGAGATCTGTGACTCTATTTAAACGTTTTTTATGGATATATTAATTATCGGTTCCGGAGGAAGGGAGCATGCTTTTGCCTGGAAAATTGCTCAAAGTCCGCGCCTTGGTAAACTTTTTATTGCGCCCGGAAATTCAGGAACAGCTTTGTGCGGAACAAATGTGAATATCTCCCCGCTTGATTTTGAAAAAATAGGAGCCTTTGTCCTGGCTAACCATATTGACATGGTGGTAGTAGGACCGGAAGATCCTTTGGTAAAAGGAATCTATGATTATTTCCAGTCATCGGAGCTTTTAAAAAAAGTTCCGGTGATTGGTCCTTGTAAGGCGGGTGCCCAGCTGGAAGGAAGTAAGGATTTCTCCAAACAGTTTATGCTTCGGCATCAGATTCCTACGGCAGCATATAAAACCTTTAGTCGCACTACTCTTAACGAGGGACTTAAATTCCTGGAAACACTTTCTCCTCCTTATGTATTAAAAGCCGATGGACTTGCTGCCGGCAAAGGAGTCGTAATTCCCTCAACATTGGAAGATGCAAAAGCGGAATTGACCGCTATGCTTGCCGATGCAAAGTTTGGTGCAGCCAGCGCCCAGGTGGTGGTTGAAGAATTTCTGAATGGGATAGAATTATCGGTCTTTGTACTGAGCGATGGAATTTCCTATAAAGTGCTCCCTTCGGCAAAAGATTATAAACGTATCGGAGAAGGTGATCAGGGACTTAATACCGGAGGCATGGGAGCTGTATCACCCGTGCCATTTGCTGATGCTGCTTTTCTCGAAAAGGTGGAAAAAAGAATTATTATTCCAACGATTGATGGACTTAAAAAAGACGGTATTGATTACCGGGGCTTTATTTTCATCGGGCTTATGAATTGCAATGGCGATCCCTATGTCATTGAATACAATTGCCGTATGGGTGATCCTGAAACGGAAACCGTGTTACCTCGTATACAAAGCGACTTAATCGATCTGTTTGAAGGGGTAGCCTCCCAAACACTGGACCGCTGTAACTATAGTACGGATCCCAGAACTGCGGTTACTGTGATGCTGGTAGCAGGAGGTTATCCAGGTGATTACCAAAAAGGAGATGTTATAAACGGAGTGGAACAAATAAGCGGCAGCCTGGTTTTTCATGCAGGTACTACAAATTCAGGCAGTGAGGTAGTAACCAACGGCGGACGGGTGCTGGCCATTACATCACTGGGAGAAAGCATTTCGCAAGCAAGCAGCCTCTCTGTAAAAAATGCAGAAAAGATTACCTATACAGGCAAATACTACAGGAAAGATATAGGAAAAGATCTGGAAACATTATCGTTTCCGGTAAAGTAGGAAAAGCCGAAACGTTACTTGAGGGTACCGTTCTTTTCCGCTTCTTTGTTATACCTACCCTGAACATAAATCCAGGCAGCAACACCAACAAAGAGGATGAAAATAAAGATTTTGTTCGGACTGATATGATGATATAACCATCTCCAAAGATC
>JABDCB010000016.1 GCA_013288325.1 Bacteroidota bacterium
CACAGTTGATGTGCTTCCTCCCGTGCTCCAGGTATAAGCATAAGGCGATGTGCCACCGGTAACGGTAGCGGTTGCAGTACCCGTATGCTTGCCGCATTTGCTTTTCGTTGTTGATACAGCAACGGAGGGCGTAGTAGATGCAGCTATCACGGCAGTAGCCTGAACCGTACAATGATGAGCATCTGTTACAGCTACCGTATAGGTTCCTGCAGCCAGATTGCTCACAGAAGATGTAGTAACACTTGGAACTGTATTCCAGGAATAGGTATAACTTCCTGTTCCGCCTGATGCTGTAACAAGTGCCTGTCCATTGGCCGAATTACAAGTAGTACCGACCACTGTTGTAGAGGGACTGATAGCACTTGGCTGACCGATGGTTACCGTGGCGTTGGCAGGACATCCTGCCGAATCGGTAACAGTAACGGTATACACACCTGCTACAAGCGCTGTGGCAGTATCATGTCTTTGCACCGGAGTGGTAGACCAGGAATAGGTATAAGGTAATGTTCCGCTTGCGGGTATCGCCCAGGCTGTTCCATCGCTGCCTCCGAAACAGGAGACATTGGTGCCACTTGCTGTGGCTGTGATAGAACAGGTCTTGACGGTAAAGCCACGTCCTTCGTATAAGCTCCAGCGATTCAGGCTGTCCTTAACACGCAGAAATGCTTTGTGTGCGCCAAGCGTAAGGGATCCGACAGGCAGCAGACCACTTATGTTTATACTATCCGCTTTTACAATACCGGTAACAGCAGTACCTGCTCCGACACCGGGATCGGTATCATAGAAATACTCTGCAGCCACAATTTTGGGACTTGGTATAATAGCTGCCGGTACGGGCTGGTAATAGAAATTACGGCCTTCGTACAAACTCCACAGTCCTGCTGTATTCTTGGTACGTAAAAAGAAATTGTGAAATCCAGGAGTAACGCTGGTAAGCGCAAGAGCCTGTGTGATATTCACAGAATCGGCAGTGGTAACCGCAATACTGGTTCCCGCTCCTACACCAGGATCTGTATCCAGGAAATACTCAGCAGCAGCAACCTGAGCTGCAGGAGGAATAACAACTGCAGGCTGAACAAAGAAATTACGTCCCTCATACAAGCTCCAGACACCATTTGTATTTTTTGTTCGTACAAACATATTGTGGAAACCTGAAGTAAGACTGCTTACACTTATCGGATTAGTAACTGCTATAGAATCCGCGGTAGGTACCGTCATGCTGGTGCCTGCTCCTTGTCCCGGGTCGGTATCAAAGAAATATTCAGCAGCAGCAATTTGGGTTGCAGGAGGAATTACTACGGGTGGTTGTATATAAAAACCACGTCCTTCATACAAGCTCCATACTCCGCTGGTATTTTTGGTTCTTACAAACATGGTGTGAAAACCTGCAGTGAGACTGCTTACACTTATAGGAGTGGTGATACTAACCGAGTCTGCAGTGGTAACCGCAATGGGTGTACCGGCACCTTGTCCGGGGTCCGTATCATAGAAGTACTCCGCAGCACTGATTTGTGATGCGGGAGGAATAACAACTGCCGGCTGGATATAAAAATTACGTCCTTCATACAAACTCCAGTGATAAATCGAATCCGCAACCCGTATAAACAGGCTGTGGTATCCGGGAGCAAGTGCGCCAACAGGGATATTCGTGGTAATATTAACCGAATCGCTGGGTGTAATGGTCAGGGACGTGCCATGACCTTCACCCGGATCGGTGTCGAAAAAATATTCGGCATAGTGAATCTGCTGTTGGGCACTTAATGCCTGGCAGATCAACAATAAGCCGAATATTCCCAGAATGAATTTTTTCATTGGCTGAATGTTTAAAGCATGAATTTAAAAGCGTTCGTTCCTTAAGCCATAAATGGCTTTCTGCTGCTCCTATATATCCAGGGTCAGCAGCAGGAATTAATTCTGCTTTCTTGCTTTAAAGTTTACATTCAGGTTTCCTCCTGCAGGTACAACACCGCTTACATTCAGCGCTTGCATCTGTGGGATACGGGTAGCTCCGGTAAGGTTAGGCATTGGGTATGTTCCTCCATATGCTCCTAAATCGGTACCATCTGTTCCGGAATTATGCGCAGGTGCTGAAGTACCTAGTTTCCAGCTGTAGTTCCATTCTGTGCTCAGACTGATGGTTGTAGTAGGGATCGTACCATCTGTCCAGCCCGGAGGTGTGTTGTTGAAATTACCGCTACCTGTGTTTCCAGCCGGAGGCAATACCTGTGCTGATGAGTTGGTAGTGATATTGTTGCTGAACGTACAGCTGGTTACGTTGGCTAATGGGGAAGAGTAGTAGAAAATATTATTGGCAATAAGGGCATTTGACATGCTGTAAAAACATCCGCTGCTGTTGTTAAAGGTATTGTGATCAATAACCACAGTAGTTTTATTGGAATATTGAATATTCCCGATAAAGTTGTTTTGTATATAGCAATAGTTGTAGTTCTGAACCTGTACGCCATAAGAAACACAGTTACGGATAGTCCAGCCAGTGCCTTCTACATAAAACCAACCGTTTCCAAAACATCTTTCAATATCGATGTTATTGATTGTACCCGCACTTCCGCTATTATCAACACCGCTGTTGATGTACAATCCCATTATTTTGGTGCCGCTTACCGGATTTCCAAAAGCCACAGAATCCAGGTGAATATAATCCACTTCAGAACCCCAGTTATTTTGTGTTCCGGTTACAGCGTAACCAGCTCCGATCAATGTAATTCTTGTCTTTATTGTTACAGTACCATAGTCTGTAGGAGACCCCATAACATAAACGGTATCACCAGCATTGGCCGCATTACAGGCAGCTTGGATAGTATTGTACATACCGGCTGCAATTGCATTGTTGCTGCAGGTAATAACATTTGCATTCATGGCTCCTGCCGTGAGCAAGCAAAGTCCTAATTGGAGTAATGTGTTTTTCATTAGCTTTTTGGTTTAGAAATTTTCAGTAAAAATTTATGATTGAATAGGATATTAGATTCGAGTCGCCAAAGTTAAACCATTTTCACATAGAACAATGACGAATATGAGTTTTGTATCGACGAATACTGAATAAAGTAATAAAATGGTAATCCTATGGGGTGAAAAACGATCTGTTTGTATTCCGTGACCTGTATCACAGATGAATAATTTATAAGAAACGTTGCATCCTCCTGCTTAGTTTTTTCATAATTAATTGTCCTGTTTTCAATATATCTAATATGAATTTATTGTTATCCAATATAAGTCTGACTTCCAATATTAACTACACATAAAATAGCTTATTTTTTTACTCTCACTTAACCTTTTAAAAAAGCCATTTATATACTCCTTCGCGGCAAAAGTGTCACAGGATAAGTTTAGTTAGACTTACAAAAATGCAATTTAGTCTACAATATTACATTGTTTGTCGTAGATAATACCCTATTATCCTCCTTAAACGTAAACGTAACTCAGGTGGGTATAAGAACATGTTAACAAAATTGTCTTGTTACATATAAAAACGGCATCCTTTTGGTTAACTTTGTAGTAATATATCGCGTCCACCAACCGATAAAACACAAATCTTTCTGTTTAATTAAATAGTAAAAATTGGCTCCCGGGTCGCACGCCTGAGAATTAATTTCGACTACCAAGCATAGCCTTATTTTGATTTTGTCGCATTGATTTTGCAACAGGTAACTGTGTAGAAAACCATTGAGTATTTGATCGGGTTTTTGTCTTGTTTGATATTGGTATTCCCATAGAGCCTTTTATGTTTATCGGTACCGCTATTTTGCGTTACAACATTGCCGGTATTATTTACGGAAAATGTCAACTATTAATAAGCATTACTTTTTTCACTTTTTCCTTTACCTGATTACAATGGAACTGGGGGCTCAAACATGGATTCGAAAGAATGATTTTCCGGGTAACGGAAGATTGCTTCCGGTGAGCTTTACAATCGGCGACACCGGATATTTCGGGTATGGCACACAAGTTATAGCCTGGCCAGCCAAACCCGATTCCATTAATCTCTGGAAATACAATTCCTCGGCCGACGCATGGATTCCTGCGGCCTCCCTTCCAAATGGAGAAGCTGATATTGCATTTGGCATCGGTAATTACGGATATGCGAAAACGTTAGATACTACGGGAATAAATAATAATCTTTTCTATCAGTATAATCCGGCTGTCAATAGCTGGACCCCCAAGGCAACCTTCCCGGTTAACAATACCATAGGAGGAGGTGCTTTTGTAATGAACGGTTTTGGATTTATTATGGGAGGATCCGATACCTCATCAGTGAATGCTAAAAAAAATCTGTATCAGTATAATCCATCATTGGACCAGTGGACAGAAAAAGACAGCATGCCTGCCGGTCTTTCATATCCCGATTGTATTGCAACGAATGGGTTGGGATATGTAGCTGCAGGACTTGGGCAAAACAGTTCTTTCTCCAACTCTGTTTTTCAATATAATCCTACCTCAGACTCCTGGTCTGCTCTTTCCTCTTTTCCCGGCAAAAGCCATGGAAGCAGAAACGCTTCCTTTGTTTTGAACAATCAAATTTATGTTTGCAATGACAGTGCTCAATTTTGGGCCTTTAATCCACTAACCGATACCTGGCTCCAGCTTCCCAATACTCCGTTTGATGCTGCTTGTGCCTCTTATGTATTGAATGGTGTTGCTTATGTTGTTGCAGAACAATCAAAACAGGTATGGCAATACTGTCCTCCTGTTTCTATACAAATTACAGGAGATACGGCTATTTGTGCCGGAGGTCTTGTTCCTCTGCATGTAAGAGGCGGCGTTTCCTATTCCTGGACTCCTTCGATAGGACTAACGAACACCGGAACGGATCACCCAATTGCTTCTCCTGTAAATACAACCGTTTATACAGTTATTGCAACCGATTCCATCGGATGTAAACATACGGATAGTGTTAAAATAAATGTAAATCAACTGCCGGCAATTTCTCTTCAGGCAACCAAATCCGTTATTTGTCCGGGTGATACCACTACCTTATCAGCCAATGGAGGGCAACATTATTTGTGGTCGCCTTCCCTCGGCTTGATTAATCCTTCAGTTTCATCTCCGGTAGCTGCTCCCGCCCATACAACAGAATATACGGTGAAAGTGACTGATTCATCCGGTTGTGTCAATTATGATTCTTTACGGATTACATTATATTCAATTCCGGTTCTTGGTTCCGCTGCAAGTGCTTTTTTCATATGCCCCGGTGATACCAGCGTTATCAAGGTAAACGGAGCATCTTCCTATAACTGGTTCCCATCCTCTTCTTTATCCGATTCAACCGGTTTTTTTGTGAATGCATTCCCTGCATCAAGTACTACTTATACTGTTACCGCTCTTGATTCAAACGGATGTTCCGAAAAAATCTTCATTCCGATAACTGTTCATCCATTACCGGCAATCCATTTAACATCCAGTCTTGCTGTTTTATGCAAAGGTGATACAGCTGTTTTGACTGCATCTGGAAATCTTTCGTTCTTATGGTCTCCGGCCACATCCCTGAACAATACTTCCGGATATTCTGTCAAAGCTTTTCCTGACAGCAGCATTACTTATACCATAACTGGCCGTGATACCAATGGCACCTGCAAAACGGTTTCTTTTCTTTCTCTTCCGGTCAACCCTTTGCCCGCCATTCCCTTGATTTCTGTGAATGACGATGTGCTTACATCCAGTTCGGTTTCAGGAAATCAATGGTATCTGAACGGGAACGTTCTTCCTGCTTCTGTTAATCAAACAGATACAATTAATCAGAACGGTATCTATACGGTTTGTGTCACCAGTATGAATGGATGTAGGGCTTGTTCCGCTCCTTTCACTTTCAATGCCATGGCTATTTCTGAAAGCCCTTTGAATGCTTCTATTTCAGTTTATCCCAACCCGGCCGGGGATTATATCATGATTGAATATACTTTGCAAAAAGAAGAAAAACTGAATATGGAATTGTTTGACCTTTCCGGCAAACTTATCCTGTCTATGCCGACGGAAAATTTATCAACAGGTTTTCATTCCTCGCGCTTAGCTCTAAACGAGCTGGATAAAGGGTTTTATATATTAAAAATAAGCAACTGTAATACAGCAATTTATAAGCACATCATACGAACATAATCCGGTACAGATATAAGGAATAGCAACAATAATACATATGGAGTAATGTTTCATAAAAAAGAGTCCGTACTTCCAAATGCTTAGAATATCAAAAATTGGATCTATTAAGAAAAAAGTTGTTAATGTAATTATGCAACTATTATGACAATGTTATCGTATACTATATTAATAAAGAATACCCATCAGCACCCCATAAACACACCTTTTAATATAGTGACAGAATGAATCACTTGCTACGTCGTGGTTTTATTTGGTTAGTTTGTACACATTTCATTTCCGTTGCCGGTTATGGTCAGGTTGGTAATTGGGGTATTCCAACTACACCCAAACAGGAAAGCCAGCTTTCAAATTGGGTAGTGCCGCCACCTTCACCATCGGTTGCACCTCCTACAGAGCGCCCCACTCCTGCTGCATCTACACAAGTAAGTCCTCAGGCAATAACAGCTGAAAAAGAGGCTCTTTACTATAAAATTTTATTGGAACAAGGCTATTCCCTCGAATATGTCGATAGCCTGCATCTTGCCAATGATAAAACATACAGACGGTTTACACCCAATGTAGCTCCATTGGTAACAGGCCCTGAACAAAACTGTCCTCAGGGAATTCCGGTTTGTCAGAACTCCTATACTCAAGCCAACTCCTATACCGGTTTTGGATATCAGGAAGTATACAATACTTGTTTGCTAGCGCATGAACAATGTTCTGTCTGGTATATCTTCACCATCCAGCCCGGAGGAACAACATTTGATTTCACGATCAATACCACGCATGACTACGACTGGGCTATTTATGATCTAACTGCTATCGGAGGTTGCGCCAATGTACCGACTTCAGCCCCGGTCAGTTGTAATTTTTCAGGCACATATGGCAATACCGGTATCTCCACTGCAAACGGAGGATTTTCAAACAATACCAATGCAGCAGGTATTCCATGGAATGCGGATCTTACGGTAACAGTGGGACATACGTATGCCATGATTATTGACAATTATACCCAGGATGCTTTGGGGTATGTCCTTACTTTTGGAGGTACTGCATCATTGGTTAATAACTCCATACCAACTCTTGCAAGCTGCACCAATGATTGCAGTAATACAGTAACCATCAACACTTCTCAACTAATCAAATGCAATACCATTGCTGCTAATGGAAGTGATTTTATTATAAGCGGTCCTGCAGCAATGAGCGTTTTGTCGGCTAGCGGAATAGGATGTACAGCCCCTGTCGGAGCCAATTCAACGACTAGTCAGGTACAACTTTCACTGAGTGCTCCTGCGGTTTCAGGAACATATACAATTACTGTTCAAAATGGAACAGATGGCAATACCCTTACCAATTATTGCGGTAATAATTCTGTTCCGGTAGGAAACACGATTACATTCCAGTATCTGGCCCCGCTTTCGATCACACCTTCACCGGCTACAATTTGTGCCGGCAACAGTTCAACCCTTACTTTAAATGGAGGTCCGGCCAGCGGAGCAACCTATGCCTGGAGTCCTGCAGGAGGTACTTCTGCCAATGCAACTGTTTCTCCGGTGTCCACAACTACCTATGTAGAAACAGTAACATACGGAGGATGTGTTGCTCATCCAAGCACAACCATTACAGTGCAACCGACACCGGTAGTTAGCATTACACCTATGAATCCTGTTTTATGCAGCGGCACACAAGTGCTTTCAGCAACATCTACCGATAATGGAACCAACTGTGCTTCCTGTACCTATAGCTGGACCGGAAGTTATACAGGAACAGGAAGCTCCACTCCTGCAGAAGGAGCAGGAACCTATACCTGTGTGGCAACGACTACAGGGGGGTGCCCCAGCAGTCCGGAGGTATCAACTATAAGCCTTGCATCGGCATCAACGGGCTGCAATATATTATACGTTCAACCTTCAGCAACAGGAACCGGAGATGGAAGTACTCCTGCAAATTCTGCTACCATACAAAATGCGGTTACATCTGCACAATGTGGAGGTGTTATTAAAATGTCGGTGGGCGTATATACCCTTTCAGCACCTTTACAACCCAATTCTTATGTAACCATTGAAGGCGGCTTCAACACTACATTCACTACGAAAACAAGTGATATGAGCGGCGGTACCAATTCAACTACCATACGACGGAACAATACGGTAGATGCTGCCACTACCCGGGTTACTGCATTCAGTTATGCTGCAGGAGCTTCCGGCTTTAGGTTGCAGGATCTTAGGATTGAAATGCCCGGAGCTACTCCTCTTGCCTCAAACCCGGTAAATACAGCAGGTAATCACATTAGTAATTATGCAGTATATCTTGGAAGCGGCTGTTCGAATTATAATATTGTTCGATGTTATATTGATGCTGGAGCAGGAAGTAATGGAATAACCGGAGGTAGCGGAGCTAGTGGTTCTACAGGTGGAACATCGCCAGCACCGGGCTGTGGAACAGGTGGTACCGGTGCAGGAACAGGAATAAGACAGGGTGGTACGGGAGGAGATGCTGGCGGATCTAACTCTGCAGGAACGGGTTGTACAAAGGCTGATGGCGCTGCCGGAAACGCAGGTGGAGGCGGTGCTGCCGGCGGCGTTGCAACTACCAGCGGTATGAGTTTTAATGGTTCATGTGATAACAATATAGCGCATACCAATGTAGGTAAACCAGGTTCGAACGGAGCTAACGGATCGGCTGGGTCAACAGGTACAGCCTTCAGTTATGCTGCCGGCTTTTTTGTTCCTGGAACGAATGGAGGAAACGGTACTGATGGTGGCGGTGGCGGAGGAGGAGGAGGTGGTGCCTCTAATGACGATGCCGGAAATCTTTATTATGGATGCTCTGGTGGTGGTGGTGGTTCAGGAGGATTTGGAGGAACTGGCGGAAGCTCAGGAGGAGGAGCCTTTGGTGTATTTTCAGTTGCTCAGGGTGCTAGTGCTGTTGTATCTGACTGTCAGATTCTGACTACTGCCGGATCAGGTGGTGCAGGTGGTGCAGGTGGCACTGGTGGCGCAGGCGGGTATCTGACTTGCGGAGCTGCTCAATTTGGTGGCTCTCCGATAAATTTGGGTGGAGCCGGAGGTGCAGGTGGCACTGGTGGTGCCGGTGGTGTTGGTGCTGCCGGCGACAATTGCGCCGTATGTGATATTACCGGAGGTACAACAAAAAACATTTTATCTATTACCAATCCTCAGACCCTTACTGCCCAACCCATTATTGTGGCCGGGGATGCAACCAATAACAATACGAATTGTACCACCATTAATATGAATATGACCACAGGGGGAGTTGCGCATATATGGGGTGGCGCCGCTCCTTTAGCAGGTGCTTCATCGCCGCAAACTGTTGCTTATACCACTACAGGACGAAAAACAGTTACTATGAATAATGGTACTGCTTATACGTATACAGATTTTAACAATATGATTACCACAGCCCCAAGCGCGGGCAGTATACTTCCTTCCGCTACTTCAATTTGTACCGGCAACAGCATAACAGTATCAAGTAGTCTCAGTGGCATCCCAGGGTTTACATTCAGCTGGTCCATCAACCCTGCTCCACCCGCCGGTGTTACCGCTACAATCGTTAGTCCTACTTCAGGAAGCACGGTTATCAATTTAACAAACACGAATACCACCGCTCAGACTATTACCGTACAATTAATTGTGACATCCCAATGTTGCGGTGCTTTAACTGCCATAACCCAAACTATTACAATTAATCCGGAGCCTGCCCCCCCTACTGCTGCCGCTTCCGGAAATCCTATTTGCCCTGGTTCCGGTGATGTATTATCTATCACTTCCGCCACGGCCGGCCTCACTTTTAACTGGTACGACGCTTCAACAGCAGGTACCCTTTTGGCAACAGGTACCACTTACTCGGTTACACCCGCAGCTACCACCACTTATTATGTGGATGCCACCAATAGTACAGGATGCACAAGTGTTCCCCGAACTTCTATTACCATCACGGTAACAGCTACCCCTGCCCCGGCTACAGCAGGTGCTTCAGGCTGTGGCCCCCAGAGTCTGACCGTTTCTGTAACCACACCTGTATCTGGTGCTACTTACAACTGGTATAGCTCCAGTTGCACGGGCCTTCTTCAGTCCAGTCCCAGCCCGACCTACACCACCCCGGTTATTTCGGTAACGACAACTTATTATGTAACCATTACATTACCCGGTTGTAATGAAAGCTCATGTAACCCTGTTACAGCAACAATCAACGCTGCTCCGGCCACTTTAACCTGGACAGGTGGTGGTGTAACAGGTGCAGGTAACTGGTTTGACCCCAATAACTGGGGAGGTTGTCTTCCAACCTGTGGAACAAATGTTATTATCCCCAATACGGCCGGTTTACCATTAACGAACCCTCCGAGTATTGGTGTGCAGGCAACTTATAATGCCGCTGAAAACCCTGCGGCCTGCAACACTATTACGTTAGTAAGTGGTAACAGCCTTACCTTCTCCGATACAAAAGCAGAACTGGATATATGTGGCGACTTTAATCATTCAGGTACAGTTACAATGAGCTCTCAGGGAAAGATTGTATTTATATCGACTACTGTTGCACAAAATTACAACAGGACCAGTACTGGAACCGGAGATCTGTATGATGTAGTCCTGAACAATACGTCCGGAACAGCTACTTTAACTATCCTCGATGGGGCAGGTAATCTGGATATGAATATTGCAACCAACGGTACTTTTAGTTTTGTTTCGGGAATGGTGATAACACAAAACACCAGGACACTTTGTATAAAAAATACATCCTCTACCGCACTTAATGGATATGGTTTAACTGCTTATGTTTATGGAAATGTGAGAAGATATCTTGCTATTTCAACATCCTATGATTTCCCGGTTGGAAACGCCACCTCTTACCAGCTTATGAATCTTAATTTCACTGCACTTACAGGCCTTAATTATGTGACCGTATTTTTTGATAATCCTGCTAATGCAACAGGTACAGGAATGCCTGTAGCTGACGGAGGAGGTAACTATACATCTTTGCTTAACAATGGAGGACCCAGTGTAGGGGTTGGATCGACAAACGGAAATGCAGGTGTCTGGACCGTGATGCCAGATAACTATGCAAATGCAAGTACCGCCTATTATGAGATGATATTGTATGGCAGAAACTATAGCAATGCAACTACTTCCAATGTTTCTCACTTAAAGAGAAATACTTTTTGTCCCGGAATCTGGTATGTAAATGGAGATGACGGCGGCTACAAATCGGGTACCGTTGCAGGGAATGTAGTAACAACTGACCGTGATGTGATGAATGGGTTTTCCCAGTTCGTAATTGCTATCAATGCTAACCCTTTACCCATCGAGCTATCAGCCTTTGAGGCCACCTGTGTTGATAATCACGTTAAAATAAACTGGGTTTCTGCATCTGAAACCAATAATGCTTTCTATACCATCGAAAGAAGCTGTGAGAATACCAGTTCATTTCAAACAGTAGGAACTGTGCCCGGAGCAGGCAATAGTTCTTCGGCAATACAATATTCTTATATTGACTCTACCTTCCCGGGAGGGACCTGTTATTACAGATTAAAACAAACAGATATAAACGGATCGACCAACACACTAAAGACCATTGCCCTTAATTGTAAAGAACAGCAACAGTTCAGCCTTATCAATATCTTCCCTAATCCGGCGCAAAATGAATTAAATATTCTTTTCAATTCTGATGCAGATGGGCTGGTGGAAGTTTGTCTGATGGACATGCTTGGACAACAGCTGATCATCAAAGATGTTCCTGCCCAAATAGGTCTTAATCAGACAAAATTGGATATGAGTCCCTTTAGTAATGCAGTATATTTTGTAAGAATAAATAACAGCACTAAAACCTTTGTCAGAAAAGTTTCAAAGCAGCAATAAAATTGTTTTATATAAACCGACAAACAAAATTCCTGTGCCAATCAAACAAAGAAAATGAGAATTAAGCACTTTCATATCATATTGATTAACCTGCTGTTGCTTGCGGGGGCACCTTTATTTGGGCAAACTACTGTAACAATTACTTCCAGTGGTACCTGGACGGTTCCTGCTGGGGTGACAAGTATCAATCTTTATTTATGGGGTGGTGGTGGTGCCGGGGGTGGTAGTAGTCAAACATCTCAATCCTTTTTTAGCAATGGTGGCGGTGGCGGTGGTGGGGCATGTGCTGTTAACACCAGCATTACAGTTACTCCAGGACAGGTTTGGACGGTGACAGTAGGAGCCGGCGGTAATGGGTCGACCGGCGCAGGTGGTGCGGGAGGAACAACGACTTTTGTAAATGGCGCCACTACCTACTCCGCCGCTGGCGGAGGAGGTGGTGCTGTAGGAACAACCCCTTCAAACCAGTCCAATTCAGGAGGTGCTGGAGGTTCAACAGGTACAGGAACTGTTTTTGCCGGTGGTAACGGAAGTGCTGGAAATAACGGGAACAGTAGTACAACGGGTATCACAGGAACCGGCGGCGGTGGTGGTGGATCAAGTGCGGCAGGAACGACCCCGGCTTCAGCATGTAGTGTGAGTGGAACAGGAGGCGCTGGTACCTATGCAGGAGGAAACGGAGGCTACAATAACAATTGCGGCGGAGCATCCAATAACGGAGGAAGCAATGGTACTATGCCCGGAGGCGGAGGAAGCGGAAATAACGACTGGACAAGCGGTGGATCGGGAGGTAATGGTGGTGCAGGGGAAATTATCATTAACTATACCTCTACGGTTGCTACATTTAATTCAAATAGTACGTGGACAGTACCTGCAGGTATAACCAGCATTAATCTTTATTTATGGGGAGGTGGTGGAGCCGGTGGTGGCAGTTCTCAGACATCCCAATCTTTTTTCAGCAATGGTGGTGGCGGTGGCGGTGGGGCTTGTGCTGTAAGCACAAGTGTTGCGGTTACTCCCGGACAAGTTTGGACAGTAACCGTTGGAGCCGGAGGTAATGGGTCTACTGGTGCAGGAGGTGCAGGAGGAACAACCACTTTTGTAAATGGCGCCACTACCTACTCTGCAGTTGGAGGAGGAGGAGGATCTGTTGGAACAACCCCTACAAATCAGTCTAATGCGGGAGGTAATGGAGGGTCTACAGGTACTGGAACCGTTTATGCCGGCGGTAACGGAAGTGCCGGAAATAATGGGAACAGTAGTACTACCGGTATTACTGGAACCGGTGGCGGCAGTGGTGGATCAGGTGCCGCCGGAACCACTCCTGCTTCAGCATGTAGTGTAACCGGTACAGGAGGTACTGGTACCTACCCCGGAGGAAACGGTGGTTATAATAACAATTGCGGCGGGTCCTCCAATAACGGCGGATCCAATGGTATCACGCCCGGAGGTGGAGGTAGTGGAAATAATGACTGGACAAACGGCGGTTCAGGAGGTAATGGGGGTACTGGACAAGTTATTGTAGACTTTACCGTATACTGCTCGGCCCCTAGCACCCAGGCCACAGCAGTAACATTTTCTGGTGTGCAATGTAGCCAAATGACGTTAAACTGGACAAACGGAAATGGTATCGATCGTATTGTTGTTGTAAGTAATGCGGCAATCGCCAGCACTCCAACCAATGGAACCAATTATACAGCTAATACCGTGTATGGTAGCGGAAATACAATTGGAGCCAATCAATATGTAGTATATAACGGTACCGGTAATTCTGTTACGGTTACAGGACTTACTTCCGGAACCACTTATTATGTTCAGGTATTTGAATACAATTGTGCAGGCAGCTATATTTATAAAACCACAACAGCAGCCGGTAATCCTGCCAGTCAGGCAACAAATGCAGGGGTTACAGTGTCTAATGCCGGACCTGATCAGTTTGTATGTGGAACAACAGCTACATTGGCTGGCAATGTTCCAGGATCCGGTAGCGGAACATGGACAGTCTTAAATGGTACCGGAACCATTACAACTCCTGGTAGCGCAACATCTACCGTTACAGGAATGTCAGCTACTTCTTCCGTAACATTACGCTGGACCATCAGCGGTGGAGGATGTGCCAATTCATTCAGTGATGTTGTAATTTATACCCAATAATATTTTTATTATAAGCTGATTTCTTCTGAACCCAGACACAGAAATAGCTTTTTTCCTGAATCATCCCCGTTTTTGTAACTTTGCCGCATGAAACGGATGATGTTTCTTTTGATTACTGTACAACTCTGGACCTTTTCCGTCCACGGAAACGGCCTTTCTGCCCTTCTTACCTATTGTGCATTCAATACTCCCGATCATAAACCTTATGTTGAAACGTATATTTCCATTCTCGGAAATACGGCGGTATTCAAAAAAAACGCTTCGGGTAAATTTCAGGCTGCCATAGAAATCGGAATGCTTTTTACCCAAAACGGAACCGTTAAAGGATTTAAAAAATATATCCTCCGGAGTCAGGAATCAACAGACTCGCTCTACCGTTCCAGCTTTATTGACCAGCAACGCTTCAACCTGAACAGTGGTGAATATGAACTGGAATTATCCATTCTCGATAAAAATGCAGATGGGGCCAAGCCGATTATAAAGAAGGAAGCTATACAGGTACCATTTGAAAAGGAGGAAGTGGCACTTTCAGATATCGAATTTGTGGAGTCTTATACTCCCAGTACAATTGAAACTTCGTTGACAAAAAGCGGATACGAAGTAATACCTTATATCGCCAGCGTGTATCCTCAGAATATGGGAAAAATATGTTTCTATGCAGAGGTATATGAAACCGACAAACTGCTCCCCATTGCCAGCCGCTTTGTTATGGTATATTATGTTGAAAATTTTGATACCAAAGAGAAGCTAAGTGATTTCGGAGGTTTCTTAAAATGTGCACCCAAACAGGTAAACATTGCACTTTCTGAAATCAATATTGCTAAACTGCCCTCCGGCCCATACAACCTGGTGGTAGAGATCTACGGACCTGATAACAAAATGCTGACCAGCAAAAAACGTTTCTTTCAACGGGTGAATCCGATCAAAATGAGTCCTATTGCCCTTGAAAAACTGGATGATGACAAACTTCAAAGCTCTTTTGCGGGACGGTTTCACAACTTCGACACACTCTCCGATCTTCTTCTTTCTGTACGCCCCATCTGTTCGGATGTGGAATTTGATGTAATTGAAACGGATATACAAACAAAAGAAATTAAAACTCTTCAGCGACGCTTGCTTACATTCTGGCTGGATCAAAATCCGAAAGATCCTCAGGCTTCTTTTGAAGCTTACAGCGAGCAGGTTATTGCGGTACAACATAGTTTTGGAACACGTCTGGAGCGGGGTTATAATACAGACCGGGGGCGGATCTATTTGAAGTACGGGCAGCCTTCGTCCAGACAAATTGCAGACAAAGAGCCTAGTAGCTACCCCTATGAAATCTGGAACTATTACCGGTTAAAAGACGGACAAACCAATCGTAAATTCATATTCTATAACTCCGATCTGGTCACCAATAATTATCACCTCATCCATTCGGATGCCGTTGGAGAAATACACGATGACAATTGGAATATGAAACTTAACAGACGAAATACTCCTACCAATGATTTTGATCAAACACAGGCTCCTGACCACTTTGGAGGAAACTCGGTAGATGATTTTGACCATCCTAAATAAACCTCTCTACAAACAGCCCTGTATCACTCCCCTTGTTATTTATGCCTGATAAAAAAACGGCCGTCGTAATATTAAACTGGAACGGAAAAGATTTCCTTTCCCGTTTTCTGCCGGGGATTATCGCATACAGCGGAACGGCTGAAATTGTGGTGGCCGATAATGCATCGGACGATGATTCGGTTGATATGGTACAAACCCATTTTCCAGGAGTCACTATTGTTCAAAATGACGTAAACGGTGGTTTTGCAAAAGGTTATAATGATGCACTTAAAAAAGTAACCGCCGACTATTATGTGCTTCTTAACTCCGATGTGGAAGTAACCGAAGGATGGCTGAAGCCTATGCTGGACATGATGGAAAAGGATGAAAACATTGTTGCCTGCCAGCCTAAAATTCTGGATTATAAAAACCGAAGCCGGTTTGAATATGCAGGTGCTGCAGGTGGATTCATCGATAAATTCGGGTACCCCTTTTGCAGGGGGCGAATCTTTCACAGCTTTGAAAACGACGAACACCAATACGATGATAGCCGCGAAATATTCTGGGCTACAGGCGCCTGTCTGTTGATCAGATCAAAAGCTTATCATGAGCAGCGTGGACTGGATGAGGATTTTTTTGCTCACATGGAGGAAATAGATCTTTGCTGGCGCCTGAAAAATCAAGGATATAAGGTCATGTACTGTGCCGAATCAAGTGTTTATCATTTGGGAGGAGGAACCCTTTCGAGATTAAGTCCGCGAAAAACGTATCTTAATTTCAGAAACAACCTCATTCTGCTATGTAAGAATCATGCCCCCGGTTTTTTCTTTCTCAAGCTTTTGTTACGGATGAATCTGGATGGTGTTGCCGGAATAAAATTTCTTCTTTCGGGCGATATCGCTCACTTTTTTGCAGTACTGAAAGCTCATTTCAGCTTTTATGTGACCCTCCCCCGAACGTTAAAGAAACGACGTGCATTGAGCAAGCAAACAAAAGTATTTGCCACAACAGCCGTTTACAAAAAATGTATCGTGTTTGAATACTTTCTGAGAGGTAAAGAAAAATTCTCCTCGCTTGACGAACGCTTATTTTATTGACCAGGTTTTCAGTTTCTGAACAAACTGATGAATCTGCAGAGGGGGCCATTCGGAATTGCTTTCTCCATCCATAAACTGCCTCCACATACCCATCAGAAACAAGGCCCTTAACATGCCGAATAAAGGAATCAGTTCTATTTCCTGTTTATCAAGATGGATTTGGGAAGAATATCCCTGATAAAAAGAATCGAGCATGGCCGGAGTCTTTGCCTTGTGATCATACCAGGTATAGGCTCCAAGATCATATAATAAAGGGCCGTACCCAGCAAAGTCAAAATCAATAAAATTCACGCTGCCATCTTCCTGATAATAGAAGTTTTCAGATTGTAAATCCCCATGGCATAAACCGGCATGAAGCTCCACGCCTTTTAATCGTTCCTGAATTGAACGTCCTAACGTATCCAGATAGTTTAAATCTTCCGGAAAAGGCTGCAAGGCTACCTCTACCTGATTGCGTGCAAAGGATATAATTTGTTCAGGGCTATAATCCCACCGAAACGGACCGGGATTAAAATCTTTGGAAACGAGATGAATTTTGGCCAACGCTTCTCCTGCCGTTTTGCATTGCAACAGATCCGGTTTACGTTGAATATTGCCATTCACATAAGTGAACAAAGCCAGGTAACGCATCCCTTCCGGAGCTATAAACGGTTGCAGGTGCTCCCCTTTTTTATCGGATAATGGAAATGCAACGGGTAGTTTATGATCGTTTAAATAACACAGCCAGCTAAGTTCGGAACGGATTTGGGCTTCCGTCCTCCTTTTGCAGCGATACAGGCGAACAATAAACCGGGTGCCGGATGCAGTAACACGGTAGGTATCATTAAATCCTCTTTTGAGTAAAACGATTTCGGATACCTCTAGTTTGTAATTATCTTCCAATGTCGTGCGAATAGACGATAAGGAAGGAGAAGAATACGAAGTACGTGAGGCATCCATGGATTATGATACGCTTTCTTTCTCGCCGAAGACGATATCTTTTAATGCCAGTTGTTTCATCACCGGCTCATAAATCTCACGATGAGTTGGTATCTGAACTCCTTTGAGCTTTATAACCCCATCGAGGATAAGCCCGGCCGCAATAGCCACAGGCAGTCCTACTGTTTTAGCCATAGCCGTTTGAACAGGATCGTCGCCTTTAACAATAAGAGAGGAGATGAGCTGATGGTTCTTTCCTTTTAGCTGATAGCTAAATTGATGTTGCATCACAATCATATCCTTATCACCTGTTTTAAGTTTCCATTTGTCTTCCAGCAGGTGTTGCAGAATCATTGCCGGAGAGGCATTTTCAACTCCTGTTTTACGGTCGGTAAACAGATCCAGCCAGGCCAGTTTTTCGAGCGAATCCTCATCCAGTTCATGGCCCATAAACATTTTCAACCTCTCATGTACAGGACCCGGGCCCGGAGGAAGGAAAGCCTCCAGCAACTGCCGGTAAGTAAGCTCAGCAGAATCAGCAATGCGATAGGTATCATCAGTCCATCCAAGTTTTACAAACACATTCCAGGCATTGCAATAACCTGGCATACGAAGCGTTCCCCGAAGCATGGTTGGAATATGATCAAGCGAATAGGGTTTCCGATAGGAAAGAGAATCCCGGTTGGCATAAGCCTCAAAATGGCCTACTCCATCCACCGCTATTTTCTCTGTCTGAACAAAAAGCCTGTTGTAAGGAATATATTTATAGGCTCCGTTTTCTATGTACTGGGCTGTTCCCTGTCCCGCCAAAATTACATTGCGCGGGTTCCAGGAGAATTTATATCCCCAAGGATTGTCATTGCTTTCCGGAGCTACCAAACCTCCGCAATAAGACCGGAACGACTGAAAGCTTCCCCCCTGCTCATGCACGCGATCTATGACCTGCATGGCGCTCATGTGATCGATGCCCGGATCAAGACCTATTTCATTAAGCAATATAATTCCTGCTTTTTTCGCCTCCTCATCCAACGCCAGTATTTCAAGTGACACATAAGATGCTGTAACCAGATGACGGCCAAAGCGGACACAATCCATGGCCACTTCTTTATGCATGAAAGCGGGTAGCATGGAAATAACCAGATCGGCAAGACGTATTTCAGATTCCCGCTGTTCCTTATTGTGTATGTCAAATACCAGGGGGCGGGCTGAAGGATGACCGTTGGTTTTTTGCAAAACCAACTCTTCTGAAACATCGGCTACCGTTATTTTCCAGTTCTTTTTTCCTGCTTCTGCAAGTAAGTGTCCGATGAGAGAAGAAGCCGATCTTCCGGCCCCGATCACAAGGATATGTTTCATGCTAAAATTATTTAAGAGCGAAATTAGGATTTAATTTAAATTGCTGCGGAAAGCTTTTTCTATATTTGTCTGAATGTACCGTAAAATCCTCCTTTTTTCAGCTATCTCCGGAGCCCTGATGGTTGCTTTCGGGGCGATGGGTGCACACACCCTTCGAAAACAATTCCATCTCGATGAATCACATATGCAAGTGTTTGAAACAGCTGTTCGTTATCAGGCCTGGCACACGCTGGCTCTGCTCGGACTTAGTATTTGGTTGTTTCTTTCCCCTGCAAAATGCGGAAACTGGGCCGGCTACCTGTTTATGACTGGTATTGTTCTGTTCTCCGGATCCTTGTACCTGCTTGCTCTGCGTCCGGTAATGGGTATTGCCGATGAGGACTGGAAAGGAATTGGAATCATTACCCCCTTTGGAGGAGTGGCGTTCATTGCCGGCTGGGTATCGCTATTTATTTATGCTTTAAAACTGAAGAAATGAACATTGCCTACGAACGCTATAAAGAACTGCTTTGCCGGTTGGCTGATGTACAATATTCCATTGCGATATTGAACTGGGATCTGGAAACCTATATGCCTCCTAAAGGAGCCGAATCAAGAGCACAGCAAATAAGTACCCTGAGCGGTATTGCACATAACCTGTCTACTTCAGAAGAATTAGGTGATCTTCTTTTCAAACTGGAATCAGACACCAGCCTGGATGAAATACAACAAAAAAACATTTATCACAGTCTTAAAAGCTACCGCCTGAATAAAAAATACAGTCAGGCTTTTGTGGAGGAATTGAGCCGGGCGATTTCAGAAGCTTTTCAGGCCTGGCAAAAAGCTAAAGAAACCAATAATTTCAGCCTTTATGCCCCTAAACTTGAAAAGCTGGTTCGTTTGAAAAGGGAAGAATGTACGATAATTGGCTTTACAGGTCACCCTTATGATGCCCTGCTTGATCAATATGAGCCTGGAGCTCTAACTGCCGATCTGAGCATTCTCTTTGCCGATGTCCGTTCCCAGCTTGTTGCCTTTGTCAAACAAATTGCTGCCCAGCCTCAGAATGAAGATGGCTTTATGTTTTTACATTATGACAAACAGAAGCAATGGGATTTTGGTTTGGAGCTATTGACCCAAATGGGATATGATTTTGAAGCGGGAAGACAAGACATTTCAAGCCACCCATTCACTACTAATTTTGGCCCTAAGGATGTAAGGGTTACTACAAGGATAGCGGAAGATAACCTCAATGAAATGATCTGGAGCTGTATTCATGAAGGAGGCCATGCCTTGTATGAACAGGGGTTGCCCTATTCCGAATACGGGCTTCCATCAGGAGAATATATTTCCTTGGGCATTCACGAATCACAAAGCCGGTTATGGGAAAACAATGTGGGCCGTAACCTGCCTTATTGGAAACATAATCTTGCCCGATTAAAAGAATTTTTTCCGGAACCGCTTAAGAATGTTCAACCAGAAGCTTTTTTTAAAGCCATCAATAAAGTAAGGCCATCTCTTATCCGTACAAATGCAGATGAGCTCACCTATCATTTTCATATCCTTATCCGGTTTGAAATAGAAAAAGCATTGATAGAAGGAAGCATTGAAGTGAAGGATTTGCCCGCGCTCTGGAATTCCAAATATAAAGAATACCTCGGTCTGGATGTACCTTCCGATTCTCAGGGAGTATTGCAGGATATTCACTGGAGCCATGGAAGCTTTGGTTACTTTCCTACGTACTCATTAGGGAGTTTTTATGCTGCCCAATTTTATAATAAAGCTGTCCAGGAAATACCGACACTTGAACTGGAGATTGAAAAAGGTAATATGAAGCCTTTATTAAACTGGTTAAGAGAACATATCCACCGCCATGGAAAACGGTATACGGCCGAAGAACTTTGTCAACATATTTGTGGTGAGAAGCTGAATTTCAAGTACTTCATGAATTATGCACAAAAGAAATACGGGGAACTTTACAAGCTGGAAAAGATCGTTAAGAAGGCCTGATTAACAATAGTTTTCAACAAATAAGACTATCGCATTCTTCAATATACTGGAAATCAATCTGAAAAAATATCCCCTGTTTAATGTGATTTAATAACCTCATTATAGTCAGCCCCGGAAGGGGCTTTTTTTGTAAATTCGCAATTATTTTCAAGCCAAACTACCTTATTTTAAACCAAAATCAGAAAAAATGAATGAATATGGTCTGAAAGCCAAGGATGCAAGTGTAGCAAGCCTGGGATTGAAGAATGTCTCTGCAGCATACTGGAACCTTAATCCTTCCGAACTTGTTGAAGAAACCATCATACTTGGTCAAGGTGTATTAAGTGATACGGGAGCACTAGCAATTGATACCGGAGAATTTACCGGACGGTCGCCAAAAGACAAGTTTATTGTTCTCGATGAAAAAACAAAAGATTCAGTATGGTGGGGAGATGTCAATATCAAGTTTGATGCTGCAAAGTTTGATCTCCTTTATAACCGTGTTACAGCTTATCTGTCAGGAAAAGATATTTATGTAAGAGATTCTTATGCCTGTGCCGATCCCAACTATCGTCTGAATATCCGGGTTGTTACCGAATACCCATGGAGCAATCTGTTTGCCAATAATCTTTTTCTTCGTCCTACTAAAGAAGAAATTCTCAATTTCAAATCGGACTGGACCATTATTTGTGCCCCTGGTTTTTATGCCGACCCGGCCATTGACGGTACCCGTCAGCACAATTTCGCTATTCTTAATATGACCCGTAAGGTTATCCTTATCGGTGGTACCGGATATACCGGAGAAATAAAGAAAGGTATCTTTTCCCTGCTGAACTATATTCTTCCTCATGAAAAAGGAGTATTGAGTATGCATTGCTCGGCAAATGTTGGAAAGAATGGAGATACCGCTATCTTCTTCGGACTTTCCGGAACCGGAAAAACAACATTAAGTGCAGACCCGAACCGGGGATTGATTGGGGATGATGAGCATGGCTGGTCGGAAACCGGTATCTTCAACTTTGAAGGAGGATGTTATGCAAAGTGTGTTGATCTTACTAAAGAAAAAGAGCCGGAAATATTCAATGCCATTCGTTTTGGAGCTTTGCTTGAAAACATCAATTTTCATGACGGAGGTACAACGGTTGATTACTGCAATATTTCGAAAACGGAAAATACACGGGTAGCATACCCGATCGATTTTATCTCCAATGCCGTTGAACCTTCTGTAGGAGGTATTCCCAAAAATATTTTCTTCCTTACCTGTGATGCTTATGGGGTATTACCTCCGATATCAAAACTGAATGCAGGCCAGGCTATGTATCATTTTATTTCCGGTTACACCGCTAAGGTTGCAGGTACGGAAATGGGTATTACCGAGCCTACTCTTACGTTCAGTGCTTGTTTCGGAAAAGTATTCCTACCCCTTCATCCTACCCGCTATGCCGAGCTATTGGGTGAAAAACTCAAGAAGAACAAAGTAAATGTTTGGTTGGTAAATACAGGTTGGTCGGGTGGAGCATTTGGCGAGGGAAAAAGAATGAAGCTGGGTTATACCAGAGCTATGATTACAGCTGCCCTTAACGGAAGTCTGGAAAAAGCTCAATTTGAAACCCTGCCCGTATTTAATCTTTCTGTACCTACCAGCTGCCCTGAAGTTCCTGCTGAAATTCTGAATCCACGTAATACCTGGAAAAATAAGGATGCTTACGATACAAAAGCCAATCAACTGGCTGCTTCGTTTATCAAGAATTTTGAGCAGTATGCAAGTATGGCCAGTAAGGAAATTCTTGCTGCGGCACCTAAAGTAGCGGAGAAGGTCTAACGCACAAAGCCTGGAGGCAGGAGGCAGAGGCAGGAGGCAGGTCAAATAAATAGAGACTGCCGAGTGCTGCTGCCTCCTGCCTCCTTTACTTTAGTATTTCCAAAGCTCCAACAACCGTTTTTCAAAACGTTCCTTAGGAAGAAAATTTTGCTCCAGCTGGGGAGAGAAAGGAATAGGGGTATCGAGGCTGGCTATTCGCATTACCGGGGCATCGAGATTTTCAAAGCAATGCTCAGAAATCATAGCTGCAATTTCTCCTCCAATACCTCCTGTTAGCGTATCTTCATGAAGAATAAGGGCTTTGCCAGTCTTGTTTACAGAATGCAGGATCGTATCCATATCCAGGGGTAAAAGGGTCCGAAGATCAATCAAATCACAAGATATATCCTTATGTTTATCAAGCACTTCCATAGCCCAATGTAAACCGTAACCATAGGTGATAATTGACAAGTCTTTTCCTTCTCTTATCCGGTTGGCTTTTCCAAATTCAAGTGTATAATATTCATCCGGTACATCCTGCACATAACTCCTATAAAGGGCTTTATGTTCAAAAAACATAACCGGGTTGGGGTCTTCAAAAGAAGTAAGAAGCAATCCTTTTGCATCATATGGAAATGCAGGATAAGCAATCTTTAAGCCGGGAGTATGAAAAAACCAGGCTTCATCAGATTGAGAATGAAAGGGCCCTGCGGCTACTCCGGCACCGGTAGGCATCCTTACTACCACATCGGCATTCTGCCCCCATCTCCAATGGCTTTTGGCCAGGTTATTAACGATTTGAGTCATCCCCTCCGATACAAAGTCGGCAAACTGCATTTCCACCATAGATTTATGGCCTTTGATACTCAAACCAAGACCGGCTCCCAGTATGGCCGATTCACATAAAGGGGTGTTTCTGACCCTTTCCTTACCAAATTCTTTCACCAGGCCTTCGGTCAGCTTAAATGCCCCGCCATACTCCGCTATATCCTGACCCATCAGAACCAAGCCAGGATGCTTAATCATGGCCAGACGCATAGCATCAGAAAGGGCGTCAATCATTCGGCGGGGAGTGGTTTTCCCTACAGGCACCTTTATTTCCGATGCATACGGTTTAAACAAGTCGCGATATTCTCTTTCCGTATCCGGTTCCACAATAGGTTCTGCAAAGGCCTGTTCCAGTCCTTTTTCAATTTCAACCTTTATCTCAGCACGACAGCTATCGCGGTGGGTTTCGCTCATCACCCCTTCTTCCAGCAAGTACTTTTCATAGTTGTTGAGGGGGTCTTTCTTTCCCCATATGTCAAATAGCTCCTGGGGTATATACTTTGTGCCGCTGGCTTCCTCATGTCCCCTCATCCGAAAGGTCATGCATTCCAAAAGCACCGGACGGGGCTTTTTACGCATGGATTCAGCCAGTCTTTTTACCGTGTCGTATACTTCCAGCACATTATTTCCATCCACCTGGACAGCCTCTATGCCATATCCAATGCCTTTATCAACAAACTGTTTACACCTGAATTGTTCGCTGGAGGGGGTAGAGAGTCCATAACCGTTATTTTCGACAAGGTAAATAACAGGCAAATCCCATACGGCAGCTGTATTTAATGATTCATGAAAATCGCCCTCACTGGCTCCCCCATCCCCTGTGTAAACAAGACAAATCTTTTCCTCCTTACCCAACAGATTGCCCAGTGCAATACCGTTAGCTACCCCCATCTGAGGACCCAGGTGAGAAATCATTCCGACAATATGATGCTCATTGCTTCCAAAATGGAAAGAACGGTCGCGACCTTTGGTAAAACCTGACATTTTACCCTGAAATTGGGCAAAAAGGCGATAAAGAGGGATGCCTCTGACAGTAAAAACGCCCAAATTCCTATGCATTGGAAGAATATACTCATCTGACTCCAGAGCGAGCGCTGCACCAACGGATATAGCTTCCTGCCCTATCCCGGAAAACCACTTGGAAATGCGGCCCTGACGAAGCAGGACAAGCATCTTCTCCTCAATCATCCTCGGTTTCAGAAGCTCCTTATAAAGATTCAGGAGTGTGGCATCGTTGTATTTTTTCCGGTCGTACCGGATCAATGTTTCCGCAGTAATCATAGCTGGTAAGAATTAGCAAGAAAGGAGCAAAAATAGTAACTTTGATATCGTAAACCTATGAGAAACGTGCAGGAAATCATTGTCTTTCTTTTATTCGCTGCAGCTACCTTCTATATTGTCAGAAGGGTATGGAATAGTATGCGAAAAAAGGATTGCGGAGGAGGCTGTGCCGCCTGTGGCGGTATTGATTTGAAAGCAATAGAAGAGAAAATAAGACAGGATAAGCGCTAAGACACATCACATATATACTAAAAACAAAAGGGAACGCAATCCGTTCCCTTTGTTTTTTTTAGGTAGTTGAAGAATTACTTCTTTTTACCTTTTTCTTCTTTAGCTGGCTTGATCAGTTTGTTTTTAACTGAATCTGCGTGAGCAGCAGCAGCGATAGAGTCAGCTTTCATTTTCATGGCAGCTTCGTCTTTTGCCTTTACAGCAGCAATAGAATCATCTTTTTTCTTAGCTGCAGCAGCCAGTGCGCTGATAGAATCAGCTTTGTGGATAGAATCCTGCTTCATCTTCTCCGCTTTTTCTGCAGCACTTGGGCCACAGGCAACGATTGCAGTCATTCCGGCAACTGCAACAATAGAAAGTACTTTTTTCATTTTCTGTTATAAGGGTTAATTAGTTTAAACTGGGCGCAAATTTATATGATTATTTTAATACAGAACAAATTTCCATTAAGTTTTTTTAACAGAACCCTGTTGAAATCACGAAAAAACCCCGACGATAATCGTCGGGGTTCATTCTTCAGACACCTTTCGGAATCTTATAGATAAAGGAATTATTTTCCTTTTTTCTTTTCTTCTTTAGCTGGCTTGATCAGTTTGTTTTTAACTGAATCTGCATGAGCAGCAGCAGCCATAGAGTCAGCTTTCATTTTCATGGAAGCTTCATCTTTTGCCTTTACAGCAGCAATAGAATCATCTTTTTTCTTGGCAGCAGCTGCCAGTGCATTGGTAGAATCAGCTTTGTGGATAGAATCCTGCTTCATCTTCTCTGCTTTTTCTGCAGCACTTGGGCCACAGGCAACAATTGCAGTCATTCCGGCAACTGCAATAATAGAAAGTACTTTTTTCATTTTATGTATTTGTTTTGGTTAACCGGGGGCAAATGTATACTAAAAACTGTTAATAATGAAAAATTTTTTATTTTCCTTTTAAAGGCTAATTTTGTTGCAATGTACAAGAAATCAGAGTTTCCCGTGTCCTTTGGGCATATCCTCGGTAAAAAACCAGGTATACTCATTGCTTCATCTGTTATTATCCTGTTCCTGCTCTTCATATCTTCCTGTGCCAAAGAAGATACCATCCCCCCCGTATTACAGCTCAGATACGGAAACTCGCTTTCCCAGCCTTTACCTACTGTTCCTGGTACAGGGACCTTTACGGATCCCGGTTATACTGCATCTGACAATAAGGATGGCAACCTGAATAACATGGTTCACGTATTCGGATCTGTTAACCCGAATCTGAAAGGAATTTATACCCTTACCTACTCTGTTAAGGATGCCGCCGGTAATGTGAGTACTCAAACCCGGACAGTCAATATTTTTAATGATGCCGACTCCCTGGCTGGGGTATATACTGTCATAGACTCTACTGTGAGTCCAACAATTGCCATGACCTCCTATGCCGTTACGCTTAGTACCGACAATACAGCCGACAGCGTGATCCATTTTGACCGGTTTGCTGGGTTGTTTAATGACAGCACGGTAGTTGGAAAAAACAACCGCAAAGCATATACCCTTACTATACCCCATCAGACAGTAACATTCACCCCCTCTTCCACCCCGGTAACACATTCTTTCACGGGCTCCGGAATAGATTCCTTAGGCCCGCTGATACAAACGGTCATTCTTTTAAACTATATCGATTCGGATAAGACAACCGTACCGTATGTAGTTACAAAACACCACACGCGCTGGACGCATTAATCTGCTCTTGCAGAACTATACCCGACATATCCGTATCCGGCTCCTCGAGCTGACTATCCTGCCCCTGCTGTATTTCATTTGCAGGTTGCTGTTTTTCGCCTTTAATTATTCACATTTCAGCAATACCGGTTTCCTGGAACTGGGCGCACTCTGCTTTTCAGGTCTGCGATTTGATATCAGTGCCATTCTGATGCTCAATACTCCATTCCTTTTTCTGGCTCTTCTTCCTTTTCCTTTTATTGCCAACAAGGGATATCAGCTTGCCATTAAAATCCTGTTTCTTACCGTCAATATACTGGGTCTTGCCACCAACTGCCTCGATATTGTTTATTACAAGTTTACGCTGCGCCGCCTAACCTGGGATTTTATGAGCCTGTTACAGCGAAAAAATGATTTCGCCTCTTTTGCTTCTTACCTCTATGGCTATTGGTATATCTTTCTCATTTTCGCCTTCTTTATCTGGATACTGCTATTTTTTTACGGCCGTATCGAAAAGAAAAAACCGCTTCCTGCACTGGCATTTATGGGGTCAGCCGCCTTTATTGCAAACCTGATGTCCCTCGTAGTATTATCAGGAGCTACGGTTTTGGGTATTCGAGGGGGGTGGCAGCTGAGTCCTTTGTCGTTAAGTCATGCAGGGGAATACGCCTCTCCGTCTGCCATACCGGTATTACTCAATTCTCCGTTCAGCATTATTGACTCCCATAAACTTTCTCATTTAGCCGGGCATCGTTATTTCAGTGAAAAAGACCGGCTGCGTTTGTTCGACCCGATGCAGCTACCCAGCGGAAAGCCCTTGCAAAAACCGAATGTGGTGATTATCATCATGGAGAGTTTTTCCAAAGAATTTACGTTTCTGAGCAATCAAAAGAGTTATACGCCTTTTCTTGATTCACTGATGAAACAAGGATATCTCTTTAACAACGCATTTAGTAATGGCAAACGATCGGCAGAAGGTATTCCAGCCATTCTGGGTGGCATTCCATCTCTGATGGATGAAGGATACCCAAGTTCTGCTTATGCTTCCAATGAACTTTATGCTTTGCCTCGCTTACTTAAACCGTACGGTTATTCCTCTGCCTTTTTTCATGGGGGTAATGACGGCACCATGAATTTTGATGCTTTTGCCAGCAATGCAGGTTTTGAACACTATTACGGACGCCAGGAATATAATAACGACAAGAATTTTGATGGAAACTGGGGGATCTGGGATGAACCCTTCCTTCAGTTTTTTGCCAGCAAGCTGAAAGAAATGCAGGAACCTTTCTGCACTTCCGTATTCACCCTAAGTTCTCATGATCCTTTTCTGGTTCCGGATGCTTATCGCGACAAGTTCCCTGCCGGTAACCGAACCATCAATCCATGTGTAGGTTATGCCGATTATGCGCTTCGCAAATTTTTCCAGACTGCCCAACAAGCCCCCTGGTTCAATAATACTCTGTTTGTAATTTGTCCCGATCATACCGGATATTCCGACGATCCTTTCTGGGGCAATAATATAGGCCAGTACGAAATACCGATTCTGTTTTATCAACCCGGCAAGAGCTTAAGAGGTGTGGATAGTACCACCATGCAACAGATCGATATCCTTCCTACAGTTTTAGCAATGATAGGATATGACAAACCGTTTTTTGCATTTGGCAAAAACGCACTCGACAAATCCCAACCCCATTTTGCCATCAATTATAGAAATAATATGTACCAGCTTTTTGAAGGCAATCACCTGCTGCAGTTTGACGGTGAAAAAGTGAGAGGCTATTTCAATATCCGTAAAGACAGTTTACTACAACATGATGGCAGCCAGAGCCCATCAGCTGATCAGCAACGAATGGAAGAATTTATAAAAGCCTATCTTCAATGCTATGAACAGTCCCTCATTCAAAACAAAATGAAACCGTAAAAAGCCATGAGTAAGAAAAAACATGAAAAAGACGGGCTCGTATACTCTACAAATCCCTCCTTACCGGTACACAAGGAAGAGGATGAAACTTCGGATACTCCGGATCCCGGTCAGCAACAACTTCGTATTTTTCTGGATCGTATGCCGGGCAATAAATTGCTGACCCGTATTACCGGGTTTGAAGGATCTGATGCCGAGCTGGAAAAGCTGGGAAAAAGTCTAAAACAACAATGCGGTAGCGGAGGAAGCGCTAAAGATGGGGTAATACTGGTACAAGGTGACAAACGGGACCGTATACTCGAATTACTTTTAAAGGCCGGATATAAAGCTAAGAAAGCAGGAGGGTAACGAAAGCGGCGTTTATTGCTTTATGCCAGTTCCTTTTTCAGCAGACTCATGTAAAGCTTTTCGTATAGCGGAAGAATTTTAGGCACATCAAATTTACGGGCCTGTTCGTAAGCATTCTTTTTGAAAACGGCCAGTACCTTTTCATCACTCAGGATATGCAATGTGTTTTTCGCCATATCATCTACATCTCCTACATTACTCAGAAAACCGGTAACCCCTTGTATATTTACCTCGGGCAAGCCACCTGTGTTGGTTGATATGACAGGTAAATGTGCTGCCATGGCCTCGAGAGCCGCAAGTCCGAAACTTTCGGTTTCAGACGGCAGAATGAACAGATCGGCAATGGATAATATCTGCTCCGGATTTGTTACTTTACCCAGTGAACGTATATCATTACAAGTATCCAGTTCACGGCAAAGTTTTTCCACGGCTGTTCTTTCAGGGCCATCCCCTACCAGAATCAGTTTGGTGGGTATTACTTTTCTTACCTTATCAAACACCCTTAATACATCTTCCACCCTTTTAACCTTGCGGAAGTTGGAAACGTGTATCATGATCTTTTCCCCATTGGCTGCATACATGGTACGTGAACACCCGCACTTCTCTTCCGAATATTCTTCGATATTTATAAAATTGGGGATCACCTGAATCTCTCTTGTTACCCCGAAATGACGATAGGTATCCTGTTTGAGGCTTTCCGAAACAGCAGTGACGGCATCCGACTGGTTAATGGCAAAGGTGATTACCGGCTCAAAGGAAGGGTCCCTGCCAAGCAGTGTGATATCTGTTCCATGAAGGGTTGTAATATACGGTATATGAATTCCCTGTGATGCCAGAATCTGTTTGGCCATATATGCAGCAGAAGCATGCGGGATGGCATAATGAACATGCAGGAGATCCAGCTTTTCATGTTTTGCCACATCTACCAGCTTGCTGGAAAGCACCAGTTCATACGGCTGAAAATCAAACAAAGGATAATTAGATACCGCCACTTCGTGATAAAAAATCCGTTCGGAGAAACCATCCAGTCTTACCGGTTGACTATAGGTTATGAAATGCACTTCGTGACCTTTCTTGGCCAGAGCAATTCCTAATTCAGTAGCTACCACGCCACTGCCTCCAAATGTGGGATAACAGACAATTCCTATTTTCATATAAGACCAAAGTTAAGAAGAATTTCAATGACCTTCTTTGTTCTCATTCCGACAGTAAAATGAGCAAAATCATTAGAATTCTTAACCTATGTTATTCCACAGGTAATGAATCGGGTCTACCTTTGTTCTGAGAAAAATGCGAAAGTCATGATCAGAAGAGATCTTATCAAAGCAATGGCACTTTTTCCCTTAACAACACAGGCTATGAAATTGCAGGAACTGAAAAAAATTACGGATACGTTTGGCAATAGTTCTAAGATGCCCGTTTTTTTTATCGGCCATGGTAACCCGATGAATTCGATTGAAGATAATCCATTCACAAAAAGCCTGCATCAAATGGGAAGTTCGGTAACCGTCAAACCAAATGCCATATTGGTTGTATCGGCTCACTGGCTCACCAAAGGCACGTATGTAAGTACAGCTCCTCAACCGGAAACGATTTATGATTTCGGAGGTTTTCCGGCCGAACTTTATAAAGTAACCTATCCGGCACCCGGCTCGCCTGAATATGCACGAAAAGTACTGGAAGCCGTTCCAGGCAGCAAAGAGAATAAAGACTGGGGACTGGATCATGGGGCCTGGAGTATTCTGAAACATATGTTTCCGGATGCAACGATTCCGGTATTCGAGATGAGCATTGATTATTCACAATCCATGCAGTATCATTTTGATCTAGCAAAACAATTAAAAGCATTACGTAATCAGGGGGTGCTTATTATCGGCAGCGGCAATATTGTACATAATCTCAGGATGTGGTTTGCCAAAGGGGATGAGAAGCCTTATGACTGGGCTGTTGAATTTGATGAATGGGTAAAAGACCGTATTCTGCATCAGGATTACGATAGCCTTATCCATTATGAGAAAAAAGGTTCGGTAGCCACCCTGAGCGTACCAACGGTTGATCATTATGTGCCTATGATTTACAGCCTGGCTCTGGCCGATACCAATGAGGAAATAAAATTCACCTATGAAGAAGTCTTTACTGCCGCCAGCATGAGAGCCTTCCGCATAGGATAACGATTTATATGAATACTAACCACAAATAATACCGATCATGGAAACAGCAGTAAAAACAAAATGGAGCATAGACAAAGCTCACAGCGAAATTCAGTTTAAAGCCAAACACCTGATGATTACGACTGTCAGCGGGGCACTGAAAGAGTATGATGCCGAAATTTTAACGGACAATGAAGATTTCACAACCGCCAAAGTGAAATTCAGCGGTGATGTCAAATCCATCACCACCGGCAACGAACAACGCGACGGTCACCTGCAGGGTGATGACTTTTTTGATGCTGCCAACCATCCTAAACTTGAATTCGTATCAACCGGCATCAAGAAAGCAGGCGATAGTACTTTTACCGTAGAAGGCAACCTCACTATACGCGGCACCACCAAACCAGTGAAGCTGAATATGGATTTTGGCGGAGTAGCCAAAGATCCATGGGGAAATACCAAGGCCGGTTTATCCTTAACAGGAAAAATTAACCGGAAAGACTTCGGTTTAAAGTTTCATGTGCTTAACGAAGCCGGCAATCTGCTGGTAAGCGATGATATCAAGCTGGAAGCCGAGATTCAACTGGCAAAAGCATAAGTCACTCCCTTCCCCTCTTTCCCGACCCTGTTGGGAAAGAGGGGTATATTGGGAAAAAGAACCGGATATTATTCCCAAGTCTTTCTATTTTTGTGTCCTGAACAAAAACAGAAACCAATGTCAATCAAATCAGGATTTGTTACCCTAGCCGTTGAAGACGGTACCACCATGCAATGTTATATTGCCGAGCCCGAATCCGGCACCGGTACACATCCTGGGCTTCTTGTATTTCAGGAAGCGTTTGGAGTGAACCATCATATTCGCGATGTAGCCGATCGTTTTGCAGCTCAAGGCTATGTAGCCATAGCACCCGAACTTTTTCACCGTACCGCACCTGTAGGTTTTGAAGGCGGTTATACTGATTTCCCTTCGGTGATGTCGCATATACAGGCTACGAATGCAGCTACTATTGAAGCCGATAGCAAAGCAGCCTATAACTGGTTACAAGACAACCCGCTTGTACAGAAAAAAAATATTGCTTCCATCGGGTATTGTATGGGAGGCAGGGCTTCTTTTATTGCCAATACAGCTCTTCCGCTAAAAGCCGCTGTCTCTTATTACGGAGGCGGCATTGCTCCTGATCTGATCAAGAAAGCCGATAGCTTAAGTGCCCCTATGCTTTTCTTTTGGGGTGGTCTGGATAAGCATATTCCCAAAGAACAGATAGATGCTGTAATGGCTGCCCTTACCGCTGCCAACAAACCGTATATCAATACGGTCATCTCTTATGCCGATCATGCTTTCTTTTGCGATGCAAGGCCTGCTTATAATGAACAGGCAGCACATGAATCGTGGGGACTTACCCTTGCATTTTTGAAAGAGAAACTAAAGTAAAAAGAAGACTGTTTTAAGGTATCGCAAATTGCGATACCTTAACTTTTACCGGTCTGATACTCATCCGGCCCGAAGTTTTGAATTATCCTCCTCAAGCAGATACATTGATTATTTAAATCGGTGAAAGTGCAATTGGTATAATATTTCTTACCTGGTTTCCTTTATCTCTTAGATTTGTCCTTTTTTTGTGTATCATATATAATACATTTGAAGATGGCCATCAAAAGAAAAACCAAACATATCATCATTCCCGATGAAGTGTTGATTAACAAAATCTACATTTTAAGAGGGCAGAAAATCATACTGGACAGAGATCTTGCAGATTTGTATGGTGTAAAAGCGATACGATTGCGGGAACAGGTAAGCAGAAACCTGAGCCGGTTTCCGGTCAAATTCATGTTTCAGTTAACAGAACGGGAAACGGATCTTATGGTATCGCAAAATGCGATACCTTCCAAACAGCATCTGGGCGGGGCTTTCCCGTTTGCCTTCACGGAACATGGAGTACTTATGCTTGCCAATGTATTGAAGAGTGATGAAGCGATCAAGATGAGTATACGTATTATTGAAATCTTTGTGAGGATGAGAGAGCTTCTGCTTACTCATAAGGATATTCTGCTGAAGCTGGAAAAACTGGAGCAACATGTAACCCGGAACAGCAACGATATACAGCAAATTTTTCTTGCCCTCCGGAAGATGTTCACTACGCCTCAACCGGAACGAAAGAAGATAGGATATAGAATAGGGAAAGGGAGATGATAAGGTATCGCAAATTGCGATACCTTATTTGCTTGGGCATTGTCCATGGCATATTTGTGCTGCCTTTCAACCCATCAAAAGAGCGGCTCTGCTGCTGTCAAACAGCATTATCTGACTGATTTCATCATTTTTTTTGCAGAAATCAAAAAATCCCCTATTTTTGCGCCTCGTTAAAGCATGGATCGGTAGTTCAGCTGGTTAGAATGCCGCCCTGTCACGGCGGAGGTCGCGGGTTCGAGTCCCGTCCGGTCCGCAGAGAAGTAGAAGCGCCCCTTGAAAAAGGGGCGTTTTGTTTTTCCCTCCTCAAAACCCATACACCCTCACTTTCGTTTTATCCCGTTCCCTCCCTCCAAAAAACAATTTCTCAAATAAATTTTCGCAACCGAATAATTGCACATATATTTGCAACCGAATGATTGCTAAATAAAGACACAACAATATGAGAAGAGATGTTTTCCAAGCTATTGCCGACCCTACACGACGGGCTATCTTAAGCCTCATCGCCCTGCAAGCCATGACACCCAATGCGCTGGCAGAGCATTTTGATTCGAGCCGGCAAGCGGTATCCAAACACATACAAATCCTGTCCGAATGCAAACTGATCAAACAAAAGCAGGACGGCAGGGAGATTCATTATCAATTAAACCTCAAAAAAATGAAAGAAATAGCCGACTGGTTAGAGCCCTTCCGCAAGATGTGGGAGGACCGGTTCAACCAGCTTGATACCGTATTAGAACAATTAAAAACACAAAAGCCATGAAAACAATGAGTCCAATCGAGATCATTAAAGATCTGCCCAACAAAAAACTAATGATTATCCGGAAGTTTGAAGCAAGCCCTGAACGGGTTTGGAAAGCCTGGACCGAAAGCCATCTCCTGGATCAATGGTGGGCACCCAAACCCTGGAAGGCAGAAACCAAAACCTTTCAATTCAAAGACGGCGGACAATGGTTATATGCCATGGTAAGCCCGAAAGGTGAAAAGCACTGGTGTATAGTGGAGTTCCATAACATTGTTCTGTCGAAAAGGTTTCAGACAATCTGTTTCTTTTGCGACGAAAACGGAAAAAAAGATCCCAGTATGCCGCAAATGAACTGGAAAAACGAATTTCATGCTACAGAAACCGGGTCAAAGGTGGTGGTTGAAATTTCATTCTCCACCGAAGCGGATATCACGAAAATAATTGAAATGGGCTTTGAAGCCGGCTTTACAATGGGTCTTGAAAATCTTGAGCATTATTTAATGGTTTCATCTAACTAAAATAAATCGAAATGAAAACGAAAAACAAAACAACCATCATCGCCGAACCCGGCAAACAGGAAGTTACCATCATCAGGGAATTTGAAGCTCCGAGAGCACTTGTTTTTAAAGCCTTTAAGGACCCTGAACTGCTGGTGCAATGGCTGGGCCCAAAGGATATGATCCTGGAAATAGAAAAATACGATTGTCGTACCGGTGGAGCTTACCGACTCATGAACTGCAGCGGAAGCGGACAAAAATTCAATTTTAACGGGGTTATGCATGACGTAACAGAACCCGAACGTATGATACGCACCTTTGAATTTGAAGGTCTGCCTGAAAGAGGCCATGTTTCCCTGGAAGCAGCAACGTTTACGGAGCTGCCCGGAAACAGGACAAAGCTGACCATCCATTGCGTCTTTCTTTCCCTGGCCGACCGGGATGGAATGGTACAATCCGGTATGGAAGGCGGTGTTGTGGTATCTCATCAACGACTGGATGAGCTGTTTGAAAAAATGCTGGTGAAGTAATTCGTTCACCGGCAAAAACCGCCATTAACCTTATCACTTCGCTTACTTACCAGTTTCCGTTTGTATAAACAGGGCAATCTGATTTAGATTTGCCCTGTTTACATTTAATATATCCATGGGGGAGAAATCGCTAATTTAGCCATCCAATATTCAATTTATTATGAGTGATACCATATTACAAACAAAGAACCTGAGTAAGACATTCTCCTCCGGGAGGGGTAAGAAGAAAAAGGATGTGGAGGCCGTAAAAGGAGTTGATCTGGAAGTAAAACAGGGAGAGATATTCGGCTTCCTGGGTCCCAACGGAGCGGGTAAAAGCACCACCTTAAACATCCTCACCACCCTGCTCGCTCCCAGTAACGGAGCGGCAACTGTTGCCGGTTATGATCTGTTGCGCGAACCTAAAAAAGTAAGGGAACAGATCGGCTATGTATCACAAGCCGGTGGGGCCGATACCGCTTCCAATGCGTTTGAAAATTTGTTGCTCCAGGCCCGTTTATATGGTATATCCAAAGTTCAGGCTCAGCAAAAAGCAAAGGAGCTGGTAGAACGTTTTCAGATGACAGAATTTGCACAACGGGAAGCCAGCACCTATTCGGGTGGGCAAAAACGAAGACTGGAACTCGCCCTGGGTATTGTTCATCAGCCCAAGCTTGTATTTTTAGATGAGCCTACTACCGGTCTTGATCCTCAGAGCAGGGCTTATTTCTGGGGAGAAATAGCACGTCTGAAAAAAGAAGGCATGACCATATTTCTGACCACGCATTATCTGGAAGAAGCCGATAACCTGTGCGACCGTGTAGCCATCATTGATCACGGCACCATTGTAGCACTAGACAGCCCTTTGCAGCTGAAACGTGAAATAGGAGGAGAAACCATTGCCGTTGATTTTCTGAATGAAAAAGACCGGGAACAAGCCAAGACCTTGTTCGGAAACCTAAAAGCTGTTCAGAAAATATATCCTCAGGATAATAAACTACATCTGGTGGTTCAGGATGGAGAAAGCCTGATTGCCGAAGTTTTACGCATGCTGGACAAGGAACATATCAGCATCCAAACCATCGGTTTATCCAGACCATCTCTGGATGATGTCTTTTTGCAAAAAACCGGTCGTTCATTAAGAGAAGAAAAAAAATAATTGAGCTTATGAAAAAACTACAAGATATTTTCCTGCTGTTCAAACGTCATTTGAAAAAAGCATTGCGTACTCCTATCTGGCTGTTTATAGGACTATCCCAACCTGTGCTTTATTTATTGCTGTATATGCCCTTGCTTAAAAACATGGGTGCTACCTCCCTCCTGCCTACTGCTGAGATTGTCCGTGTTTTTGTTCCCGGTATGCTTGTCATCATGGGTATGGGATCTCTTTTTGCCGGTTTTAGTTTTATCGATGAAATAAGGCAAGGTATTATATCGAGGTGGCTGGTTACTCCAACCGGTCGCGTAGGACTGATTCTGAGTCTGGTCATGAATCAGCTGCTTACCTTGTTTCTGCAGTCCTGTATCCTGCTCATCATCGCTTTGTTTTTCGGACTTCATGTTTCCCTTGTAGGAATCATTCTAACTCTTGTTCTTATCCTGTTTATCGGCATCACCATGTCTTCTTTTTCCTATGCCATTTCCTTATCGGTGAAGGATGAAGGTATACTGGCATCGATCACCAACACCTTTTATCTTCCTATGATGCTCTTATCGGGTATTATGCTGCCTATTTCCTTTGCTCCCAACTGGATCAAGAATATGGCCTTGTTTAATCCGTTTTACTATGCAGTAGAAGCATCGCGCTGTCTTTTTGCAGCCGATTACGGAAACATAATGGTGGTAAAAGGATTTGCAGTCATGATTGCCTTTACCTTGTTGTCTTTATGGCTGGCAGTAAGGGCTTTGAATAAAATGGCTGTTTAATTCTCCCTTTTGATTGTGGTTACCTGACGACAGTAAATTTTTTCACGCTGCTTCCTTTACTGTTCGTTGCCCGGATAAAATATAATCCTTCCGAAAGAGCACTGACCGTAAACTCAAATGGAGCAGCGGCATCTATAAAAACATCCTGATGCAGGAGTTCCTGTCCGGCAAGATCAAATACGGTGATGGTTGTTTTTTCTGTTTCCTGCAAAGCAGGGAAACATAAGTACAATTGATCCCGCGCTGGATTGGGAGACAATGAAAACAGTGTATTCTTCTGCTCTGCAATACCGGTAACAATCACAGGAGGAATCTGTAATACAAATGCATCCCTGCGGGTAATGCTTCCCCAGTTGCTGGTAAAAACAGCAAACTTTCCATTACGGCTGATATTGGCCCGGGGTTCACCATAATACTGATTGCCGGAATTGGTCTGATGCAGAAAATCGGAATGGGTATGACAGAGTCTTCTTACATGCTGAGCCCCATCGGTAGATGCCTGATATAATTCATCCCTGAATACACCCGTACCGGGCAATGTATCGCCTACAAATGTGCTGAAAAGTATCCATGATTCATCATCGGCCAGCATGGAAGCATGATAGCCCAGAGACCAATCATTATTCAAATCCATAACGGAATAAAAAGTATGGGGAGATGATAGCTGGCGAAAGGTAAAACGGTTATTCCAGTTATCATCTCCGATTACAAGGCCGCTCCCGTTATCCGAATGTCCGGGAGCATAATCAGGGGCATTGTCAATAAGGTAATCTTTTGCAAACGTGTGCAGATTAAGAATCTGCACTTTGATAATCCCTGCCCCACTATTACCTGTTTTTACAACGAGGTAGTTACCCGTTTTATCCACCTGCACTTCATCCAGGGTGGGGAGATGACTTGTATCGGAGTGATTATTGGAAGCCCGATAATCCAGGTAACCCACATTGGTATAATTCACATTTTCCTTGTAGGTAAATCCAAAAACACTGTCGTTCATGGAACGGCTCATCTGCCACAAATAGATATTCGGGTAAGCAATGGAAAAATCGTGTATCAGGGTATACTGGTTGGTTGTTACATTGTAGCTGTATAGTTTCTGTCCGGTATGACAAAGCATAATATTGGCATGCAATCCGCTCCAGATCGCATCCTCTCCATTGGGAACTCCATCACCGGCCGGGTTGCTTTGAAACAGGTTTCGTTTGTTGGAGATGGAAACATGAACGGTATCAAAATCATACAAGGTGGGAATTCCACCTACACTTGAAATATAAAGCAAGGCAGCATTCTTATTAAACCCGGGCCAGTAGGAATAACTTTGGTGATTATCAGTTCCATCGAGCGAGTCGGTGACACGAAGCAAGGTAGTGCCGAATACAGGATCCACAAAGGTACCTCCTGCGGGAGGTAATATGGGTGGTGCCGGTTCAGGATAAACTCCCCTATCGGTCTTTATAGACTGTGCTGTTACAACAGAAACGAACAGCACCATCGCCAGGGAACTAATTACTTTCATAATTATCAGGGTGTAGCCCAAATATAATCCTATTTAAATCAATAGTGCGAATGAAGACGCAGCAAATAAGTCTCCATTATTGGACATTGAATCGATCCTAATCAAGATTGTACCAATCTTTAAAGAAACAGGTCACATCTTGATAAAGATTGCAACAATCGTTAAAAAAATACCACACACTTTAATCAAAATTGCATCAATCATCAAAGAAACAGATAACATCTTCATAAAAAATGCAACAATCCTGAAAGAAACACAATCTCTCTTTATCAAGATTGTAACAATCATTATAGAAACACAACACTTCTTCATCAAGATTGTATCAATCATTGAAGAAACAGATAACATCCTTATATAGATTGCACCAATCGTTAAAGAAATACAATACATCTTTATCAGAATTGTATCAATCATTAAAGAAACAGGTCACATCTTTATCAAGATTGAAACAATCATTGAAGAAACAGGTAGCATCTTAATATCGATTGTATCAATTGTTAAAAGAAAAAGAACATGTCGATGGAAATGGCTCAAATTGGTTAACGAATTATTTACATTAACTTATAATAGTGTTTTTTTTATGATATTTCTTACATATCATTTTAGTTACTAACAATTTTTCAATTTTTTTAGTTGAAATCTATTCAAAGTAAGTATCTACAGTAAGTTCATGGAACAAGTAAAGTACATGAGTCAGATATTTAATTTCAAAACGAAAGCAATTTTCCATCCATTATTCTGATTGACTGATTTTATCTTACAAAATTCAAAAAAATATTACATATGTTTTTGAGCCTTTACAAGGACATCATTTGACTTTCGATTAAAATGGTTATATTCTTGTTTCGGAATCAGGGCATACCTACAGAAATGGATTTTGAAGTATTATACCGGAAGATTTTTCTAAGCTATAGCTACCCAGAACAAGTATCTGTCGCGTAGCTATACCAACCCCTGATTGATTAGCTGTTGGATTTTTAAAAAACCATAACGATGGCCAGGGGCGGAGCTATGTCCTGACAGAAAGTATGATCAGGCCTATAATGGAGAACAAACCACTGAAAGAAAGATTTTAAGTACCGGGATGCTGAAAACGGAACAGAGTAAGCAATATTAAATGAAAAAAACAACGCCATGCCAAACAAACCGTTAATAGCAAAAGACCTGGCCAAACTGATCAGTGATCAAAAGGCCGGCTGGATCGTAGATGATACGATCAAGGATACGGATGCCATCTCTGAGCATACCTTGGGAGCCGAAGTACCTCCTAAGATGCCCAAAGCAGCCGATATAAAGCCGGTTAATCTTAAAACGCTGATCACTTCAGCCACCCAAAATCCATTTTTGTTTGAAAGAAGAAAAGCCCTGGGCTTTATTACGGGAGACGATGCAAAAACTTCTTATCTCGACAATGCCATTATAAAACCTGAAATGGTGGCCGGTCTTACTGCCGGTACAACTTCATCGGCTGTAGATTGGCGCGAACGCTGGGGATGGAGATGGGTAACACTGCCTAAAGATCAGAACGGATGTGAATCTTGCTGGTCATTTGGTGCAACCGGTGTGGTAGAAAGTATGGCCCGCATTCAACATTGTGTATGGAGTGTCCGCTCCGAAGGAGATGTACACGATGGAATGGGAGCTCATTGCGGGGACGGAGGATGGCCTTCGAACGCGCTTGACTGGATTAAAACCAATGGTATTGCCGACCCTGACTGTTATCCGTATTACCATGGCGATCATGCCTGGACCCCTACTCCCGATCGTAACGGAAGAACAGTAAAGATTACCGACTATTCAACCCTTAGTACAGCTGCGGATCAGAAAACATGGATTGATACAGTAGGCCCGATCACCTTATGCTTTGAAGTATTTCACGACTTTGACGGTTACGGTGGCGGTGTTTATAAAAAGATCAACGATCCTTCCAACTATTCCAGAGGATGGCATTGTGTTTTTGCAGTGGGCTATGACGATGTGAACCAGTGCTGGATCTGCAAAAATTCGTGGGGACAAGGATGGGGAGAAGCATGGAACGGTGTAAAAGGTTATTTCCGTATAGGCTATGGACAAGCCAGTTGCGATCTGTATGCAAAATACGGAGTAAACGATCCTAATCCGGATCCATGGACCAAAAGAAGAATTCATAACGGCAATTTATACGAAAGCGGAAACGGTGCCCTGCACCGTAATTTTGAAATGCTTATTCAATCCGGAACTACTGTTAAACATTACTGGAGAGATGGAGGCACCAATGCCTGGGCTGCAGGCCCAACTTTCGGTAACGATGCTGCCGGCTGCCCTACCCTTACAGGCACTACCTATAACCGTAATTTCGAATGTGTTTACCTCACCACCGGCAATCGTTTACATCACTGGTGGCTGGATCAGAACACCGGAAAATGGAATGACGGTGGAGTCTTTGGTCCCACCAACGCCGCAGGAATACCGGCATTCATACAAAGCAATTATGGCGCACCAGGCAATTTTGAAGTAGTGGTACGCCGTTCCGACGGACTCCTCAATCATTGGTGGAGAGATGGTGGAGGCTGGCATGATGGAGGTACATTACCCGGACTTGTTTCCTTCAGCGGAGCTACGTTGGTTCAAAGCCAGTATGGAGTTCAGGGCAATCTGGAACTGGTAGCCGTATGTGCCACCACCCATCAGCTGCAACATTTCTGGAGAGATGATGATCATGGCAATGTATGGCATGCCGGAGTATGTTTCGGAGCCAATGTATTCAGCCCTCCGGTAATGATTGAAGGACAGTATGGAGCCACACAGGAAACAAACATTGGAAATTTTGAATTGTGTGTAGCTGTTGGTGGTGCCGCTCAGCACTGGTGGAGAGATAATGTAGGCGGTACCGGATGGCATATGAGTGCTACTTTCGGAACCAATGTAAAAGCCGTGGCTGGTTTGATAGAAAGCAGCTATGGTTTTGATCTGGAATGTATTCTGCTCCTTAACGACGGAAGCGTTCAGCATTGGTGGAGAGACGGTTCCGGTTGGCATGCAGGACCTATCGTAGCCCAGGCTACTGCAAAGGCTGCTATACCTGTGCAACCTTCGCTGGTCCATAACTAAAAAGTCCTCTTTTGCTTCTAAAACCCGGCCTGACAATTCAGGTCGGGTTTTATTACTTCGTCTTTAGCAACAGAACTATTTAATTTGTTTAGCATCCTGCTTATGACCAATATCAGCCTTCTTGAAAACCAGACCATCCAGATCGATTTACCTGGAAAAGGTACTGCAGGTTATACCTGGACTTATAAAATGAGTCAAAAAGGCATCCTACAGATTATTCAGAAATACCTGGTGCCGGAAAGAGGTCTTGCTGGTGGCACTGCTGTAGAAAGATTCAGCATTACCGGTTTGGAAACAGGTGAATGCCGTATCGATTTTAAGCTTTCGCGCAGCTGGGAAAATGATAAAAACCCGTTTGATTCCAGATCTTACCTTATTACCGTATTGCCGGCATCCTGATTGGATACCGGTCACCGAAAACACTCCTGCCTGCTTTCTTAGTCCCCTTTTTAACATTGACTTTATTCCCCCGATTGATTAACTTCGCTATACGGACTTGATCTGTTCTTTCCGTTCCACAACATAAAAAAACACGTATGAAAAAGATAGGTATTATCGGTTCCGGCACGGTTGGACAAACCCTGGCCAATGGCTTTTTGAAGCATGGATATCAGGTAATGATTGGCACACGCGACAAAAACAAGCTTAATGAATGGAAAAGCAAGGCCGGAGCCAATGCCCAAACAGGCTCATTTAGCGAGGCTGCTGCTTTCGGAGATATTATTGTGCTGTCTGTCAAAGGAAATATTGCTAAAGAAGCATTGCTACTGGCCGGAGCAAACAACCTGAAAAACAAAACAATTATTGATACCACCAACCCCATTGCAGATACTCCACCGCAAAACGGAGTTCTGAATTTTTTTACCAACCTGGATCAAAGTCTGATGGAACAGCTTCAGGCTGCCTTTCCGGAAGTACATTTTGTAAAATCATTCAGTTGTATCGGTAGCCATTTTATGGTCAATCCTTCATTTGCGGGAGGCAAGCCAAGTATGTTTATATGCGGGAATGACGGAAATGCAAAAAAAGAAGTAACCTCTATTTTGGATCTATTCGGGTTTGAAACGGAAGATATGGGAAAAGCCGAATCAGCAAGAGCCATCGAACCATTGTGCATGCTCTGGTGTATCCCGGGAATTCAGAAAAATCAGTGGACCCATGCCTTCCGTTTGATGAGATGACGGGGATCATCCCAATATCTGATTCCTGTCATTCACCCCCTTGGAAGTAAGGAATACTTTCGTTCTATCAAATGTTGCAAGATGAACAACTACCTTATCAATAACTTCAGCAAAATGAGCGCTTCTGAGCTTTGCGACTACATTGAAAAGAGGCACCATACTTACATTCGTCAAACCGCTTCAGAGCTTAACGATCATCTGGAAACGTGTCTGAAGCTCGAGAAAGCCAATCATCCGGAGCTACAAGAAATCTTAAGTCATTTTAAAGAACTTCATTCGGAACTGGAACAGCATTTCAACCGGGAAGAAAGGATTCTGTTTCCCATCATTCGCGAACTTCAGGAGGCGAAAGAAAAGAAAATGCCTTCCACCGTTACTTCCGCCATGCTGGAAAAATCGTTGGGCAAAATGAACGAGGATCACAAACAGATTTATCACTTGCTTAATCTCCTTCGCAATCTCAGCAAGGAATATCAGGCCCCGGAAAACAGCGCTCCCACATTAAAAAACAGCTATCAGGAACTTCATGATCTGGAAGAGGATTTAATGAAACAATTCTATCTGGAAGAAAATATCTTAAACCCCAAATTAATCAGCCAATGAATACTTTTCACTTCCATATTGCGGCAGAAGCCATTGTCCGGATCTTTCTGGGTATCCTCTTTTTTGCCCAGGGATACGATAAAGTTTTCAATATCGGTATTGCAAAAGTCATTGAGAATTTCGAGTATCCGGTAAAATTACGTCACCTGCCTCGTTTCCCATTGGTAGCTGCCGCCTATTTCACTTCTTTTGCCGAGCTCATTTGCGGGGTTCTGCTCATCATCGGTTTTATGAAATATTATGCCCTTTACATACTGGGAATTGATATGCTTATTGTTTGTGCTTCCTTCTCCATGCTCAACCCGTTATGGGATATGCAATATGTTTTTCCGCGTTTAATATTGATCGTAACACTTCTTCTGCTTCCTTCCCAATGGGGAGTAGTTTCTATAGACTATCTTTGGTCTGTGATCCGATTTGTACGACACGTGCTTAATTCTTAAATTCAGGGCTATGAACATCAAAACCATTTTTATACCTACCGATTTTTCTGCTTCATCCGACAATGCAGCAGTTTATGCGTGTGCTATGGCTGCCAACAGCGGAGCAAAAATACTGCTGTATCATGCCTATCATATTCCCGTTACGTCTGCCGAAGTACCTGTCATGATTGTATCCACCGAAGAGCTGGAAAAAAACAACATGGACCGGCTCAAACAATATAGAAAAGAGCTGATACACAAAACCGGCACAAAACTTATCATTGATTGTTTCACTACTCCCGGATTTGCAGTGGAAGAAATTGAAGAGCTCTGCGAAGAGAAAAAGCCGGATCTTGTGGTCATGGGTGTTTCGGGACATGGACAGGTAGGTCATGCTTTATTAGGAAGCGTTACTACCGGTGTGCTGAATCATATACAGGTTCCTTTGCTTATCATTCCCGAAAAGGCCGTATTCAAAGGTATTGCTAACCTGGCTCTGGCCTATGATTATCATGGCGATTTGCCTGAGGGCACCATAGCCCTGTTGAAAGGGTTTATTAATCTGTTTAAGGCCAATCTGCAGGTTGTTCACATAGGTCCTCCGAGCGAAAAAACTGATTTAAAAGAAGCCGTAAGCGGTATTAGTCTGGAAGAGTCCATTGCAGGTGTTAAACACACCCTCCATTTTCCTGAAAACAAAGATATTATTGAAGGACTTACTGAATTCGAAGAAAAACAAAGGCCTGATTTGTTGGTCATGATACCTAAAAAACACAGCTTATTGAGTCGCATTTTTCATGGTAGCGTGTCCAAACGAATGGCTTTTCATACCCACATTCCTATCCTTGCCCTACACGCCTGATGAATTATGGAATACAAAGACTATTATAAAGTTTTAGGAGTTGATAAAAAAGATTCCGCTGAAGTCATTAAGAAAGCATACCGCAAACTGGCTGTTAAATACCATCCGGATAAAAATGCCGGTAATAAGGCTGCCGAAGAAAAGTTCAAAGAGATCAGTGAAGCATACAATGTTTTAGGCGATCCCGAAAAACGGAAAACGTATGATGAACTGGGCGAAAACTACATGCAATACCAGCATGGTGGAGCCGGTGCAGAAAACTTTGACTGGTCTAAATGGCAGAACTCCGGCAGACAACGCAGCAGCAGTGGCTTCAATCATGATGACAATGCCGATTTCTCTGATTTTTTTGAATCCATTTTCGGACAACAGGCAGGTGCTTCGTCGGGCGGACGCTCCAGACGTGCCATGAATGGAGAGGACTATCAGGTGGAAGCCGAACTGGATCTCGAAGAAGCATTTGCAGGAGCCAAACGTCAGTTGAATGTAAGTAACACCACGCTTGAAATTACCATTAAACCCGGAGTCCATGAAGGGCAGACCTTACGTCTCAAAGGTAAAGGAGCCAAAGGATTCAATGGAGGGGCTGCCGGTGATATCCTTATTACCATACACATCAAAGAACATCCTCATTTCCGCATGGAAGGACAGGATCTTCATGCCGATGCCCCGGTTGATCTTTATACCGCCATACTCGGTGGGAAAGCCCTTGTCAGAACCCTTAAAGGATCTATCCGCATAGATATACCGGCAGACACGGAGAATGGAAAAGTACTGCGTCTCAAAAAAATGGGTATGCCTGTTTATGGCAAAAAAGAAGAGGCGGGAGATCTGTATCTGAAAGTAAAAGTGATCCTTCCTAAAAACCTTTCTGACAAAGAAAGAAACCTGTTTAAAGAGCTGGAAGAAGAGCATAAAAAAAAGCATCCTCAATCCTAGATTCATAGCCGGATATTATTATTTATCAACATCTTATCTTCATCTGAAGCATTAGTTGATATTTGATATAGTTTTCCATCACAGGAAACGCTACCATTCATAATCCGGAATTCATGTCTAAACGTCTGCTTATTATTATTGCTGCATTAACAGCAGCCATTATCCTTTCTCTTTCCATTTTTAAGCATACTGCCAAAGGGCATATGCAGGACAAGGTAAACCCGGCCTTCGGTGCCTATATCGCCGCTTATACGTCGGGAATCATTTCCAATGAAAGCCATATACGGATTCGATTTGCCTCTGAAGTAGCTACCATAGCGGAATTCGACAAACCGGTAAAAGAAGAAGTATTCAATTTTTCCCCTTCCCTTCCTGGCAAAGCCTATTGGGTGGATAGTCGCACCATCGAATTCAGACCAACCAACAGGATGCCTTCCAATCAAAAATATGAGGTAAGCTTTAAACTGGGTCTTGTTCAGAAAGTGCCGGATGAATTCCAGCATTTCGAATTCACCTTCCATACCATGCCTCAGCTGATGGATGTAAAAGTAGACGGCATAAAAACCATAGACCGGAAAACTCTTGCCTGGGAACAGCTTAATGGTATTATACGAACAGCCGATGCAGCCGATAATAATCTGGTAGAGAAAACACTTACAGCAACCCAGGATGGGAAAACACTTCATATACATTGGGAGCACAGCGATCCTGCCACCCATAAATATACGGTAGACAGCATACAGCGAAAAACAAAAGCTGGAAGCATTGAACTGAGCTGGAACGGAGAAGCCATTGAAGCAAAACATGCAAACGGCACCCATACGGTTGCCATTCCGGCTTTGGGCGATTTTGAAATATTGGATCTGAAAGTAAATCAGGGCGCCGATCAGTTTGTTCGTATTCAGTTCAGCGATCCCATACAGGATAAGCAATTCCTCGACGGACTTATCAGCTTATCCGGAACCAGCGGTATCACCTTTACCATTCAGGATAATGAAATAAAAGTGTATCCTCCTGCCAGACTCAGTGGAAGCAGAACCATCAGCATTTTTCCCGGCATCAAAAATATTCTGGGTTATGAATTGAAAAACAAAATGGTTACCCAGCTCGATTTTGAAGAGCTGAAACCGGAAGTGAAGCTGGTTGGTAATGGAGTTATTCTTCCTGCTTCCGGCAACCTGCTATTCCCTTTTCAGGCCGTTAGCCTGAATGCCGTAGATGTAAAAATTGTACGCATTTATGAAAAGAACGTGGCCCAATTTTTACAAGTCAATAATCTGGAAGGCGACAGAGAGCTGCTTCGTGTGGGCAAAGTAATCTTCAAGAAAAAAGTTCCTTTAAATGTTCGCGGAGGCAGTGATGCCGAAAAATGGAATACCTATCACCTCGATCTGAGTGAAATGATTCATGCCGAACCCGGAGCCATATACAAAGTGGTAATCGGTTTCCGGAAGTCATACTCCACCTATCACTGTGATGGAGGCTCCAAAAAGAATGATGCGCTGGAAGAAGTGCAACAACCTGAAGAGGATATGGACACTGAAAATGAAAACTGGGAAAACCAGGGTTATTACGGAGACTATTATCAGGAAGGTTATAACGAAGAAGGTTACGAAGGAGATGGAGATTATAGCGACGGAAATGGCGACGGACAAAGCTACCAGGATAAACGCAACGACCCTTGTAACGCGCTTTACTATGGCCGTCAGCACGATGTAAGCCGCAATGTACTGGCTTCCGATTTCGGGCTCATTGCCAAAAGAGGCACCAACAACTCCATGCTTTTTGTGGTAACGGATCTGAAAACAACCCTTCCCATTGCCAATACGGTATTGGAAGTATATGATTACCAACAACAGCTTATCTGCTCTGTAAAAACAGACGGAGATGGAATGGCAAAAGCCGATATTCCTCACAAACCATTCCTGTTAATAGCTAAAAAGGGAGAACAGAGGGGCTATCTGAAGCTGGATGAAGGTTCGTCTTTATCGCTCAGCGCTTTTGATGTGAGCGGCGATGAAGTACAAAAAGGAATCAAAGGATTCCTATATGGAGAACGGGGAGTATGGAGACCAGGCGATACGCTTTTCCTCACCTTTATTCTGGAAGATAAAGAACATAAATTACCATCCACCCATCCGGTCATACTGGAGCTGCTTAATCCAAGGGGACAAGTGGCCAGAAAAGTTATCCGTACCAAATCTCTGGACGGGTTCTATGATTTTCCGGTCACCACTTCCGACGATGCTCCAACCGGCAGCTGGACAGCCCGTATAAAAGTGGGTGGTGTTACTTTTACCAAAAACATCAAGATAGAAACCATTATGCCCAACAGGCTGAAGATGAATCTTGATTTTGGCAAAGACAAAAATGCTTTTCTGGGCAAAAATAATTCTGCAACACTTACCGCCGCCTGGCTGCATGGTGCCAAAGCAAAAGGGCTGAAAGCAAAAGTAGAAGCCACCCTGTCACAGATGCGAACTACCTTTAAAGGATACGACAATTATATTTTTGATGATCCGGCCACAACCTTCTCGACCGAAACGCAATCTGTTTTTGACGGAACCCTGGATAACGACGGAGTCGCCGTTTTCACTCCTAAAATAACCATTGAAGGGGCTCCCGGCATGGTAAGAGCTGCTTTTGTAACCCGTGTGTTTGAAGACGGGGGCGGATTCAGCATCGATCGTTTTACATCGGCTTACTCTCCTTACTCCAGCTATGTAGGAGTGCTGATGCCGGAAGGTAAAAAGTTCAGCGGAATGATTGTTACCGATACCGACCATGTAGTTAAAGTGGCTACGATAGGACAGTATGGGGAACCTCTGTCGAAGAAGCTGCAGGTAAAAATTTATAAGCTTCAATGGAGATGGTGGTGGGAAAACAACAATGGAAATGAGTTGTCCAATTATGTTCACAGCACCTATTATCAGCCTATTGAAACCAAAGACATACAAACCATCAATGGAAAAGGTCAGTTTACCATTCGGGTCAATCGTCCCGATTGGGGCCGTTATCTGGTACGGGTAACAGATCCGGAAAGTGGTCATTCCAGCGGAGGGGTTGCCTTTTTCGATTGGCCTTCCTGGGCCGGCAGCACACCCAAAGGAAAAGAGGGCGCTACCTTGCTTTCCTTTACTTCCGACAAACCCAAATATCAGGTAGGAGAAACTATCAAGCTCACCATCCCTTGCGGAGATTCGGGACGGGCTTTGATTTCGGTTGAAACCGGATCCAAGGTATTACAGGCTTTCTGGGCCAATGCACAAAAACCGAATATTACACTCAGCATTCCTGTTACAGCCGAAATGGCTCCTAATGTATATGTACATGTTACCCTGCTGCAGCCACACGGACAAACCAAAAATGATCTTCCCATACGATTGTATGGAGTCATCCCTGTGTTGGTCGAAGATCAACATACCCATTTAAGACCGGTTATACAAACAGCATCTGTATGGAGACCGGAAGAGATGACCAGCATTACTGTTTCGGAAGAAAACGGAAAAGAAATGACGGCTACCCTGGCAGTAGTGGATGATGGATTGCTGGATCTGACCCGTTTTGAAACTCCTGATCCCTGGAAGGTATTCTATGCCAGGGAAGCACTGGGTGTACGATCATGGGATATGTTTGACATGGTGATGGGTGCTTATAGCGGAGAGCTGCAACGTATACTTGCCATTGGTGGTGATGGAGACGCCGGCAACAAACCGGCTGCCAAGGCCAATCGCTTTAAACCCATGGTTCGTTATTTTTCACCTTTCCATGTGGCAAAAGGAGAAAAGAAAGTGATTCGTTTTAAAATGCCACAGTATATCGGCTCAGTTCGTGTTATGTTGATTGCCGGTTATGAATCGGCTTATGGCAGCACCGACAAAACTGTTCCAGTACGTAAGCCATTGATGGTGCTTGGTACACTCCCCAGAGTAGTTGGACCTGGCGAGTCAATGGATTTGCCCGTTACCGTTTTTGCCATGGAAAAGAATATCCGGAATGTGAACGTGACGGTGCATACAAACGAATTTTTCAGCGTAGAGGATGCTTCTACCAAGAATATCAGTTTCACAGAAACGGGAGAACAGGTGGTGAACTTCAGGCTGAAAGTAAAATCGGCCCTGGGTATCGGAAAGGTAAAGATTGAAACAAGCTCCGGTGCCGAACATGCTTCTTATGATATAGAGCTGAATGTGCGCAACCCCAACCCGCCTATTACAAGCGTAATTGAAACAGTTATAGAGCCGGGGCAAAGCTGGAATACTTCTTATAGCCCTATCGGAATGGAAGGTACCAACAAGGGAACGCTGGAGCTCAGCTCCATCCCTCCTATCAATCTGGGTGAACGACTTAAATATCTGATTGAATATCCTCATGGATGTATAGAACAAACCACCTCCTCTGCATTCCCACAACTTTATCTAACAGAACTTATGGAGCTGGATGATAATTTCAGCAAGGTTATTCATAATAATGTAAGTGCTGCGTTGGAACGACTGAAACAGTTTCAGACCTCTTCAGGCGGATTCGGATATTGGCCGGGAGATAATCTTCCTTCCGAATGGGGAACCACGTATGCAGGGCATTTTATGCTGGAAGCGGAAAAGAAAGGGTTTGTATTGCCTTATGGCTTGCTCGAAAACTGGAAACGTTATCAGAAACAGGTGGCAGTAGACTGGATTCCTCGTAATGAAAAGAACTACTATTATAATGACGATCTGGAACAATCCTATCGCTTGTATACCCTGGCTCTTTCCGGTAATCCCGAACTGGGGGCTATGAACCGTTTAAGGGAATATAAAAACCTTTCCATTGCAGCACGTTGGAGATTGGCAGCTGCTTACCTGCTGGCAAAGCAGGATGAAGTAGCAAAGACACTGGTAAACGGAATACCGGCCGTCGTTCCACGCTATAATGAAATGGCCTATACATTTGGTTGCTCGGAACGTGATGAGGCTATGATACTGGAAACACTCACCTTGATGGGGCAACGGACAAAAGCCGCTTTGGCAGCCAAAGACATATCCGCTATGCTGAGCAATCATAACTACTGGCTCAGCACACAAGCAACAGCATACTGTTTAATGGCTATGGCTAAGTTTTCAGCAAACGGAGGCACCTCTTCGGAGTTGAATTTCGGATTTACTATTAACGGAACTGCAGGCAGTCTTGTATCTAAAAAAGGAATGTCTCAGATCAATCTGAAGATGAAAACTCCTGACGGAATTTCTTTAACAACGGTGCCGTTGAGCGTACAAAACAAAAGCAAGGGTATTCTTTATGCCCGGATAATTCTCGAAGGTGTTCCGGAAACCGGAGATCAGCATGAATATGACAACAACATGCAGATGAACATCAGCTATAAACGTATGGATGGAACCAGCCTGGATGTGGATAAACTGGAACAGGGAACGGATTTCTATGCCGAAGTAACGGTGATCAATACCAATCCCCGATCCGATTATAAAGAAATGTCACTCACACAGATATTCCCTTCCGGATGGGAAATATGGAACAGCAGGATGGATGAAACCGATCTGGAAAAGAAATCGGACATACCTACTTATCAGGATATAAGAGATGACCGTGTATATTCTTATTTTGATATAGGACCCAATAGAATAAAAGTGTTCAGGGTTCGGTTAAATGCCAGTTATCTGGGGCATTTTTACCTTCCATCTGTATTGTGTGAAGCTATGTATGATCACTCCATCAGCTCCTGTAAACATGGCAGATGGGTAGATGTTAAAATGGCGGGGAAGACCGATTGAAAGGATTAAATAGCTAAAAGTCCTGTTTTGGTCGCGTAATATCCATGACAGGGCGAAA
>JABDCB010000017.1 GCA_013288325.1 Bacteroidota bacterium
ATGGATTGAAATCTGCAGAGGTGATGGAGCTGAGGGATAGAATAAAGAGCATGACAGAAATAACGGCGAGTATCAGGTGAGCAGGTGTACGCTGTACCAAACCGAAGACACCTTCCTGTAAGGATATTGCTTTGGGCAGCAACGTAAAGAACGAGAAGAAAGTGGCTACACACAGCATAGTGAGGAACTCCTTGTTGAGAGCCGGGGATTGTACGGTACTACCGAAATTGAACAAGGTGTGTATATATTGAATGGCGCTTGAGAAATGTTCGAGGCGAAAAAACACCCAGCCTGTAACTACAATCAGAAAGGTGAGTGGGATGCTGATCCATTTGCCGGTGCGGTTATATACTTTGAGCAGGAACATACGTTCAAGCACCAGAAACAATCCATGATAGGCTCCCCAGAAAATAAAATTCCAGGAAGCTCCATGCCATAAACCGCTGGCAAGGAATACCAGCCAGAGATTGAAATACAAACGGAATTTGGTATTCACCCTGTTGCCGCCCAAAGGGATGTACAGGTAATTGCGCATCCAGGCACCGAGGGTCATGTGCCATCTTCTCCAGAATTCGGTGATGCTGGAAGCGGTATATGGGTTGTTGAAATTTTCGGGGAGACGAAACCCGATCATCCTGCCAAGTCCTATGGCCATATCCGAATAACCGGAAAAATCGAAATAGATCTGAAAGGCATAACCCAGTATCCCTGCCCAGGCGCTGAGCATGCCAAGCTGATGAGGATCGGTGTTGAGGAGGGTATCGGCATATTTGCCTGCGACATTGGCAATCAATACTTTTTTTCCAAGACCGAGCATAAAACGGTAAAATCCCGAAAGGCGCTGATCGATGGTATCGCTGCTGAAACGATCATTGATCTGATCGGCAATGGTATGATAACGGACAATAGGACCGGCAATAAGTTTTGGGAACAGGATGATGTATAACAGATAGTCGCGGAAACGCGTGAGAGGGGCATGCACCTTGCGATAGACATCCACCACATAGGTTAACGTTTCAAATGTATAAAAGGATATTCCGATAGGCAGTGCCAGCCCTGCAATGGTGGCAAGGTGAATATGCAGGGGTCCGGCAAGGGAATTGACATTGCTGATAAAGAAATTGAAATATTTGAAGTAGAGCAGGAGACCCAGATTCATGGATACCGACAAGACCAGCAAGGTTCTGCGTTTTGCCCTGGAATTACTCCGGTCCATCCATTTGACCAGGTAAAAATCAAGAAAGGTGGTGAGCAGGATAACAAAGATAAAGCGGGGTGCTCCCCAGCTGTAAAAGGCAATGCTGGAAACAAGCAGGACTATATTTTTATACTTCTTCCCTACCAGATAATAGATCAGGAGGAAGGTGGGGAGAAAAAAAATTAAAAATAAACTGCTGCTGAAAATCATCTTTTTCGGGTGCAATCCTTTTTTAAGGAGTGCATATTGTTGTTATCTGTCGCTCATCTTTTCTGATGATCCATATCATAGGTATAGACCGCATTCACTTTTACGAGCGAGTCTACCGGAACATGTTTTTCATCGGCTTCTTTTTTCAGGTTGGCAAACCATTCTTTATCGCCTTTGATGTCAGCCATCCGTTTGGCTATCTCTTTGGCCCGGGCTTCTTTTTTTTCTTGCATCCCTTTGCCGCCGTTGGCGTATAAGTCGTATGCATCATCAATAAAGCCTTCGCTAAAATCCACGAGACGGGCATCATTGGCAAGGAGGATGATTACTTCCTGTTCTTCTATTTCTTTTTTCAGATCCACATTCTCGTTGCGAAGGGTTCCTTCCATTCCTACTTTATAAAGGTCCTTATAATAGTACCAGAAATGAGGGTGGTTAAAAATCTGAGCTGCCCGTCCGCTGCCATAGATATTCCATACATAGCTGTCGCCGATAATGAGGGCATGTGGTGTATAGGTGTTTTTAAAATCTATATCTACGAGGGGGTAAGCCATGATAAATTTGGGGATTTGAAAAAAGAGGTTCATTCCTTTTTCAACATCATCGTCGGAGCCTTCGGGGTTTTTGTTGAGCCTCACCCTGGGGATAGTAACTTTTGGAAGAACGGTATCGCGCAACTTTCCTACAAAGCGGGCCAGGGAGTCAACGGCTATTTCGGCTCCGTATAGGCTCCAATGGATACCTGTTTTAGGATAGAGCGGGTAAGGACTTGTCTTTTTAAGTTTGAGGAGGTAGCTGCACATATCCAGAAACGGGATGTTTGTTTTCTCCAGCTGTTGCTTATAGGATTCGTAATTCGTGATTTTCTTTTCGTAGTGAGGTTCATCGGGAAGAAATTCAGGGAAGAAGAGGGCTTTGCCAGGTACGATCATTACCATCAGATCGATATTTTTTTTGCGGAGGGTATCTCTCACAAATTTCAGTTTGCGTACAGTCTCCGCAACTTTTTCCTGTCCTATAAAATCATTTCCATAATAGGCATTTACATATCCGTCTCCATAGAGGTAATTTTGTTTGCCTATTATTACGTTGATGGCTCTGGCTTCCTGATAGAGATTAAAGGCAAGCTGGTTGTTGATGCGGACGCAGGTGCTTCGGAAACCGAAATTTTCATTGAGGTATTTCTCGTTTGTCTTTTGATAGGAACCATCCATCCAGGCTTTCATGGAGAAAGGCTCGGAGTGGGCTTTTGTAAATTCACCGCTCAGCTCTTTTGTTTTAAACAGGTGAAAGGCCTGTTGCAGGATAGGGAGGAAGAGAAATAAAAGAAGTAAGCCAAACAGGATTTTCTTGATCATCTGTACCTGTTCAGTTAGGATATTGTTTCATGGTTGCCGGGATACCTGTCTTTATATATAGGAAGAGGAGTCCATTCGTTTCAGGAGATAAATATACCTTTTCTTTTTTTTGCCGGAAAAAACAAAGCCCCCATTTGCATGGAGGCTTTATTCAGTTTAAACCGGAAAGACTATTTATTAACGGTCTTTTTCAGGTCAGCACCTGCTTTGAATTTAGCTACTTTCTTAGCAGCGATCTTAATGGTTTTGCCATTAGAAGGGTTTCTGCCTGTTCTTGCAGCTCTTTTAGCTACAGAGAAAGAACCGAATCCAACAAGAGCAACACGGTCACCTTTTTTCAGGGCTTTAGTAGTAGCGTTGATAAAACCATCAAGAGCTCTTCCAGCATCTGCTTTGGAAATTTTTGCGTGTGTTGCAATAGAATCGATTAGTTCTGACTTGTTCATGTTTGTTGATTTTAAGTAAGTGATGGATTAGTTGCCACTAAAGTATGAAAACCCCAACAATAACAACTATTTTAACAGTAAATAATTCTAAATAGCCGCTGTTTATTGCTTTTTGGCCTTAGCGGGCCCGGAAGTCCCCTTTCAGCAGGCCATAATAGACCACATCGATCAGGATTCCCCCGGCTGTTTTAAAATCATTTCTCAGTATGCCTTCTTTTTTAAAGCCGTTATTTTCTGCCACTTTGCAGCTGCCCGTATTATCTATCCCCGCTCTCAGAAAAAATTTATTGAGCCCCATTTCCTCAAAACCATGTTTGAGGATACATCCCAGTGCCCGGGAGGTAACCCCTTGTCCTTCGTGGGCTGCATCTACAAAGTAGCCCAGCTCGCATTTCGGGATGGTCCAGTCGAACCGTTTCAGAAAGATAGCCCCGGCCAACTGTTTGGTCTCGCTATGCATCACCACAAAGCAGTAATGCTCCCGTGCTTTTGCACTGGCAATTTTATCGTGTATATAAGCAGAAGTAAAGTCAGGACTGCTGTTTTCCCTTACGGTGGTAGGAAGAAAATTCCGGATACGGTCTTTGTTACGGTCTATCAGCTCAAAGAACTGAGGTGCATCGCCCATTTCAACAGGTCGTACCGTATATTGATCGAATGTCATCTTTTGGAATTATGTTATTCTGTTAACTTTATGCCTGCTGAGTTCACGGGGAATAAAATTACGAAATAGGAGAAAGGAACCAAGTACACCTCCTAATACCTGGCATCTGTTCATTAAAGAAATAACATCAATATGAAAATAATAGGATTAATAGGGGGTATCAGTTGGGTATCAACCATTGATTATTACCGGGCCATCAATCTGGGAGTGAATGAATCTCTGGGTGGAAGCAATTTTTCGGAATGTATGATCTATTCGTTCAATTACCAGGATATCATTACAAACAACGTAACCGGCAATCAGGAAGCTACATTCGGTATGCTGTTGAAAGGCAGTACCCATTTAAAAAACGGAGGGGCCAAAGCCATTGTCTTATGTGCCAATACGATGCACCTGCACGCCGAAAGGCTGGAGCAGGCGATCGGTATACCGGTCATCCATATTGCCAGGGCTACAGCTAAAGCGATAGAAAAGAAAGGGTTGAAAAAGGTGGGCTTGCTGGGAACAACATTTACGATGGAGCTTGACTTTTTTAAAGACAAGCTCAAAGAGCGCGGTATCGAAGTGCTGATTCCGGATAAAGAGAGCAGACAGTTTATCCAACACACTATTTTCTATGAGCTGGGTAGTAATATTATAAAGGAGGACACAAAGAGAAGATACCTCTCCATCATCGATAGCCAGAAAGAGCAAGGTGCAGAAGGGATTATACTGGGTTGTACGGAAATCCCTTTGTTGATTAAACCGGGTGATTGTGATCTGCCCTTGTTTGATACCGCACTTATTCATTCGGCAGCAGCCGTTGAATTTATCCTGAGCTGATCAGATCCGCTCCTCTTCCTGTCAGTTGTTTTTTGCTCCTTGCTGAATCCATTTCAGCGCCAATGCCAGATCATAGGGAATTTTTCCGGCAGGAGGCATATTCGAATTCATCATGATATAGAGGTTGCTTTGGGTGGGGTTGAGGGTGTCAATTTCATGTTTCAGAAATAGATTGTTGTATGCCGATGGAGGAGCCAGGTTAAGACCCGATGCAGGAGCAGAACCCACATGACAACCGCCGGTGGCACAGGAAGCATCAAAAAAAGATTGTATATCCCTGTTGAATGAAACCACAGCCGGCAAAGGCTGTGCAGGGGCGGGTGCAGCTGTTTTCTTGCACCCGCTTCCTGTCAGCAGACAGATCATTAATGTTAAACTAAGGTTGTACCGTAGCCATTTCATAATTGACAAAATTAGAAGGTATCCGGTTAGCCACCTGACGGGCAATGGTGGAGTCGGCATTAAACGGAGTAGCCGAGTGCACAAAAGGAATGCCTTGCAATAAATTCCCGTAATCACATACCTGATGCACAAAGGTTATCTGCCCGGGCAGGATGGTAAACTGCTGCTGGGGCAGATGAATATTTTTGAGCATGGAGTTGGATCCGATCTGATAACTGAACGGATAATTAACCGGTCCGTTATGAGCTGCAGTGGTATCGGCAAGTCCCTGCACATTCAAAAAGATATAACCCTGTGTGGTGCTCCAATACATGGGAGCATTGGGAGCAGACTGTCCGGCCAGAGGACTGGTGGAGGCATAGATATTAGGGTTCAGTTGATTTAAGGCAGGGGATAACCCAACATTAAAAGAAAGAGAACCGTAATTTCCGGCGGGCACATCAGCCACATAATAATCTTCCTGATCAATCACCTTTAGTATAACCGTACTGGCCGGCAATACATAGGGCGTGTTATCGGAATAGCTGTAAATGGTGATAGCCGAAATATAGAACTGTGCATAGGTAAGCTGAAACCGTCTTCCGTTTGCATCGGGAAATACATTTCCCGAATCGGCTTCTACAGGGCCGATATCAGTATGCAAATGAAAGTAGAGATGACCCATCTGCACAGGAGCCGGTTTGGTATCCGGTTTGCGGCAGGAGCTGCTGAAGCAGAAAAGAGCTGCAACAGTGCCTGAAAGCAGAAAAGACGAAATATGAGATCTGTTCATGATAAGTAGTAGCGTTAAAAGGTGTAACGAATGCCTGCGTGCAGGCTGTTTTGCAGAGAAGGCTGCATACCATTCAGATTCTGATAAAAAGGAGCTCCGAATTCAAAGGCAATCCTCAGATCCTTGCAAATACCTTTGGGCACATAAAAATTAATTCCCAGCAATGCGGAAACGGTAGTACCTCCGTAATTGGCGGTATTGGCGGTAGGATCGTTGGCGGCATAAACAGCTATCTGCTGATCATATCCTTTTATCATTCCAACGTTTCCTGCTTCCAGACGTGCCGAGATGCTGAAAAAGCTGGCACATTTATAAGCTACCCACCCTGTGCCGGTGAGCTGGTTTCCCCATTGATAGCCTTCGCTGTTGGCACCGGTTTGCAGGATGGCATTGGCCGATGCTCCCCAGGATACATCATTGCTTTGTCCCACATAGGTTATAGAAGGGATCAGGGCTATGGAGCCTGTTCCGTTTTGCATATTGTATGCAGTTTTGGCGGTGTCGCCGGCTACGGTTTCTGTTTTCTGTTGTATGCTTCCGGTAGGCAGGCTGCATCCCAGACCGGCAATGACGCGGGCATTTTGTTTGTCGGCCAGCTTATACAAGGCATATATTTTGGTATCACCCACACCGGATGTTTTCATGCTCATATTAGTAGGCGGCATATTCATCCCGTCGGCCATGTGCATCTGCATGGTAGGATCCATATTCATGCTCATGGTATTGATATTGAAACTGCCCATGGCCATGAGGGATAGTTTATCCGACACCCCGTACATAAGCATAAGCATGTGCATCTGCATATTCATGGATGAAGCAGAGGAGTAGTAATTCTTAAATACGTCATCATCCGAAATTTTGGAACTTCCGTTTCGCATGCCCATCATGGCGGTGTTCATATAGGAGTAGGAAACCATCCATTGTCCTTTGCCGTGCATGTGATCGGTCATGATGCCCAATGGAGCTTGTCCGTCGGGGCGGCAGCAGTTGTAATAGCTGCAGCAGGAAGCAGTATCTTTTGTCTGGGCGGTGCCGGCCGCCTGCATAAGCAGGAGGAATACGGCCCCCAGGCTGTATAATTTTTTCATGGTATAAATTGATAAATGGAATAAATACATCCTCTCGTGTAGCATACAACCGTTACCCTATAGCGGGCCGGGAAGAGCATAAAGAGAGCTGAATACGATCCTTAAAAAAGATCAGCAGCAGGGAGGATGAAAAGGAGAGCCGGTAAAGGCAGAAGAATAATGATTGGAATAAGCGAATACCATTTCGGTGCCTTGGGTATCGGGAACAAGCGTTACAGAAGCACTACGGGAAGAAAACAAACTGAAGAACTCCTGGGTATTGATTCTTTTGGAATGATTTTTTGATTCTTCCGCTTCAGCTTTTTTCAGCTGTTTAGCCAGGTGACATTTCCCGTTGCAATGCATCTGGGGTTTGTTCCTGTTTTCGCAAAGGTTTTTGGCAATAAACTCCTTGTTGAGCTGATAATGAATAAGAATCCCCACCGTGCTGAACGATTGTAGCAGCAGACCACCAATAATAAGGACGAGCAGCGACTGTCTCATGGTATGGTTAGATGGTACAAAGATAGTGATAAACTTAATAAAGTAAATATCAATGGAATCTGAGGGAAAGCAGCCCCCCTCTCAGCGGTTCTCTCCCCTGAAAAGATATTCTGGGTGAAAGAATAATTCGGGAGAGGAGATTATGGATTAACTGAAAATGTAGATTTGCCGAAGGGATGGATGGCTTTCCCCTCAACGGAGATTGCTCCAAACATAATCAGATAAACGCGAAAAGAATGTTAGCTGAGTGATTTTTGAATAGAAGAGTCCTGTATTGAAAGTAGTCCGCATAATAATTTGAGTACCTTTCTCTAAACGCCGTCAATTTATATATTTAACTATAAAACAGATCAGAATGAATGTTCCTAAGACTATATGGTTTTTGTGGCTTCAAGGCATTGTTAATGCACCAATTATTGTTAGGAAGTGTTACCAATCATGGTTAGTTCAGAATCCAGGTTGGGATGTCGTAGTGCTGGATCAGAGTAGTATCCGCGATTATGTTTCGATAGAGACTTTGCATATGACCCCACAGGCTCTATCGGATATTCTGAGAATAAATATACTTGCAGAGCATGGTGGTGTTTGGGTTGACGCAACCTGCTTTTGCATGAAACCACTAGATAGCTGGCTTTTTGATAATATGAGCACGGGTTTCTTTGCTTTCAATCGCCCTGGCCCTGACAGGATGCTATCAAGCTGGTTTCTGGCAAGTGAGATCAATAATCGCATTACCCTGACTTATAGGGATACAGTAAATGGATATTGGGAGTCAAATCCGGGTATGGTTTATTTCGAAGACTCTGAGTGGGGCTGTCTGAAAGGGAAATTAAAGGAACCTGAGCCACAAATGTGGTTTGAGAGTTTTGTTACTAAAATTTTGAAAGTGCATCCTTATTTCTGGTTTCACTATTTGTTTGAAAATCTTTATTTAAAAGATGAGGAATACAAGAGATTGTGGGATTCTACTCCAAATATCAGCGCTGACATTCCACATAGGTTGCAATTTGCAGGATTATTCAGCCCATTAACAGGTCAAGTCAGGGAAGAGATAGATGCTAAGGTTGCTCCCCTTTATAAGTTGACCTGGAAAATTGATGATTTGATTAATTGGAACGGAACGGTTATTGAATATTTGTTGGCCCCTGGCACTTAAGTATAATAAGCGGAATTCAAGGACGTGTTTTCATTTGATAAACAGATTCGTATAGCTACCTCTCACCGGTTCTCCCCCCTGAAAAAGATATTCTGAGTGATAGTGATATAATAGAGGGGATAGTTGTGTACCCAGGAGCGGTTGTAAAGGGCAGTGGCCAGAGAGGCATCGATGCGGGTATTGTGGATGTGTGTAAGTTATGTCATTGAACAATGATTTTTCGCACATATGATCCACCAGAAGTCGTAATTTTTATAAGGTACATGCCGGAACACAGATTTGAAACATCTAGCACCATTTTGACCGTAGCACTTTCACTAACACCTTGTTGGTTCTTAATGACCTTCCCGTTTAAATTCATGACCTCAACAATTAATTGGCCTCGCTCTAGGCCTGACATGTTAAGATTTAACAAGGAAGACGAAGGGTTGGGATAGATGCTAATTTCAGGAGAGTCACTTTTAATCTCGTTCGCAAACATTGGGCAATTTGCAATTTCTAAAGCTTTGTTCAAAAGTTCGTCAATCCCTTCACGAATGCCAATCTGAGTAATATTCACTACCGAATCCGGTTTGATACCAATACGCTGAGTACTATCACCATTTGGATAGAAAACGCCTATGGTAGAGAAACCAGTTGTCAGGTCTGGACTAAGATAGAAATAAGATATGTTTCCATCAGCACCTGCAGTTTGATTGCCAACCTTTACAGAATTACTCATTGCTCCAAGCATCATACACGTGTATTCAGCCTGGCTTTGAGTCTCCTCGTTTATAAGCATGATGACTTTCCCATGATAAGGGTTTGGGTTGAAATTATTTCCATAAGTATCGCCGTACCATGAATATGTCCCCGGATAAGTAATATCAGGTAACATATCCTTGCTGAAATTAACGACACCAGGATACATCAAATTCACAATCGAAGGCCCGGTGCCATTCGGGTAATTTCTAAGATCGAAAATGATGGCAGACGAGTTTTGGAATGCAGCATACATTGGATTTACATCACTCGATTGCAATTGTCCCATATTTACATAACCAACTCCGCAACCGAAACTTTTCCATTTGACATTCGCTAAAGTGTCATTTGGATAATAGCTGGACATCCAGCTATTGCCCGTATAATTGTCTCTGGTAGGGTAAATACTATGACTAACCCCCAAACTATCTGAATAAACAATACCCATGCTTTCATAGAAATTACCACACAATAAATACTGACACATATATCTCCTAAAAACAGCATTGTTACCTGCTGAAATGTATGGACGAAGACTATCCTCCCATGCCGTTGTTGATAATCTATTTACCGAAATTATCGCGTCACCCCTATGTATCTGTGGAATCCCGGACTTGGCAACTATATATTTATTTTGTGCATACCTTAATATGAGGGCTGGAGAATAATAGCCACGAAAAGCAAAATAAGTGTCCGTGGTAAGTCCTTCCGCATGTGCATCATCGATAGCGGAAGCACACTTCTTAAGTGCAAGATATAACGAAGTTGAGTCGGTGGCCTGAATAAAGAGAGAGCTCTTATTGTAAAGGGTAGAATCCCATGGGACATCCTGGACATAATTGTTGGGGTTAAAATACTTAACAATATTCCAATACTTAAAGAGGATTAATATCCGGTGGAACTCATCAGGAAATGAGGTGCCGACGGCTAAGGGAAGCATTGGGTCGTCATGAGGAAAAGAGAGCCAGCCAGAGGTTGAGCCATTTTGTACCCAGCATTCAGCATGAGGTCTGAAATTATTTTTGATTGTATCAAGTATCACTTTCACTTCTGAACGAAATACCGGGTCATTAGACCAGCTGAAATCCCGATTTCTTTTTAATTCTGTGGAGCTGGTATCGGGTAACACGCCAGGAACGATAGCCATTGGCCCAGCTGCACTCAACAATGTATCAAGGACATTATTAAAATCACTGTTTGTAACGGCATTTTTTATAGAAGGAAGGTGTGCTACCAATACGCTGTCCCAATTGACCTGGCAAGTTGATACCCCTGAATGAAAATATTTCACAAATCCCCAAACCTTACAAGTGTAGTAAAGCTTTTGTTTGTAATTCAAATTCTGAGCTTTAAAAATGTTAGAGCTTAGAACAATAATAAGAGTAAATAGAAGTGATTTTTTTGTCACGTTAAGTAATCGCTTTTACTTATTGGCTTCACGGTTGACTAAATGTACGAAAAGTTAATGAAACTGCCTATAGAATAAAGTAGCTTGAGCCTATTGAAGAATAGAAACCAATTGGCATATTACCGATTTTAATACACCTTTCCCTTCTCTTTCGTAGGCCCCTTTCACCGGTTCTCCCCCCTGAAAAAGATATTCTGGGTGATAGTGATATAATAGAGGGGATAGTTGTGTACCCAGGAGCGGTTATAAAGCGCTGTGGCCAAAGAGGCATCGATGCGGGTATTGGAGTGGATGATAAACTGAATGGAGGGTCTCCATTCTATATAACTTCCGGCAGCGAGGGTAGGAGCCTGGATGATGTTTACGGGATAGCCGTTTTCTGTAATGGCGGCAGGGCCATAGGTTTTACACTGAAACTCGGAGTAGAGATTGATATTGAGCTGGCGATAGTTTTTGTATACGGCAGGATACAACAGATACCCTATGCTCATATTGGCATACAAGGCTTTCCCATAGTCCATGCGTATTTGGGTGGTGGGTTCTAAATACGGACTTGGAAGGATGCCTCCGGCATTGATGGAAACAGCCAGACGGTGTATGAGCCAGGTGGAGATGATACCCAGGCCGGCGCCTCCATTATCGCCTATCAAGTTAGGTTCGGCTTCATAATGTGCTTCGTTGCCTCCCGATACATCCAGATAGGCGGACATGCGGAAATGGCGTTGATCGGCATCATGAGCCAGAAAACGGTATTTCAGATTTATATTCAGGGATTCGAAGCGATAGGGAAAGTATTTCCCTTTTTTTTCGCCGTTGGTGAAATTGCCTTTGAGGGAATCGTGTTGTATAAAATCACTTGGAAGCAGATATCCGTGGTGATTGGAAAAAGAAAATGTTTCGGAAAGCATCCATTTGGATGACAACCCAAACATAAACCGAAGCGATTGGGCATTCCGTTGTTGGCCCAACTCATCAAATGTTTCGGAAGCCATCTTTACAGAAAGCACATTCTTTCCAATGTTGCTTGCAGGATCATTAAAGGGAAACAATTCCTGAGCGGGAATGTAAAAAGCAAAAAGGCATAGAAAAAGAATGCATGTCAGCTTCATAAAATCAAGGCTTGTGCTTGTTGCCGGTAAACTCCGGAAAGATACTACTAAAGTTAAGAATGAATTTAAGTATCCTGTTAATGCAGGAAGCCATCCGGATTGTTTTGGAAAAGTAAGGCCCCTGTTATGTAATGTTTACCTGAATAAAAACGAGCTCCTCTTTTTTCGGAGATGAGAAAGGAAGATGTGTCGATATGTCAGGATAGTTTGGGGTCATATTTTTTGTTGAATAAATTGGCTGTGTATTATAAAAGAAATGTGGTATATTTATCCTGCTTTTGTTTCTCAATACCCCAAAATGCTAAGGAATCAGATAAGCAGGATATTCACGATTAAAGCTAACAGGAGTGTTTAACCGAAGCAGGTAGCAGAACTCATCATTGTTTAAAGTCAGGCGAAGAGGTCGGTATCCGCAAAAAACAGAGGAGGACATGGAAACAATGAACTATGATCAGTTTGAAGAATGCGTGTATGCGCTTTTTGATGACTTGCAGAAAAAAGGGGAGGACTTTGTAAACAAAAGAAAAGATCTGATAGAAGGGAACGGGTTTACCAATGTGGAGGTATGGGAAGAATATCTGCGTCTGAAACAACTTTGGCAGGAAGCAAGTGCAAATTACTGGCGTTTTATCATGAATCAGCTGGGTGGGGAAGAGGCGTTGATATAGAGCGACTGAATTCCAGTGTAAGCAGACCTTATAATAAGTGAGGAGAGGTTATTCTTATAACCCGAAGGTTTGTTCTGATCAATGCAAGGTGTCTGCTGATCAATGGAGGGTCTCTTCTGATCAATGCAGGGTCTCTTCTGATCAATGCAAGGTCTCCTTTGGTCAATGTAAGGTGTCTTCTGATCAATGCAAGATGTCTTCTGATCAATGCAAGGTCTCCTTTGATCAATGCAGGGTCTGTTCTGATCAATGTAAGGTGTCTTCTGATCAATGTAAGGTGTCTTCTGATCAATGCAAGGTCTGTTCTGATCAATGCAAGGTCTCCTCTGATCAATATAAGGTGTCTTCTTATCAATATAAGGTGTCTTCTGATCAATGTAAGGTGTCTTCTTATCAATATAAGGTCTCCTCTTATAACTTGAGTGGGTCATCACGAGAAGAAATAAGCCTTTTCCAATAATCGATCCCGGAGTGCCAGTCCTCTTTCCTTTCCGTCGTGCACAAGGCGGAGAAAAACCATAATCAAATTTATTATTCCTTAATAGGAGCCTTCGGCTTTTAGTCGTAGTTCCTGCTATCCGTACAAGCAAGTAGGGCTACGTTTTTGTGCTTATTTCCGGGCGAAAAGAAGAGGAACACAAGTGAAAATTTTCTCCCTGATTATTAGGCAACTGAAAAATATTTTCAAAAAGAGATTCCCAAAAATGCCTTCTCGATTGTTATACCCATAGACGGGGACGATAAATCTTGGGGAGTTGAAGTTGATTAAACATTTAGCGTTAAGAGTTTAAAATTTAGCGTTAAGAATATTAAATGTTAAACGCTAAACGCTCAATTTTTAAGTGCTATAAGAGCAAAAAAAGACATAATGACATTTCTTCTGAACAGGAATTGTTTTCTAAGGCGCCGGGAAACAGAACTGCAAGGAAGAAATAAAAGACCGGGAAAATCCCGGTTATTTAAACCCGTTGCCGGAACAAAAAACAGTCCTTGTACTGTTTCCGGTAACACAATACCAAACAAAATGAGTACTAAACCTAAAGTAGTAAAACATCTGGTAGCCCTTAACTTAAGTAAGTTGACAGTGCCCCAGATAATTGCCAATACCAAGCTCTATGTGCAGAACATGACCGGGAACACGAATTTCCCGACTCCAAGTCCGGCATTAAGCACGGTATCAACACAGCTGGCCAAGCTGGAAGCATCCTATACGGTTTCACAAACCCGGGTAAAAGGATCGGTTGCCACGATGCGTGCTGATCAGAAAGCCCTTGTGATCCTGCTGAAGGCGCTGGCATCGTATGTGGAGCAAGTGGCTAATGAAACGCCTGATACAGCAGAAGCGACTATTGCCAGTTCGGGAATGCCGTTAAAGAAGCCACGGCCACATGTAAACAAAACGTTCTCGGTAACCTTGTCCAAAGATCCGGATACGGTAGTGCTGAACACCAAGGCGGTGAAAGACTCGTCTTATGTTTATCAGGTAACGACCGATGCAACGAATGCCAACAGCTGGACCAATGTGATTATTTCGAATACGGCGAAATACACTAAGAATGGGTTCAGCTCGGGTACCCGCTATTATTTCCGGGTAGCGGTGATCACCAAAAACGTACAGGGTCCCTGGAGCCCGGTGCTGAGTGTGATTGTTCCTTAAGCATGTAACAATAAAAGAACCGGTACTGCAGACCGGTTCTTTTTATATATTATATGAAGATAATCTCTTCGTTAATCATTCATTCCTTCGCTTCTGTGGAAACAAAAAAACTAACTTTGAATTTCTTGAAATGAGAAATGAATAACCAGTAAATACCAACCCAACACATGAATATTTTAATTATCTCAGCCAGTGTACGTACCGGAAGAAACAGTAATCGGGTGGCACTTTTTTTCAGAAACTTTATTGAAACCAATAAGCTGGCTTCCGTTGAGATTGCCGATTTGCAACAGTATCAGTTTCCTGTATTTGACGAGCGGCTCAAATTTCAGAAAAACCCATCCCCCGAAGCGGTGGCATTTGCGGCCCGGGTAAAAGCTGCTGATGGAGTTCTGATCGTAACACCTGAATACAACGGTGGTTATCCGGCCAGTTTAAAAAATGTTGTTGATCTGCTCACCGATGAATGGAAACGTAAACCTGTTGCCATCTCCACGGTATCGGCAGGAGGGTTTGGCGGCATGCAGGTGATTATCTCGCTTCAGTATTCCATGTGGAAACTGCAGACGTGGACCGTCCCCGCTATGTTTCCGGTACCCAAGGTGGCCGAGAGTTTTGATGAGCAGGGCAACCCGGTTGACAAAGCCGGCACTGAAAAAAGAGCCAAAGCATTTATCGATGAATTGCTCTGGTGTATGGAAGCGAAAAAACGAATGAGCGTTTAACGTTCCATAATCATGGTGATGCCCTGCCCCCGTGCGGCACATACAGAAATAAAACCTCTTCCCGATCCTTTCTGATAAAGCAATTTGGCCATGGTGGCAATGATTCTTCCGCCGGTGGCGGCAAAAGGATGCGCAGCGGCCAGGCTGCTGCCTTTTATGTTCAGCTTGCTTCTGTCTACAGAACCGAGAGGGCTATCAAATCCAAACTGTTTGCTGAGTGTGGCACTCTCCCATATTTTAAGGGTCGTGAGCACCTGAGCGGCAAATGCTTCATGAATCTCATAGAAATCAAAATCCTGTAATGTGAGCTCTGCTTTTGCCAGCATACGGTTGGCAGCATATACCGGAGCCAGCAACAGATTTTGTTTGTTTTGTACATATTCAATGGCTGCCACTTCAGCAAAGGTGATATAGGCCAGCACCGGCAGATTGTGTTCTTTGGCCCAAGCTTCGCTGGCCAGCAGTATGGCAGAAGCACCATCCGTAAAAGGTGTGGAATTGCCTGCGGTAAGGGTGCCATGTTCTTTATCAAATGCCGGATGCAGCCGTGCCAGCTTTTCAAGTGTAGTATCCCGGCGGAGATTATTATCTCGCTCCAGCCCCAGATAAGGGGTAAGCATATCATCAAAAAAACCTTCGTCGTACGCAGCAGCTGTTTTCAGATGGCTTTGCATCGCAAACAAATCCTGTTCCTCTCTTGTAATTCCGTAATACTTAGCCGTGATCTCTGTATGTCCTCCCATGGATAAACCGGTAAGCGGTTCATCGTTTACGGGGACAACAGGCACGAGATCTTTGGGCCGGAGTTTCAACAGCTGACCTATTTTCCCGAATGTTGATTTGGATCGGTTAGCAGCCAGCAGGATGGAGCGAAGCCTGTCGCCCGCTACAATGGGCACATTGCTGGTAGAGTCCACACCGGAGGCAATCCCGGATTCTATCTGACCCAGGGCTATCTTATTGGCAATATAAATGGCGGCTTCAATACCGGTGGCACAAGCCTGTTGTAAATCGCAAGCCGGTGTGGCAGGATCCAGCGATGTTTGCATCACACTTTCCCGGATCAGGTTTGATTCGGTACTGTGTTTGATTACGGCCCCACCGGCTACTTCACCGAGAAGCTGTTTTTCCAAACCATAGCGTTCAATAAGCCCGTTTAAAGCCGCTACCAGCATATCCTGGTTGCTGGCATGTGTATAGTTGGTATTGCGACGGGCAAAGGGAATGCGGTTGGAGCCAACCACGGCTACCCTTCTTATTTGTTTAGCGTTGTTCATAGGATGTGATTTTAATGACAAACGTATTTGTTAGGTTTTAAAGCGGAATCGGGAAATCTGTTTTCAGCAGGTTGCTATAGCCTTTGGCAAGCAAACGAGTTTTGTTTTCATTCCATATTTCGCATTGTGCATTTGTGATCTGCCTTCCTTTTTTTACGATGGATGTTTCGGCAATGACAAATTCATTTTCTTTTGCAACAGCAAAATAATCGATGACATTGTTGATGGTGGTCCAGAAAAAAGGATCGTTGCACGAATACACGGTGGCACCGATAACATCATCCATGATAGCGGCAGTAACTCCGCCATGAAGTGTGCCTATGGGGTTTATCATTTCACCCCTTACCTGGTAGCGGAATGATAATTTGCCTTCCTCGGCAGCGAGCACGGTGGGCCGTAGCCAATGTGTGAATGGAGAAGGGGAGGCGGTGAATTCCTGACCGATGCGCGCTTTCAATGCTTCGAGGCGTTTATTCGTATTCATGTTCGGTTTGTTTTTCGGTGAAATGTTTAGCTACAAATTTTTGTATACGGGGTGCAATCAAAAGCAGAGCCGGAATAACAACCACATAAGCCATACCCCAGGAGCGAAGCCATATTTTCCAGAATCCATCAATAAATCCCACATTGACGCTAATCAGCGTAAATGATATAATGCCGGTGGTGATGCTTCCCATCAGCAGTGCAAAGATCAGTTTTTGTTTCATGGCCGGTTTAATTAAACAGATTGAGCAATCTGGAATATACCAATCGGTATATAAATTAATAAAAAAAATCAACGCTTCATTTCCTGATCCATTATTACCTGGATGCGGCTGAAAGCCGAAAAGAGGTATTTAGGATTATCGTAAATTTTGGAAAGCATCATTCCCCCTTCCACCAGTGCAATGATTTCATAGGCGTAATCCATCGCATTGATCTTGTGGGTGAATTCCTTGTTTTGAATTCCCTCTTCAATAATATCGCTGAGCATCTGTGCCCAGTTTTTAATGCTTTTCTGTACTTCGGTTCTCAGGAAGGGGAGGTTGTCATCGGCTTCTACGGAGGCATTCAGAAAGGGGCACCCCCCGCGTTCGGCAATCGATTTCCAGTTTGTACGGTAGTAGCCTGCAAAGGCTCTCAGCTTTCCCGAGGCAGTATCTTTATGGGTGATCGAATCTTTCAGTCGTTTTTTTATTCCCGCTATATTATACCGGAATACTTCCAGGGCCACTTCATCTTTGTTTTCAAAATTGCCGTAGATGGCGCCTTTGGTAAGACCGGTAGCTTCCAGCAAATCGGCCATAGACGTGCCGGCATACCCTTTGCGGTTGAAAATCGGAGCCGATTTCTCAATGATGAATTCCCTTGTCTGTTCCGATTTTGTCATGGCTCTTGCCCTTTCTTCACCAAAGGTAGTAAAAATATACCAATTGGTATATTTTTACTACGCTTATTTTTTCAACAGATCAAACGCACTGTTCAGGCCGTAAAATGTGCTTCCGAGGTAATGGGAATATTCAGCACTTTGGAAATCAGACAGTTTTTTTCCGCTTCCTTGGTCACCGCGGTAAAATCCTCGGCGCTGATGCCTGCCACTTTTCCGGTAATGGACAGATGCACGGAAATAATTTTGGGTCCTTCCATGGATACACTTGCTTCGGTATCTAAAGCCGAAGGGTTTAAGCCTTTGGCCGACAGGAGGGAGCTAACCGCCATGGTAAAACAGCCGGCATGAGCGGCAGCCAGCAACTCTTCGGGATTGGTGCCCTGCACCCCCTCGCCAAAGCGGGTTTTGAAGCTGTATACCGTATTGTTTAAAATGCCGCTGGGGGCGGTAAGGGTTCCGGATCCTTCCTTGAGGGTTCCTGCCCAATGTGCTTTTGCAGTACGTTTCATGGTTGTAATAAATGTTTAAGATTTATAATTAATTGTATGCTTTAATATCCTGGTTTAATCTTCCAGGTGTCCAAATTTACCACTATTATAATCATCAATAGCTTCCATGATTTCCTTTCGGGTGTTCATCACAAAAGGTCCCTGGGCGGCAATCGGTTCATGGATAGGCTCACCGCTCAGCACCAGCACCACAGCATCTTCGCTGGCATGAACGGTAAACGATTCTCCGTCATTTTCAAACAGGACAAAGTGATTCACCGGAACATCTTCGGTATCATTTACCTTGACACTTCCTTCTATAACCAGCAGTGCCGTATTATAGGTTTGGGGAAAGGAGAAGGTGGTGTCTGCACCCTTGTTCAGTTTGGCATTCAGCAGGTGTACTGGAGTAAAAGTAGTTGCTGCTCCTTTCACACCATTGTATTCACCGGCAATCACTTCAATCACTCCTTTGTTATCGGGCAGGGTAAATTTGCTGATCTGCTCTTTTGTCAGGCCCTGATATTTGGGTTTGGACATTTTATCCTTAGCAGGCAGGTTTACCCATAGCTGTACCATCTGGAAATCGCCACCGCTTTTGCTGAAGTTTTCTTCATGAAACTCCTTATGTAAAATACCCGAAGCGGCTGTCATCCATTGTACTTCCCCTTCTCCTATCACCCCGCTGTTGCCGGCACTGTCGTGATGGGCCACCTTGCCTTTATAGGCAATGGTAACCGTTTCAAAACCGCGATGAGGGTGAACACCAACCCCTTTGGGCACTTCTGAAGGCGGAAAATAAAATTTGGAGTTATAATCCAGCATGATAAAGGGGGTCATGCGTTCCATATTCAGACGGTAGGCGCCTGGGATAAAGTTGTGAACCCGGAACCCATCGCCTACATAATGCGGTTCGCGGGGTGGTACCACTACTTCAATAGTTCTCTTTTTCATAATAATATGGTTTTAATACACGACAAAAGTACATCCCTTTAAAGGGATGTGCATTGATCTATGATAAGAAATGAGGGGGAGGGGTACAGCGGGAGCTTAATTAGCCCCGGAATTATACATTTTCCGGAATTCCAACGGGGTCAGACCACATTTCTTTTTGAATAAACGCGAGAAATAGTGCATATCGGCATAGCCGACGTTTTCCGAAACCTGAGAAACAGAAGCCTTGGTAAAAACGAGTATTCGTTTGGCTTCCACCATGGTACGTTCTATGATCATTTCCGTGGCCGTTTTATTGATTGTTTCCTTGCAGATCCGGTTCAGATGTTTTTCGCTCAGATGCAACAGATCGGCATATTCACCGGCCGATTTTATCTTTTTAAAATGTTTATCGATCAGACTTTCAAATCGTCTCCTGCTGGATAGAAAATTTTGATTCTGAACTTTCCTTTTGGAATCCGGGAGATACAACCGGGTAAAATCGATATACAACAAATCCAGCAACGCCCCTATGCGTTGAAACTTCATGAGATTGTCGTTTCTATACTCGTTAAGAATATCGTGAAACAGAGACTCTGTGATAGCGCGATCCCTGCCCTCCAGCATAATAAACGGGTCGTTGTAAAGAGAGCAGTAAAAAGGAAAATCAAGCAAGGATACCCCACTGGCATTGAGATTAAAGAAACTCCGTGTATGAAAAAAAATATACCCGTCTGCATCCGGCGAGAGGGTCCAGCTATGTGCTTTACCCGGACAGATCAGGAAAACAGAGCCGGGAGTTACATCATAATCCATAAAATCAATGCGGTGCGTACCGGTTCCTTTTGTACACAGGAATATAAAGAAGAAGTTGTGCTTATGAGGCTTGAGAATGAATTCATGTTGTTTGAAATGTTCCTGCCAGGTATTGACATAGATATCGGCTGTCTTACCGAGGTAGTGGAATTGCTCTATGTCATAAACAGGGAGTATGGTTTGCATAAGCAAATATAAAAAAAGCGTGTTAAGTCCAAAAAGAAGCGTGAAAGAGACTCAGGAAACGCAGTCTGATGGTGGAACTTTGTATACAGAAAACAATCCCGGAAATCGTATATAAAGTACAGCAGACGGCTTTCACTATTCCGCCGGTTCTGAATTCCCTGATACAAGGAGGAAGCAAGGTTTCGGGAATTGTTTTTTAGTACCGCAAAGATGCGGAAGAAAATAATACCATGAACAATATTAAAGTAATACTGAAACAACAAGGACGATCGCAGGCGTGGCTTGCGGAGAACATAGAGAAGAGCTATGTAGTAACAACCAACTATTGCAACAACAAAACCCAGCCGAGTTTGGCCACACTTTACCGGATAGCTGCTGTACTGGAAATAGATGTGAAGGATTTGGTAGGAGCTGTTGAGGACAATAAATAGGCGGCAAAACTAACACAGCTTTCGGCAATGACTTTATTTGGAGTGACGGACGTACATATTCAGCACGGGAGCCTGGTTCTTCTTTTCCTGGTTCCATTGCTGATCAATATCGGTATCCTGTTCATCGTACTGATCACGCTTCCGAATAACAGAACAAATTCCAGCTTCCTGATATTTGTTTTTCTGTTGATCCTGTGGCAACTGTCGGATGGCATTATGCGAATCTGCCCGACGGAACAAGCTGCCATACCCTGGGCCAGGATATCGGAAGCAATCATTTTGTTTGTGACTCCTTTTGCCTTGTTGTTTGGGCTAAGATTTGCCCGGTGGCATAAAAAAGTGAACCCGGCACTGTTGTTTGTCGGTCTGTTTTTGATGCCTGTTTTGTTTCTGCTGGGTATTTCGGTTCACGATAATGGGTTTACGCTTTTAAAGTCGGAATACTGGAACTGGGTCGTCAATCCGAAACACACCGATTTTATATATGCATTGTATGGCTGGATAGCGTTGCACGGGTTTGTGTGTATGCTCCTTTTTGGGTTTATCTATTTTAAAAAGAGGAAGGACCCTCAAACGGCTACTCCTGCATTACTATTTGCCCTGGGATTTACCATGCCTACCATAGGGGGAATTGTTTGTCAGGTTATTGGCCCTTTACTGTTTCACACCGATGATATTCCGGTTACGGCTCTTCTGGTCACTATTTTCTCCGCTTTATCATTAGTGGCCATTACCAAATATCAATTGCTGGATTATTCACCCCGCCACCAATGGAAGAATCTGGTGAGTCTGACCAGTGAGGGGATCCTGATAGTAAACAGGGAAGATCGGATTATGTATGCCAATGAATGCTTTTGTCAGCTGTCGGGATATACGTATAAGGAGCTGGAAGGAAAACCGGCAAGCGGGATATTACCGGACAGACCGAAGATTAAAATGGATAGAGAGGAATCCGTGAAGGCAGGAAACAATCCATATGATAAAAAGGAAATACAGCTGATCACCAAAGGAGGACAAAAAATGTGGACCCTTTTCAGTGGCTCGCCCTATCTCGACTCCAAAGGCAATCAGATTGGTTGTATGGGAATTTATACGAATATAGAAGCGCTTAAGACCACCGAAAAATTACTGGAAGTAAAGGTACAGGAGCTGAACTTGTTTTTTTATAAAGCATCTCATGATCTGAAAGCTCCTGCAGCCAGCATTAAGGGATTGGTATCCTTGTATAAAATCAGCAGAGATCCCCTTTCCGAAGTTATTATAAATGCGATTGAGCAAAGTGCAAACAAGTTGATAGAAACAACGGACCGGCTTTCACAAATAGCTATTATTTCAGAAAGGGTACCCGAGCACAGGGAAATCTCCTGGATGAATATGATCGATACGATTCTGGAGAAAATTTATGAAGGACAGGATTGCTGTTCCTGCAAAAGCGTAATAAAGATGACAGGACCATTTTATTCCGATAGTTACCTGATGGATTTGATATTCCGGATAGCGTTGGTGAACGCCTTTACCTATCGTAAAGACAGCAGGGAGGAATGTAAGGTACATGTTAATGTGGTGCAGGAAATAAGCGGTGTAAGTATCCGAATTGCCGACAACGGGTGTGGTATACCGGAAGAACTGAGAAGAAATATTTTCACCTTGTTTTGCAGAGGAGAAGGTCGCTCAGGTATTGGTTTGGGTCTCTATACGCTCAAACTGGCGGTTGACAAATTAGGGGGACAGGTTTCTTTGAATAGCGAACCGGGCCGGGGTACAGAACTTCACGTGAAGATTCCCTTCGATGGCACCCCCTCCCCTTACTGAGCTCTTTATCACCCTTTGAAGGGGGATATAGAGTATTTAAATCCCCGTTAACCCATGTATAGGCAAAGGGAACAGAAAATCCTCTATCACACTGTGTTCGGCTTGTTTCACGTGGGCTGCGTATTTGGTAAGGCTTTCATGAAGGGTAGCGGCAAAGGGAGATTTTAACTTACCGATCAGGGTATTGACGGTCTTTATTTCTTCCTTCAGTGCGTCCCTGTTGATAGTACCCGATGGGGCATATTTTTTTGAGAGGGACTCGAAATTACAGGTAAAGGTTTTTTCTACCTCGTTGTAATAATCGATGAGCAGGGGATTGGCGGTAAAGGTTTTCAGATGGGCCAGTTGTATAGCATCTGCTTTTTGAGCGGCCTTTACTTCGGGGTCTGGGGAAGTGGACAATAACGATACCAGGACAGGGGCCTGGAAGAGCAGTTCTTTTTCTTTTGCAGAAAGCGTTTCAAATTCGTTCATCATCGTGTTGAATATAAATACCTGAAATTTCGGAAGATCTCCCAGGGCTCTGTTTTTATTTATTTGCAATGGGTTCAAATTTTTCGGGAAACTGTTTGACAATGCCATCGCTGAACATATCAGCCATGAGAAGGATTCTGGCGTTAATTTTATCAAAAGCCATCACATCTCCGTCATAGTTCTTTACCAGGCGTTGCTCGGCCTCATCGGTAGTGATTTGCAGGTGTTCTTTCATCATCATCTTCATATCGATCAGCGCCCAGGCATGATTGAGTTTGCAGAGGTATGCGGAGAGCTCGTCGGCATTGGCATACCATCTTTTGTTGGCTTCATCAAGCGCAGCTGTATTCTTGGTTTTGCTGGCCTTTATCACCTCAAAGGAAATATTGATATGCGCCATCAGGATGGTGGTGAGATGATTACCGGCATCATCCCCATAATAGGTTTTAAAAACATTGCCTATATCCGTTTGGTTTTGCAGCAGACGGGATTCGGCCTGGGCGGTGCCTGGCAGGTCATCAACGAGACAAAGAATTACATTCCGTGTCCAGGTTACATGTTCTTCCCATACTTTACGCATGGTTTGATTCAGTGTTATTCGTAAGTCAGTTGCAGAGCCGGAATTAGAAATCTGCGTTTTGGGTTGCATTACCGGCTGAGCAGAGCTGATGGTAGCGAATAACATTATAAGTGGTAAACAAGCGGTTAATTTTTTCATCATGGATTATTGAAAACCATTGTCAGAATCAGAATATGCATGTTTCTATGGATATCAATTCATTGTCAGGACAAAGGTGGCCTTTTCGCAACCGGAAAGCATTACAAAACTCTTGGTTAGAATTGCATATTTCCCATTTCTTCCTGGTTTATGTCCTTATCTCCCCAATCAGGGAGGGTTCTATACAAAGGGATAGAAAAGTGTAAGTTAATATCGGACTTATGTAACATTCTATGTCAGGGGATATCTAATTTTGTGATAGATAACAGGAACACTGACCCATGTATCCGGTTCGAAGAAATAAATCGTTTAAAAACAGCTATCATGGAATTCTCACACGACGGAAAAATGGAAAAAGGAAAGCATATTTTGGGTAAAGATGAGAAACGTCCTGCCGCATCGGCTGAAAACGTTCACCGGTTCAATACTCAGCCGGTTAATGAAGCGTTGAATATTAATAAAGAAAGTGTAAATTCGATCATGGATAAGAAGCCGGAAGAAAAGGCAGATCCCAGGACAGAAAATACAAACGGGCATTCCTTTACCAAGCCTGTTGAAAAAGCAGAAGATGCCATGGATATGATTACCCGTTCCTATGCAAAACTGATGAAGATAAATGCTGATTTCAATAAGGAACTGATGGCGCTCATCAAGGATTCAAAAGTGACAGGCGGTGCGGAGATGATGGATCTGATACAGAAAAACCTGGAAGCATCGGGTAAACTGGCCATGAACAATACCAATGAGATACTCGGATGGTACCATAAACATACAGACCTGGCTCAATCGTTCAATACTCAGTTTATGGACAATATGCGTATTCAGACGGAAGCGATACTGAAGATGCAGCATAAAGGACTGGACGTATTTACCGAATGGGCATCGGATTGGTGGGCTCCAACCGACAAGGAAGCGAAAAAAATGTAGCGCGTTGAATTACCGGATCTAAGTTATGCCACTGTATACCGCACACCAGCGAAAAAACATATTTTTTGCCCTGATCCTGATATTGGGTGTATTCCTCTTGTTTTCCATGAAGGGCATTTTCACAGCTATTCTCGGAGCGATTGTATTGTATACCCTTTTCAAACCCACCTATATCTGGCTTACTGATAGGCATAAGCTGGGCCGGTCGCTCAGCAGCCTCCTTGTTATTCTGATCACCTTTCTGCTCATCGTATTGCCGATGATGTTGCTGACCTATCTGTTGGTAAACAAAATACAGCAGTTTCAAAAAGATCCTTCCGAAATAAGCCGTATTGTGGAGCGCATCAATGCCTATGCCGGTTCCAATTTTGATAAACCGGCACTCGTACAAAATGGAATAGAAAATATTTCAGCCTGGGCCCTGGGTTCCTTCTCTTCGGTAATTTCAGGAGCCTTTCAAACATTTATCACGCTTACCGTACTCTATTTCCTCCTGTACTTCATGTTATTCTCTCACGAGGAGTTTGAGCGTACGCTGATGAAATATCTTCCTTTTCCGGAAGAATCCAGTCTGCGTTTCGGAACAGAGCTCAAAAACATTACCTATTCCAATATCCTTGGTCAGGGGTTGATAGCGTTGAGTCAGGGAATTATAGTAGGAGTAGGGTTTCTCATATTCGGTATTCCCGATCCGCTTTTCTGGGGAATCATTTCCGTATTTGTTTGTTTTCTTCCTGTGGTGGGGGCGCCTATTATTATTGTGCCGGCCGGAATTGTGGAGCTGGCCTACGGACATACATTGGCCGGAGTAGGGATTATGATCTGGGGTCTGGCGCTGGTGGCGCTGATTGATAATTTTCTGCGCCTGTTTATTTCCCGAAAAATTGCAAAGACTCACCCCCTCATCACCATCATTGGCGTGGTGATAGGCGTTCCGATATTCGGGTTGCTGGGATTGGTGATAGGTCCCTTGCTTCTGTCTTATTTCATACTGATGGTAATGATGTATGAAACACAGTATACTCATCCGGAAGAGAAAGAAGTACCCTCAACAGATACGACCCCCAAGAAGCCATCCAATGATCCGTTTCTGAAATAAAGAGAATCCGGTTAAGGATTCTCTGTCGTTACATCTTCTGCCGCTCTGGCCTTGTCCGGTCCTTTCAGGAGTTCGGAATCCAGAAGGTATAAGGTATCTGTCGGGGCTTTGTCGCCACCGGCTATTTTCATTTTATCCAGCAATTTTAAAGCAAGGGTTTCTTCTTCCACCTGTTCTTTCACAAACCATTGCATGAAATTCCAGGTGGCCCAGTCTTCCTCATCCATACTCATTTTAGCTAATTTGTAGATGGAGGTGGTATTATCCACTTCGTGGGCAAAAACCATTTCAAAACAGTTGTTGATGCTGGCCGGATGAGCAGGAGGAGCCGGGATAGCTGCAATGGTAACGGGCGCACCTCTTTTCAAAATATATTCCAGAATCTTCATCATGTGGTTTCGTTCTTCGTTGGCATGACGAAAAAGAAAAGTGGCCACCCCTTCAAACCCCTGGGTATCGGCCCAGGAAGCAAAGGATAAATAGATCTGTGAAGCATATGCCTCTTTGGTCATCTGCGCATTTAATGCCGACGCCAATGCGGGGGAAAGCCTGTTTTTGTTCATGGGAGGTATGATTAAATAGGTTAATGTTAAATGTGAATGAGCCGTTATACTCTGGGAATAACAGACACTGCAAGGATAGGAAACCTTGTTGCGGAAAGATTACATTATTGTTCCAAATAGTTACATTTTTCCGGTAGTTAGGCAGGGGCTTCCGGATTGCAGAAGGGAGGTGCTGCGCTAAACAGCAGCTTCCTTATTATATTTCCCTTTATATTCCAGGGGAGACATGCCTGTCACTTTTCTGAATACTTCCCGAAATGCTTTTACATCCGAATAGCCTACTTCATACATGACTTCGTTAACTGTTTTGCGGGTCGTTTCGAGTTTCTTTTTTGCCGATTCTATTTTCACGCGTTGAGAATAAACCAGGGGTGTGTTACCAGTGGCTTTGATAAAGCGTCTGTCAAAGTTTCGTCTGCCGACGGAAAATTTGGATGAGAGATGCTCAAAGGAAATTTTTTCGTGGAGGTTGCTTTCAATATAGGTTTGTGCTTTTCTCACTAACTCATCTCCATGTAGTTTTTGTCCGGTGAAGATGGTAAACGAAGACTGGCTTTTCCGGTCCATTTCAATCTGAAACACCTTGGAGCAATAAATGGCCGTTTGCCGGTCATAATATTTCTCCACCAGATAAATCACGAGATTAAGAAAAGAGTAGGCGCCTCCGTTGGTATAAATACCATGTTCATCGGTGATCAGTTTATCCGTTTGCAAATCCACTTCAGGGAACATGTTTCTGAATTCCTCTTCTACCGCCCAGTGGGTGGAACAGCTTTTTCCATCGAGGATCCCTGATGATGCCAGGATAAATGCACCCGTACATATACTCGCTATTTCTGCACCTTCTTTATATTGTTTCCTCACCCAGTCAATCATTGCTTTGTTCCCCTTCACAGCATTTTGATAGTTGTGGTTGAGGGAGGGTATGATAATGAGATTGGTTTTTGTTATAACCGAAATACTCGTGTGAGGTTTTACGGTAAACAAACCCTCATAGTACTCCACCTTTTTGGAAATGCCTGCCAGCTGAATGTTGAATAATTCCTTTTTACCCGTCTTCTTCCAATACTCATTGGCCCTGGTAAATATCTTGTAAGTACCTACAATGCTACTGAGGTTGTTTTCACCGTCGGGGACCAGTATGGTAAGGTGTTTCATGGGTTTTGTTTTGACAAAGGTAAGAAATGAGTCTGTCCAAATCAACCCGTGATAATGTCTATTTAGCACCCCTTCTTCATGATATTTGCAGCCTACATTTGTATCATACATGTTAAAAAACAAAGCCATGAAAAAAAAGATGCCATCAGATTTCACCTCCACCCTGGTGGTGGATCAAAGCCCTAAAGAAGTTTTCGATGCAATCCGGAATGTACGTGGATGGTGGTCGAAGGAGATAGAAGGAGGCACCGGGAAGCTCCATGACGAGTTTACTTATCATTACCAGGATGTGCATTACTGTCAGATGAAGCTGATAAAGGTGATCCCGAACAAAAAGGTAGTATGGCTGGTTAAGTACAACTATTTCAGTTTTACAAAAGACAGAAGCGAGTGGACAGGTACCAGGATTAGTTTCGATATTTCTTCAAAAGGGGATAAGACCCAATTGCGTTTCACCCACTATGGTTTAGTGAGGCAATATGAATGTTATGGAATCTGCGCTACCTCCTGGACGCGATATATACAAGAAAGCTTGCTTAATCTGATAACAAAGGGTAAGGGTCAACCCAATCCCAAAGAAAGAAAAACGAAATACGCTAAGAAGAAATAAGGCCCCAATCATAAATCATAAATCTCAAATCATGAAATCCGACTTCACCTCCACCCTGTTAACTCATTCAGCACCTCAGGAAGCCTTTGCTGCCATCAACAATGTACACGGCTGGTGGACAGAAAATATAGAGGGCCGCACCAACAAACTACACGATATTTTCACTGTCCGTTTTGGAACCACGTGGAAGACATTCAAAATAGTAGAAGTGGTGCCAGGTGAAAAAGTAGTTTGGGTGATCACCGACTGCTATCTTCCCTGGAACGGAGATAAGACAGAATGGACGGGGACCAAGATCAGTTTTGAAATCTCAAAAAAGGGAGAGCAAACACAAGTACGTTTTTCTCACCTGGGTCTGGTTCCCGAACTGGAGTGTTTCAAAAGTTGCTCCAATGCCTGGACGGGTTATATACAGAATAGCTTACAGCGTTTAATCAATACCGGTAAAGGGAAGCCGACGGCAAAGGAGGGGAGTTAGTTGGGTAATATGAAATCAGGACGTAAGAATAATTTCAAATATTCTGTCTGTTTTTTGCGCTCCGGTAAGTAAGTCTCCATGGATGTATAGTATCATTCCTGTAACACGAAAGAATAGATGTGGTAAAGGATGCCTCTGAAGACGTAAGGAAAATGAAATTACGATCGAAGTGAAAAATGAATCGAATGTAATTTAGCTCCGAACAAACTACAGTGTATGGGGCTTGATATGCGACCAACGGGAAAATCTAAACCCGGATTTGAAGAGCGGTATAAGGAGCTATCCGAAATTATTCAGAGAAAAGAAAAGCGGGGACTCTCTTTAGCCGACAAACTCAACGCCCGGAAAAAATTGTCAAAAGAGGAATTGTTTCTGGCTCTGGAATGGTTCAGGATACAAATCAAGTCGTATGAAACCATCCAGGCCCCAAGGGTTGGAAGAGATAAAGAAGCGGATAACTGGTTACGACAAAAGTATCTGGAAACAGATAAACAGTTATCGGAAACAGAGTTCCTAAGGATACATGATGGATATTATGTAATTGAACTGGCCAAAGAAAAGGATGGGTTGCCGGTATACCACTCCTTGAAAGGAGATGCGAATGTATTTAGCGGGGAGTTTTTGAAAGTCTGTGCCGATTTAATCGGTCAGGATTTGGTGAGGGAAGCAAGGGAAACTAAGATAGCTACAGAGGCATTGGATTACGGACGCCGTCTTATGAAGATTGCAGATAAGATTGCCAGAGAAAAGAAGTTGCTCTATTTGAAAGATCAGCGAGAGCAACCTGAAACAAATAGCGAAGCGCTGGAAAGCAAATTGCATATTGTTTTTTCACTGGCCCGTTGGCTGATCTTTTATGGAGAAAGAGGGCATGGGGTTGAGGTGGAGTTTCGAATAGGGAAGGGTGGCAGAGAGCCTCCTTTTTTTTAGTAAAATTTGCCTAATCCCCGGTTTTTGATACTTTTGTCATCCGTTCTTGAATTTTATGGGGGATTAGCTCAGCTGGCTAGAGCGCTTGTCCCGCTCTGCGGGACAAGAGGTCGCCGGTACAGTTGAGATCTTTTTCTCTATTAGTGCAAACGTTCTTAATTTTATCGCTTTATAAATGGGGGATTAGCTCAGCTGGCTAGAGCGCTTGTCCCGCTCTGCGGGACAAGAGGTCGCCGGTACAGTTGAGATCTTTTTCTCTATTAGTGCAAACGTTCTTAATTTTATCGCTTTATAAATGGGGGATTAGCTCAGCTGGCTAGAGCGCTTGCATGGCATGCAAGAGGTCGTCGGTTCGACTCCGATATTCTCCACGACCCGTCATCCCTTAGGTTGACGGGTTTTTTTATGGCTCATTTTGTATACATTCTATACTCCGAAAAGGTGAACAAATACTATGTAGGCAGTTCACATGACCCTTCATTAAGGTTACTGCTACATAATCAAGGCGCTACCAGATCTACCAAAGCGGGTATCCCATGGAAACTCGCATTCATTGAAAAACATGTGGATAAAAGTGCTGCTCTTAAGAGGGAAAAAGAAATTAAACGCCAGAAAAGCCGCAAATATATTGAGCAATTGATCCAAGCTGGCTAGGCGCTTGTCCCGCAAGGCGGGACAAGAGGTCGTCGGTTCGACTCCGATATTCTCCACAACCCGTCAGCCCTTGGTTGACGGGTTTTTTTATGACCCATTTTGTGTACATCATGGCTAGACCTCTTGTCCCGCCTTGCGGGACAAGAGGTCGTCGGCTCTTCCCAGTATCTATAGGGACCGATATTTTCCACCATGAAGCAGAAAGGGCCTAGGTGAATCATTTCGGGGCATTTAGCTTGACTTCCCCCTCCTAAATTCATTACCTTGTCGATGATAGGTTGTTTGAAAAACAGGCAATCCGATAAGTTTAGCATCTCATGAGTGCACCAGAGCACAACGAAGTATTTTCCCTGGCCTGGGAAGTGATTAACCAAACTTCCCTGAACTTATTCCTCACCGGCAAGGCCGGAACAGGGAAAACGACCTTTTTGAAATATGTGCGGGAACATAGCACTAAGAATACTGCTATTGTAGCTCCTACCGGAGTAGCCGCCATGAATGCAGGAGGGGTCACCATCCATTCCCTTTTCCAGCTTCCCCTCCTCCCCTTTCTTCCGGAGTACACTACCCATTCGGAACAGATTCAGTTCGTGAACTGCTATTCCCTGTTCAGGGGTATGCGCCTGAGCAAAGAAAAAACTGAACTGCTCAACGAGCTGGAACTCCTTATCATTGACGAGGTGAGCATGGTCCGTGCCGATCTGATGGATATGATAGATGAATCACTTCGTCATTTCCGTAACCGGAAAAATACGCCTTTCGGAGGGGTGCAGGTGCTTTTTATAGGCGATCTATACCAACTCCCGCCGGTAGTGAGGGAGGCCGACTGGGCAGTGATGAAAAATCATTATGCCAGTCCGTATTTTTTTAGTGCTAAAGCAATGGAAAACTGTCCTATGCTTTTTTTGGAACTTAAAAAGATCTACCGCCAGAGCGATGAAACCTTTATCCGCATCCTGAACGGAATCCGCAACAATCGGATGTCGGCGGATGATCTGGAAGTGCTGAACCGGCGCTGTATTAGCGAGGGAGCAAACAGAACTAAAAAAGGGATCACCTTGGTAACGCACAATGCACAGGCCGACCGTATCAACCTGCAGGAACTTCAAAAGCTTGAAACCCCTTTACATCGCTTTTCAGCCGAGGTGAAAGGAACTTTTCCGGAATCTTCCAATCCCTGCGAAACAGAATTGCAACTGAAGGTGGGTGCACAGGTCATGTTTATCCGTAACGATCCGGAAAAAAGATATGTCAATGGTACCATTGCCGTGGTGAGTGCTATCAGTAGTGATCAGATCATGGTAAAGCTGAACAATGAAAAGCAGTCATTTTCCCTGGGAAAGGAGCAATGGAAAAACATTCGTTACCAACTGGATAAAGCATCGGGGAAGCTGGAAGAAGAGGAAATCGGAAGCTTTACCCAATACCCCTTACGTTTGGCCTGGGCAGTGACTATCCACAAGAGTCAGGGACTCACGTTCGATGACGTAACCCTCGATGCGGATAAATCCTTTGCTGCCGGACAGGTATATGTGGCCCTGAGCAGGTGCAGGACGTTGGAAGGAATTACCCTGCTTTCTCCTATCCGTTCTTCCCACATCTTCACTGATCAGCAGATCAGGGAGTTTTCGAAAGGGGAGCATAAAACAGATGAACTGATCGGGAGGCTGGAAACAGAAAAGAAAAAATATGCCGCCGCTATGCTGATGCGTGCATTTGATTGGAAAAAAACAGTACAGGATCTGGAGCTGTTAAAGGAAGCGTCCAAAGGAAAGGCGCCTAAGGAGGGAGGGATGGAAACAGATCCGTTTTCTCTCCTGTTGGATAATGCCCGTAAACAAGGTGAAGTAGCAGAACGGTTTATCGTCGAGCTGGAAAAAAAATTTGCAGAAAATCCCTTGAATGAGCCTTGGCTTATTCAGAAAGTGACAGGGGCAAAAAAATTCTTTACAGAAAAGGTACAACATGGGCTAATGCTTCCCCTCGAAGAAATCCGAACAAAGCTGAAAGGGAAAAAAGGATTCAAGAAGTTCATCCGTCAATTGACAGAGGTGGAGAATTCCCTGGAAACCAAAATACGCCTTATAGAACGAGCATCGTATGGCAACCTTGATATGGCCATAGTACCATCAGAAGTGAAAAAAACATCTGAGGTGAAAAAAACACCTGCCCGAGGAGAAAGCAAATTGGAAACCCTTGCCTTGTACAGACAAGGAAAAAAGACGGAAGAAATTGCCCAGTATAGAGAGATGGCTGTTTCGACTATAGAAGGACATCTGGCCGAGCTGGTTGCTGATGGAGAGGTCAAGATTTTCGACTTTGTGGAAGAAGCCTTGCTTGAGAGAATAAAAACAGCGGCAGGTAAAACGGAGAACAAACTGCTCTCCTTTATTAAAAATGAACTGGGCGAAGCCGCCACATACGGACAAATCCGGATGGCTCTGAATCACCTGAAGAGGGTGGAGGAGGCTTAACTCCCGGTATTCTTCGCTTTGCCATCCACTTCCTCATCTTCGGCCCAATAGATTTCCATGAAAGGGTCGCTTTCCAGAGGTTTGGTTTCGGGTTTCTTTTCCAGGGGTATGACTTTTCGGGGAGAAGGTTTAGATGCTGCGGTCTTCTTCTTTCCTTTTGAAGAACTCTTTTTTACTGACATATAATACGCTCCTTTTTCAACTTTTGATGAACTGATATGGCTTTGATAATACCCCGTAAATCAGACAGGATACCAGGCGGATAAAATCCGCGATGTGCTTATTATTCAGAAGGCCCACAACAGACCATAAGCCTTGGGGCAGCAGATGAAGGGGAAGATTGTGAAGCCATCATTAAGACAAAGTTAATAGAAATAACCTGCCAAAGCAAAATGCTCGTGGAACGTTGTAACACAGGTAGATAGCATTTGCTGTTTGGCAGAAAGATACTGAGGTACAATCACTTATCCTTCGGATTTCCTTTATTCATCCGTCCTGACTATTTTTGCGGGGCTTTAAAAGCTTTTTGTCAGAAATGAATTCTGTCAGGATAAACGATCATAAGAATGCTGAAATTTCTTGCCAACCTGGTTTCGATTCTCATCAGTCCCCTGTTTGCCCCTACCTATCTCTTTTTTATCATCCTTTTTTACTTTCCGGCAACAGCCTCCATTACGGGCTTAACCGATAAGCTGCTGGCCATCCTCTATATTTTCCTGGCTACGTTTGCCATCACATTCGTACTTATCTACATCTTATATAAAGCCAAGAAGATTTCGGACATTACCATGAACAACCAGAAGGATCGCTACCTGCCCCAGTTGTTTCTGAGCGGGATGTATGTGGTAATCACCGCCTGGTTATACAACCGGTATGGCAAAACCGACGCTCTTGCCATGGGTATGCTGGCCAGCACGATTACAGTACTTACCATTACCATTGTAAATCGTTTCTGGAAAATAAGCACCCATTCATCGGGGGTAGCAGGTGTATTCGGGATTGTGACAGCACTCTTTCTGAAGGCTTCCGATTCGGCTTTTCTTGTTCCGTATCTGATCATCACCTTTCTTACTCTGGTGGTGTGTATGGCCCGTTTGTATTTGAAAGCACATACGCCGTTGCAGGTAATCTGCGGGTTTATACTGGGTGGTGGGAGCGGGTTCTGCTTGTTTTACTTCCGTTAAAAAGCTTCTCCCTGGTTGAAATAGAGTCCCGAAGTACCGGGTCCGATTCCTGAATCGATACCGATATTGAGCCGTTCGGCCTTGTTGATCATAATCCGGAGACAAAGTCCGGCGGTAAAATGCATGGTATCCCAGCTGAGACTGTTAAAGTTGGGTCCTACTTCTCCTCCGGAAAGGAAGGCGGTAAGACCTACCACCTTGTAAACGGGAAAGCGGTATTCGGCCTGAGCGGCTACCATGAGCTTATCCCTGTACCGGCCGAAATAATAACCTCTCATAATCATATCTCCTCCTATCTGGGCCATCTCTCTGAAAGGCACATCGCCGGTATTGTAATTGATGATGGCTTGCAGGGCCAATACTTTGCGCCCACCGAAATTGATGAAGTCGCGCATATCGATGGTGTAATTATTATAGAAGTGATTGCCCCCGAATTCAGGCTGGTTGAAGACGCTGGATGCTTCGAGGAAGAAACCTTTGTAGCTGTTGAGGATATTATCGCGCGAGTCGTACAGGAAATCGAACCCCACACCCGAGGTTTTGGCTCCGTGAGATCCGGAGATATTGCCGGTATCGAGAATGCTTCCCTTGTTAAAGGTAACATTGTTAAGATTAATATACTGGTAAATGATGCCGAGGAAATAACGGGTACTGATACGGCCCAGCAAACGTTGATTGATGCTGATCAGATCATAAGAAATAGGCTGTTGCATGGCGGCAGTAGTGGAATTGCCGACACCCCAGAACAGGTCTGGGTACTTGTTATAAAAATTTTCGCCTTTGAGGAAGAATCGTTCATTTTTGAAGATGAGGTTGTTCTTGACCTGTGCCAGAATCTGTCTCTTTTCCGTATAATCGATATAGCTTTCCGTATTGGATTTCCGTACGGTACTGTCATTACTTTTGGAAAGTTTGAATACCTGGAGCCAAAAGATACCGCCTGAAATACCTGTTTCGGGTTTTCCACCCAATTCGGGGGCAATCACATAACTCTTATCCTTAAATATACTGGCTACCTTATGATAAAAGCGCATAACCTTGGTAGAATCCTGGCTTTTCGGAGGAGGTACTGTATCGCATGGGCCGGAGTAAGAAATGGCGAATCCGCTGTAAAAACAGAAAACAAATAGAAGGCAGCAGATATACTTCATATTTTTCAGAATGTGCAAAAGTACGAAATACTTCTTATTTCATTAATTCAGAGCTTCTTATGTGAAAACTGAATTTTGCCGGACGTGCCGGAATTTAGTACCTTTGCCCCTCTATTTCCCGGGTTTTAGATGTCCAAAAAAAAGATCATTTTTCTGGGTGGTTCGCTCAACCAAACGACTCAAATGCATCAGATATCATTGCACCTGAGCAATGATTTTGATTGTTATTTCAGCCAGATTTTCGCCAACCATTTTATTATCCGCACCACGCAAAAGCTTGGGCTATTAGAACACACGGCTTTGGCCGGACAGTTCAAAGCGCGTTCGGATCAATATCTCAAAGAGCATAACCTCCGGAACGATTATCGTGCCAGTGTTTATAATAACACGTATAGCCTGGTGGTTGCCTGCACGGATATAATCATGCCAGGAGCCCTCAAAGGTATTCCCACTATATGGATACAGGAAGGCATGATTGATGGAATGAATACACTGGCCAAGATAACCAAGGCATTGAAATTGCCGCGCTACCTGGCATTGGGTACTTCACTCAACGGATCATCCAATCTCTGCGATATTTATTGTGCCGCTTCCGAAGGGTATAAAAATCATCTGGCCCGCATGGGTACCGATCGTGGTAAAATAGTGGTGACAGGTATTCCCAATTTCGATAACCTGCATAGTCACCTGAAAAACGATTTCCCACACCGGGATTATGTGATGGTGGCCACTTCGGATATACGGGAATGCCTGGGCAAGGATAACCGTCCGGAATTTATTCAGAAGGCGGTGAAGATCGCTGCCGGACGCCGGCTGATATTCAAGCTTCATCCCAATGAAAGGCGTGACAGAGCCATTCAGGAAATCAAGGATCATGCTCCTGCAGATACACTTGTCTTTACCGAAGGCAATACCAATGATATGATTGCCAACAGTGTGGAGCTCATCACACAGTTCTCTACCGTAGTGTATGTAGGCATTGTGCTGGGTAAAAAAGTGCATTCCTATTTTGATGTGGAAGAACTCCACCGACTGGTACCTGTTCAGAACAACGGTACTTCGGCCCGGAATATTGCCGATATATGCCGTGCTTTTATTGATTTTAAAGGAAGCGGAACCCAGTTTCTGAAACAGTATACGCCTGCCAATACCCTCGCCTTTGCAACTGCCAGCTAGCATCGTAGCCGTTATACAAGCCCGTACGGGTTCTACCCGTCTGCCGGGTAAGATTCTGATGCCATTGGCTTCGGAGCCGCTGTTATACCGCATGGCGGAACGCGTGTTGCAAAGCAACTTATGTACACAAGTCGTTATTGCCACCACTACCGATGCGGCAGATGATGCTGTGGAGGAATTATGTATTCAACATCACCTTACCTGTTTCCGCGGCCACCCTACCGATCTGCTAGACAGACATTATCAGGTGGCTCTGAAATTCAATGCCGATATTATTCTCAAGATACCATCCGATTGTCCCCTTATTGATCCGGAGATTATTGACCGGGGTATCCGTTTTTTTCTGGATCGCTGGCCCAATTTAGACTATGTAAGTAATCTGCACCCGGCCTCCTATCCCGATGGAAACGATGTGGAAATTATGACCTATGAAGCGCTGGAGAAAGCCTGGAAAGAGGCAACCCGCGGACTGGAGCGGGAACATACAACACCCTATATATGGGAAAACCCGGATAAATTCCGGATCGGTAACTTTGTATGGGAAACAGGAAAAGATTACTCCATGTCGCACCGATGGACCATCGACTATCCGGAGGATTATACCTTCATCGAGAAAATCTACGGGGTTTTATATGCTTCCAATCCACGTTTCGGAATAGCAGATATTCTGAATGTGGCATCAAGCAAAGAGATATTTGAAATAAACAGTAAGTATGCAGGGGTGAACTGGTACCGTAACCACCTGGAAGAATTGAAAACGATAAGCCCTGAACAAACAAAACAGCTGTAGCATGACGGAAGAAAGAAAAAAAGAATTACAAGAAATCGCTTTCCGCGTAAGGGAGCATATCATTAATCTGAGCACCGACGGAGGTTGTTTTACAGGAGCCTCCTTGTCCTGTGCCGATTTGCTGGTATACCTGTATGCCGATTTTCTGAATGTAAACAAGACCAATCTGAAGGATCCTAACAGAGACTACCTCTTCCTTTCCAAAGGACACGACGTCCCTGCTATGTATGGCACCTTTGCCGAGCTGGGGCTGATGGAGAAAGACCGGTTGAAAAACCACCTGAAAGCTACAGATTCCGTATACTGGCATCCTAATCGCAATGTGCCGGGAGTGGAATTCCATTCCGGCTCGCTGGGGCATCTGCCAGCAGTGGCGATGGGAGTGGCTATGGACATAAGACTTCGCAAACAGAATAACAAAGTGATCGTGATTACCGGCGATGGGGAGCTGAATGAAGGAACCGTATGGGAAACGGTATTGGTGGCCCATGCACATCGGTTAAATAACCTTACTTTTGTGGTGGACAGGAATCAGTTCCAGGCCAATGTGGCTACGGAAGATCTTATTCCGCTGGAGCCCCTGGCCGATAAATTTGAAGCGTTCGGTTGTGTCGTGAAAAGAATCAATGGACATGATTTTAATGCGCTGGAGGAAGCTTTTAAGGCATTGCCGTTTGACAAGGAAAAACCAAGTGTAATTATTGCAGATACGGTTCGCGGAAAAGGGCTGCCAAGTATTGAAGCCCGTGCCGACCGCTGGTTCTGTAATTTTTCAAAAGAGGAAATAAGTTCCCTGATGAAAGAACTGCACGGAGATGGAAAAACAGATCTGCATTCAGAAACCCTTACAGTACGATAAGTCATGAGCTACGAAGAACTATTAAAAGAACTGGTCCTGAAGGACGAACGTTATGTGGTCATGACATCGGAGAACCGGGCCCTGATCAAGAATCTGCCCCCGGTACTGAAAGATCGTTTTATCGATACCGGTATTACCGAACAGACTATGATAGGCACAGCTGCCGGTCTGGCCCTGAGAGGAAGGATACCGGTAGTACATGCCCTGGCTGCATTCCTGACGATGCGTGCTTTTGAATTTATCCGCACCGATGTTGGTATTGCCAACCTGCCTGTGAAACTGAGCAGCTATGTACCCGGCTTTTTGTCCGATGGTAACGGTCCCACACACCAGGCTATAGAAGATGTATCCATCATGCGCGGCATTCCGGGTATGCAGGTGTTTTGTCCTGCCGATGAAGAGGATATGCTGCATGCCCTGCCCGTTATCTGGAACTCCCCGCATCCTTCGTATGTAAGAGTTACCACACGTAAAGGTGAATACAAGCACGATCCGCATTTTGAAATCGGTAAAGCGGAGGTGGTAGCCAAAGGTTCCGATATTACCCTGCTGGTTTACGGTATGCTGTTTGAAGAAACGATGAAAGCAAAAACACTTCTTGAAAAAGAAGGATTGTCAGTAGGACTCATCAATATGCGTTCGTTAAAACCGGTGGATGAAAAAGCAATCCTGGAAGCAGCGCGTAACAGCCAGCTGCTGGTGACCATAGAAGATCATTTTCAAATTGGCGGTCTTTATACCATCCTGGCAGAGGTGTTCCTGAAACACCGTATAGCAGGTAATGTGTTCCCGATATCCTTACAGGATAAATGGTTTAAACCGGCTCTGCTCTCCGAAGTACTGAACCATGAAGGCTTCACCGGAGAAAAAATGGCAGCACGTATTCTTCTCGAATTATCTAAAAAAACCCTTCACAAAGCATAAGACATGGCTAACAAAATCGAATTCAACGCAACGTATCCCGATATTACTCATTCCGATGAGCTCTATGCACGGGCTGTGCAGATTATGCATCCGGTAACACAAACCCTTGCAAAAGGTCCCGGACAATTTATGAAAGGCCTTGCCCCCAAATATCTAAAGCGCGGGAAGAATGCCCACGTATGGGATGTGGATGGGAATGAATACATCGACTATAACATGGGTATCGGGCCTTTATCGCTCGGATACTGTTATGATAAAGTGGATGAGGCAATCATCAAACAACTGAAAGATGGTATCACCTTCTCTCTGATGCATGAAATGGAAGTGGAGCTGGCAGAGCTGGTTCATTCCATTATTCCGAATGCTGAATCGATCCGTATCAGCAAGACCGGTGCTGATGTGTGTAGTGCAGCGGTTCGTATTTCAAGAGCCTTTACCGGAAGAAAAAAGGTATTGTGCTGTGGTTACCACGGATGGCACGATTGGTATATCGGTATCACCAGCCGCGATAAAGGTATTCCGGAAGAAACCAAGAATCTGACCAGCACGTTTGATTATAACAATATACAATCGGTAATCGATTCGCTGGATGCCGATACAGCTTGTGTTATCCTCGAGCCTTTTGTTTTTGAAGCACCGAAAGATAATTTCCTGCAGAAGTTGCAGGATGCCTGTCGCAAAAACGGCACCCTGCTCATCTTTGATGAGATGTGGAGTGGTTTCCGTATTGCCTTGGGTGGAGCACAGGAATATTTCGGTATCACCCCCGATCTGGCCGTTTATTCAAAAGCATTTGCCAATGGTATGCCTATCTCCTTGCTTACCGGACGAAAAGATGTGATGCAGCTATTTGAAAAGGAAGTGTTCTTCTTTACCACATTTGGTGGTGAAGCTCTTTCCATGGCTGCAGCCATTGCAACCATTACAGAGATGAAGGAGAAAAAAGTATCGGCAGCTCTTGATAAAATGGGTGCTGTGCTGAAAGAGGGATATAACAAGATTGCTACGGAGCTGGGAATTGATTCCTGGACCAAATGTTCAGGATATAACTGCCGCACCATCGTTACCTTTGATGCTTCAGCAGGCGATCCGTTGATCCTGAAATCATTTGTTCAGCAGGAGATGATCAAACGCGGTATCCTGTGGGCTGGCTTCCACAATATGTGTTTTACACATACCGAACAGGATCTGGCTTATACTCTGAAAGCATACCGTGAAGTGCTCGGGTTGCTGAAGGATGCACAAAAAGAAAATAAGGTGGCTTCGCTCCTGAAAGGAGAACCGTTGGAAGCGGTGTTCCGTAAGGTGAGCAACTTTAATATGAAACCTAAAGAGACTGCGGTTAAAAGCTGATGATGGAATTGTTTTCATTGAAAAACCGGACGGCTCTGGTTACAGGAGCTTGCGGACTGATTGGTAAAAAGCACTGCGAAGCTCTGGCGGAAGCCGGGGCTAATGTGGTATTGCTGGATGTAAATGAAAAGCAATGCAGAGAACAGGCGGCAGCTCTGGGTGCGGGACATATGGGAATAGAAGTGGATGTAACCCGCCCCGAATCGTTGATAGCTGCGCGCGATAAAATTGTGGCCCATTATAGAAAGATCGATATCCTGGTCAATAATGCCGCTATCAATGACATGTTTGAAAACCCATTGCTTGCCGGCAAACAAAGTATGTTTGAACATTATCCGCTGGAAATGTGGGACCGTTCCTGGCAAGTGAATGTGACAGGTGTGTTTTTATGTTCCCAGATTTTCGGAACACCGATGTCTGAACAGGGCAGTGGAAGCATTATCAATATCGCATCAACATACGGTATTGTAGGACCCGATCAAAGCATATATATAAAGACAAAGACGGGAAGCATAACTTTTACAAATCCCCGTCTTATCCGGCAACAAAAGGAGCCGTCATCAACTTTACCCGTTTTTTGGCTGCTTATTGGGGTAATAAAGGAGTAAGGGTTAATACTCTTTCGCCCGGTGGTGTAGAGAATAGCCAGGATGAACATTTTGTAGAGAACTATACCCGTAAAACATTGCTGGGCAGAATGGCAAAGCCTACAGATTATAAAGGAGCCTTGGTGTTTCTTGCATCCGATGCCTCTTCGTATATGACAGGCGCAAACCTGGTAGTGGATGGGGGATGGACAGCGATATGACAACTAACGCGAAAGAAGCGATTGAGCGGGCCCAAAAGATCCGTTTGCTCCTGACCGATTCGGATGGGGTGCTGACGGATACCGGCGTATATTATGGTGCCGAAGGAGAAGTGATGAAACGTTTTTCTATACGGGATGGAATGGGAGTGGAGCGGCTTACCAAACTGTGCGGCATAGAAACCGGAATCATAACAGGAGAGATGTCGCCCTCGCTTGCCAAAAGAGCAGAGAAGCTCCGGATCACGGAACTGCATCTGGGAGTGAAAGATAAGCTGCCCCGTCTGCATGAGATATTGAAGAGAAAGAATCTGAAACTGGAAGAAGTGGCATATATAGGGGATGATGTAAATGATCTGGAAGTGCTGGAGGCTGTGGGCCTTGCGGCTTGTCCTTCGGATGCCATGCATCTGATCCGTCATGCGATTCACTATCCATGTAATACAGCCGGTGGGCATGGCTGCTTCAGAGAATTTGCCGAATTTATTATACATTGTAAACAAACATCTTAACAAACAACCTGCGATGAGAATTATTGATCTTGGAAATAATAAAAAAATAGGCGACGGCCAACCTTCTTATATTATAGCGGAAATCGGTATCAACCATAACGGTTCTATGGATATCACCAAAAAGCTGATTGATGCCGCTGCGGAATGCCATTGTGATGCCGTTAAATTTCAAAAAAGAACTCCCGAACTGTGTGTCCCTAAGGATCAGTGGAACGTGATGCGTGATACGCCGTGGGGACAAATGACCTATATCGATTATAAACGGAAAACAGAATTCGGCATGGACGAATATGCCGAAATTGATTCGTACTGTAAAGCAAAAGGTATTGCCTGGTTTGCTTCCTGCTGGGATGAGCCATCAGTTGATTTTATAGAACAGTTTAACCCTGTTATGTATAAGCTTGCTTCTGCTTCACTTACCGATCATGATCTGATTAAGAAAATAAAAGCAACTGGCAAACCGCTCATCCTTTCTACCGGAATGTCGACACAACATGAAATTGTAGATGCGGTTAAAGTTTTCGGAATGCATAATCTGCTGATTGCACATTCTACCTCTTCTTATCCTTGTCCTCCTGAAGAATTGAATCTGCGTATGATCAATACCCTTCAGGAAATGTATCCCGATACTCCGGTTGGATACTCCGGTCACGAAACAGGACTTGCTACCACCGTGGTTGCAGTAGCTATAGGGGCTTGTTTTGTAGAACGTCATTTTACACTTGATAGGGCCATGTGGGGATCCGATCATGCAGCCTCTGTGGAAGTTCCGGGAATGGCTAAACTGGTAAGGGATATCCGCTCTGCTGAAGTAGCCCTGGGTGACGGAGTGAAAAAGGTATATGATAGTGAGCTGGGTCCACTTAAACGACTACGCCGAGTGCAGACGCATCAGATGAATGGAAAGTAATTACTGGTTGTAGCATAATGTCTGAAGAAACCGTTGTATATATCACCTCGTCCATTCTTGTATTCAGTATGGGCCTGTTCATTTTTCTGGAACGGAAATTTCCGTACCGGAAAGGATTGCCCTTTTTACGGGAAGGTATATGGACCGACTTTTTTTGGTATTCGATTGTTCAGAATTTCATTTTAAAAATCCTCATATTCGATTATATCATTCATCCCATCGATCTTCATTGGCATCTTTCCCGCCATCTGGTGAGTGACTGGCCAATATTGGGGCAAGTGCTATTCTTTCTGGTGGTGCACGATTTTTATATTTACTGGTTTCACCGCTGGCAGCACAATTCAAAGATATTATGGCGTACGCATGAGGCACATCATTCAGCTACGGCCATCGACTGGGTTGCAGGATCACGTTCGCATGCATTGGAAATTATCATCAACCAAACGGTGGAATTTCTTCCAATCATATTGTTGGGTGCTGACCCAATTGTAATTCCTATCAAGGCTTGTATTGATGGTGTATGGGGCATGTATATCCATTCCAATATCAATGTGCGTTCCGGTAAATTGCAGTATTTTATCAATGGACCTGAAATGCATCAGTGGCACCATGCCGATCAGCAGGAAGTATTCTTCTCCAACTATGCCACCAAGTTTGCAATCTGGGACTGGATATTCGGAACCGGTTATCATCCCGATTTTAAACCTGCAAAATACGGCCTGCCTTATGCCTATCCAAAGGATTATTTTCTTCAGTTTATTGCCTTGTTTAAAAAAGTGGATGAAGAGCAATGGATGAAACGCAGATTCTTCAGTTCATATAAACGTATAGGCCCTTCCCTGCTTCGCATGACAGGTCTTGGCAAAACCCTTCCTAAAGAAACAGTGCCTTCACCAGTTCAGGAAACACCTGTGGCCAGGGACACTAAAAAGAGTGTATCGGTATGATGGCCTGGGTTTTTCTGATCATAGCCTCTATCTGTGAGATTTGCTGGATTTTCAGTTTGAAATTTTTCGACCTGAAGAAACTCATGACCTTTAAGTTTAGCTTGCTGTTTTCCAGTGCCGACAATTTACTGCTGTTACTACCGGGTGTCGGTTATATCCTATTCGGAGTAGGCAATATTGTCTGCTTTTCAAAAGCAATGAAACAAATACCTGCCTCTGTTGCTTTTGCTTCCTGGATGGCTATAGCGCTGATAGGTGTGAAGATAGTAGATAGTGTACTCCTAAAAGAGTCCATTTCTCTTTCCAGTCTTTTATTCATCACGCTCATCCTCATAGGCATCATTGGACTTAAAATCTATCCCTGACCTGATTGAGGGGCCCTTGCACATTATTATTCTGAATTTGAAATTAGTTAAACCCGGTAAATGAAAAAGCTTCGATTTCCCATCATTCTGTTTGTGCTTATTGTCGGGCTGGTGATCTGCAAAGTTGTATTTCTGAATGGAGGAGGTGAGCAAAAACAAGCCAGCCCTGGATCCAAACCTGTACCAAGCAACGTAACCATTACGGTTGTTCATGCTGGGAAATTCGAAACCCGTATCGTTGCTACCGGTACCACGCTATCTAATGAAGAGGTAGATCTGAAACCGGAAGCATCCGGAAAAATTGTGCAGATACTATTTAAAGAAGGAGACAAAGTGGAGAAAGGAGCTTTGTTGCTAAAACTGAATGACGCCGATCTGGTGGCACAGATGAAGAAACTGGAACTGCAAAGAAAACTAGCTTCCGAGAAAGAAGCCCGTCTTAAGAAACTGCTTGATATGAAAGGTGTAAGTCAGGAGGAATACGATGCAGCCCTGAATATGGTACAAGGTACCGATGCCGATATTGAGTTTACAAAGGCACAAATTGAAAAGACAGAACTGCATGCCCCCTTCGACGGTGTTATAGGTCTTAAAAGTGTGAGTGAAGGCAGCTATGTATCGCCTACAGTAAAAATTGCTTCCATGCAACAGCTGGATCCTATGAAGATTGATTTTTTTATTCCTGAAAAATATTCGGGCTCGATCCAGAAAGGACAGAAACTTACTTTCCATGCATCCGGTCAGACAGAGGAATTTGAAGGGCAGATATACGCGATAGAACCCAAAATAGATCTTGCTACCCGAACACTTCAACTAAGGGCAATCTGTTCCAACAAACAAGGCAAGATACATCCCGGGGCTTTTGCAAAAATTGAATTGGTTATGAATGAAGCCCCTAACACCATTATGATACCAACAGAAGCCCTGGTGCCGGTGTTGAAAGGGCAGAACGTTTTTTTATATAAAAACGGAATTGCCGTACCACGACCTGTTGAAACAGGATCACGTACGGATACACAGATTGAGATTACGCATGGATTGAGTGATGGAGATACGGTTATTACGACAGGAATTATGCAGCTGAAACCGGGAGGCCCTGTTACAATCATGCAAACAAAGTAAGTTCAATGAGTTTATCATCCATAAGTATAAAGCGTCCGGTACTGGCTATTGTAATGTCGGTGGCTATTGTGCTGTTCGGTTTTATAGGATATACGTTCCTGGGAGTAAGGGAATACCCTTCCATCGACCCTCCGATTATTACTGTCAGGACAAATTATACTGGAGCTAATGCAGATGTAATCGAATCACAGATTACAGAGCCGCTTGAAAAATCTATTAATGGTACGGCCGGTATCCGTTCCTTATCATCTGCCAGCAACCTGGGGTCGAGTGTTATCACCGTTGAGTTTAATGTGAATGCCGATCTGGAAGCTGCAGCGAATGATGTGAGAGATAAGGTTTCTCAGGCTGTACGATCGCTTCCTCTGGATATTGATGCCTTACCTACGGTTACTAAATCGGATGCCAATTCGGATGCGATCCTGGCATTAACGATTCAAAGCAATACCAAAAACATTCTGCAAATAAGCGATTATGCTGAAAACATTATCGCCGAGCGTCTTCAGACTATTCCCGGTGTAAGTAGTATTCAGGTATGGGGCCAAAAAAAATATGCCATGCGTATCTGGATGGATCCTTCTAAGTTGGCGGCTTTTAAACTGACGCCGCTTGATATACGTCAGGCATTGGACAGGGAAAATGTGGAATTGCCGGGAGGGAAAATAGAAGGAAATAAGACGGAACTTACCGTAAGAACCATCGGTAAATTTACAACAGAGGAGAGTTTTAATAATCTGATCATTCTTGAAACACAGGAAAAGATCATCCGACTCCGGGACATAGGTTATGCTGTGCTGGGACCTGAAACGGAAGAGACGATTCTTAAGCAAAGCGGAACACCCATGATTGGTTTGGGGCTTGTTCCTCAACCCGGAGCCAATTATATTGATATTGCCAGTGAGTTCTACAAACGTCTCGTAAGCATACGAAAAGACCTTCCGAAAGACTATTCATTGGATATTGCATTGGACAATACCAAATTTGTAAAAAACTCGATTGAGGAGGTGAAGGAGACGCTGCTCATCGCCATTGTACTCGTGATTCTTATTATCTACCTCTTTTTCCGCGACTGGCTCATTGCTTTCCGACCGCTGATCGATATTCCCGTTTCTCTTGTGGGTGCTTTTTTCATTATGTATATCATGGGATTCTCTGTCAATGTTCTGACCTTGCTTGCCATCGTGCTTGCTACAGGACTTGTAGTAGATGACGGTATTGTGGTGACGGAAATTATCTATAAAAAGGTAGAGGGCGGCATGAAGCCTTTGGAAGCAGCCTATAAAGGTTCGGAAGAAATATTTTTTGCAGTAATTTCCACTTCCATCACGTTGGCGGCGGTGTTTTTGCCGGTTATTTTTCTTCAGGGTTTTGTAGGTCGTTTGTTCCGGGAATTCGGTGTGGTGGTCGCAGGAGCGGTGTTGATTTCTGCATTCGTATCACTCTCCCTTACTCCTATGCTCAATGCAAAGCTGATCAGGAAGAATGAGAAAAAAAGTAAATTCTATCTGCGTACAGAACCGTTTTTTGTAAATATGGTGGAGAGCTATCGCAGGTCGCTCAGCAACTTTATGAAACGACGCTCCTGGGCATTTGTTATTATCGGAGTTTGTGTGGTGATGATATTTGTTGTGGGCCGGTTAGTACCTTCTGAGCTGGCTCCGCTGGATGACAGAAACTGGTTACGGGTAGCTGTTACCGCGCCGGAAGGAGCTTCTTATGAGTACATGGATAACTTCATGGATAAGCTTACGGCCCTGGTAAATGATTCAATCAAGGAAAAAACACAATGTATCAGTGTTACTGCGCCTAACTTTTCGGGCTCCGGATCTGTCAATACGGGAATGATGCGTGTGGTATTAGAGGATGCTGATAAACGAGGCCGAAGTCAGGATCAGATTGCCCGAATGATGACGAAGGTTTCGAAAGGATATCCGGAAGCACGAACATTTATTATTCAGGAGCAAACGATTAGTGTTGGCGGTAGTGGCAAAAACTCATTGCCTATACAATATGTACTGGAGGCCCCGAATTTTGAGAAACTGAAACAGTATCTCCCTAAGTTTATGGAGGAGGCTTATAAGGATCCTACATTCGGCGGGGTTGTGGATATAAATCTTAAGTTCAATAAACCGGAGCTGGATGTGACAATTAACCGAGATAAAGCAAAAGACCTGGGTGTTTCTGTAGCGGACATAGCTCAGACATTACAGCTGGCGTATAGCGGTGACCGGTTTGCGTATTTCAACCTGAATGGAAAGCAATATCAGGTGATAGGTCAGATGGATCGTGCGAACAGAGATGAGCCGTTGGATCTCAAATCGCTGTATGTCCGAAATGCAAACGGAGATCTTATCCAGTTGGATAATGTGACCAATGTAAGAGAAGAGAGCAGCCCTCCCCAACTCTTTCACTTTAACAGATACATGGCGGCTACCGTAGGCGCCGGATTGGCTCCTGGTAAAACTATTGGAGATGGTATTGCAGCGATGAACCGGATTGCTAAAAAGACCCTTGACGAATCATTCTCTACAGAGCTTACGGGATCTTCCCGCGATTTTGCCGAAAGCTCATCGAATATTCTGTTTGCATTTTTGCTGGCGCTGGTACTGATCTATCTGGTGCTGGCTGCTCAGTTTGAAAGCTTTATAGATCCGTTTATCATTATGCTTACCGTACCGCTTGCGCTGGCTGGAGCCTTGCTTTCATTGTGGTATTT